>CAZMXI010000026.1:3333-36221 GCA_964570205.1 uncultured Tepidisphaeraceae bacterium
ACGGGCGATCGGATTCGATCCGTATGCCGACCCCCCCTACCTGGTGATGGAATACGTGCCAGGAACGAGCCTGCGGCCGCTGATCGAGCAGCGGCGATTGAGCGCGGACGACGCGGTAGCGGTGCTGCGGCAGGTGCTGGCGGGGCTGTCCTACGCCCACAGCCAGGGACTGGTGCACCGTGACATCAAGCCGGAGAACATCCTGATCCACGAGCGCGCCGGCCAGGAAGGATATGGTGTGGAGGGCGTGGTGAAGGTGACGGATTTCGGGCTGGGCAAGGCGGCGACGATCAGCGTGGGGGAGTCCATCGCATTGTCGGTGTCGGTGGGCGGCGACGAAGCGAAGAGGATCGCGGGGACGCTGGACTATATGGCGCCGGAACAGCGGACGGGCGAGGATGTGGACGCCCGGGCCGATCTATACGCCTGCGGCGTGATGCTGTACGAGATGCTGACCGGTGAGAAGCCGGCGGGCACGGACGTGCCCAGCGACATGAACAAGGGTTGCCCGCAGCACCTGGATGAAGCGTTCAGGCGGTCGTATGCGAGGCTGGAGAAGCGGTTCACATCGGCCGAGGAGTTCGCGGCGGCACTGGCGCCGATGGCGATGGTTCCGCCGCCGCTGCCCTGGGATACCGGCCATGCGGTTCCCGTGGCGGCGTTGAAGAGCTGCCCGAACTGCCAGAGGCAGGTTGGATCGGGCGACCAGTTCTGCATGTTCTGCGGGGCACAGCTTGTGGAGTGGGTATTGCGCTGCCCGCAGTGCGGGGCTTATCCGGAGCCGACGGATCGGTACTGCATTTTCTGCGGGGCGGCGGTGGGGGCTGAGGGAGGGTTTGTGCGGCAGGCGTGAGGTGACGGGATGAGTCGGGATACAGCGGGACCAGGCGGGACAGAGCCATGTCGGAGTCACTGACCATCGTCGTTGTCTTCATGGGCGTGATCGTGATCACGGCCGTGGTGTTCGCGGTCTGGCTGGTGGCGATGGCGCTGCGGCTGATCGGGCGCGGCATCCTGTCGTTGCTGGGCATCGGCGGAATGACGGCGCGACGCGAGTACGAGGGAACGGTGGTGTGCCCGCGGGATCGGTGCCAGGCGTTGAACCCATCATCGGCGCGGTTCTGCCGTCGGTGCGGGCGGGAGCTGCTGAGGGGCTATCGCGGTTGGTGAGACGAGGGGGTGATCCCGCCGCCGGTCTTGAAAAAGGGCGATGGAAGCGAACAATCGGTCGGCGTCATGCGGGTGATATACATGATACTGGCGACCACGGGGTGGGCGTGGGCGATCGTGGCGACGGCATTTCTGGTCGTCCGGCTGCGGCGCACGGAGCCGCCAGGGAGGCCGGATGCGGAGTAGAATTGGCGGGAGCGCATGAGCAACAGCGCCGATCCATCCATTTACCGCGAGAGGGAGAGGCAGTACGTCGATCATGTCGAGCGGCTGCTGTCGGATGACCGATTGCGTGTGGACACGCTGGACGGTCGCCGGCCGGTGGTGTCGCTGCGGCGGGACGTGGTCAAAGAGGACCGCGAGGTCGAACTGATCCGGCGGATGGCCGAATCGGGGGTGTACGACCGAGAACTGCAGGGGAAGATGCCGGTGGGGCAGATGCTGACGGTGTCGTTGAGCCGGCCGTGGTGGTTCTTTCTGCGCAAGACGGTTGGCCGGGTGCGGTTGGTGTGCCTGTCGCCGACGCGGGAGCTGATCGAGGGGAGGGCCCCGGCGAAGCTGACGCGCGAGGATGTGCGGGGCGCGCTGGCGCAGTTTGGCGGCAAGGAAACGGGCGATGCGCCGACTACCGTGGTGGTGGTATCGACAAGCGGATTCGAGCCGGAGGCGCGGGATTTGGTCGAGCGGACGAACCGGCGGACGGTGGTGCTGGCGGAGCCGAACGAGGCGGGCGGGTGGCTGGTGCGAGCGCCGGCGGAAACCGGGGCGCTGAGCGACCTGCTGGACCCGGAGCTGGAGGCGGACAAGCGAAGGCGCATCCGGGAGGTCATCGAGGAAGACCGGGCGGAGCTGCTGAGCGGCGGGCTGGGGGCCGAGCGGATCTCGGCCAGAACGCAGTTGCCGCCGTGGCTGGTGGAGACGGAGCTGAAATCGTACGCGGGCGAGAACCCCGGGCTGGTGGCCAAGCGGCTCGGGGGGCACGTGGTGCTGTTCCGGGAAGGCACGGGCCCAGCGCCGTCGGCGGAGGCCGGAGGAGTTCAGATGCCATTCATCCAACGAATCAGGGCGCTGTTTTCGGGCAAGGCCGACAACCAGCGGAAGATCGCGATGCTGTCGGAGCGCCGGGCGGCGCTGAGCCTTCAGCGGGACAAATCATTCGAGGAAATGGGGGTGCTGGAGCAGAAAGAGGCCGACCTGCGCGAGCAGTTCAAGGGCACGACCAGCAACCTGACCAAGCGACGGATCACCAGCCAGCTCCTGCAGCTTCGCAAGGACCTGGAGAGGCGGCAGCAGCTCCTGGGGGTGCTGAACCAGCAGGTGAACATCATCAGCACGCACCTGCACAACCTGGAGCTGGTGCAGCAGGGGGACAGCGCGCAACTGCCGGATTCGGAGGAACTGGCCAACGACGCGGCAGCCGCCGAGGAGACGTTGGCGCAGTTGCAGGCGGACGGCGAGCTGGCGGCGTCGATCGGCGCAACGACGACCGCGGGCGGATTGAGCGAGGAGGAGCAGGCCCTGTACGAGGAGCTGGAGCGGGAAGCGGCGGCCGCGGAGCCGCTGATGCCCGAGGCAGCGCCCAAGGCGACCGCGCCAGCGGCCGAAAAGCGTGCCGAGCGGCGCGAGGCGGCCGAGCCGCCGCCGCTGCCCGAGCGGCCGGAAAGGCCGAGGAGAGAGGCGGAGCCGGGGTAGCTCGAGGTGGGAGTCCAAGCCTGGAATTCCATGGACCTGCAAGCTGAGGCTTGAACTCCGAACGAAGTGGAAAGCGACTTATGGCGCTGATTGACAAGATATTCGGGACGCGGAAGACGCTCAGCGAGCTGAACCGGCAGGAGCTGAGGCGGGAGGAGATTCTGCTGGAGAAGCATCGCGACCGGCTGTTCAAGAAGATCGAGCAGATCGCGGCCGACAAGAAGAAGATCTTCGAGCAGGGCGCTGCGCAGAAGTCGCCGGAGCTGCGCAAGAGCCTGGCGCTTCAGTTCGAAATGAAAAGCCAGGAGCAGCTCATGGTTTCGCGCGAGGTGAACCTGCGGACCAAGGAGCTGATGACGGTTGGCCGGCTGCGCATGGTCAAGGAGAACCAGGAGAAGGGGCGCGTGCTCGGGCGGCTGAACGTGACGGACAAGGATGTGGCGCGGATCAGCCAGTGGATCGAGGATGACGCGGTGAGCGTGGAGATGTACCAGGAGCGCCTCGACCAGGTGCTGGAGCTGGGCGCGCAGGCGGACAAGGATGCGCTGGCAGGGACGACGCTGAAGGAGGCCGGCACGGAGATCATGAACATCTGGAACGACATGGACCGTGGAGCCATCAAGCAGGAAGAGGGATTTGAGGAAGCCGACAAGGCGATCAGGCGACGAACGGCGGAGAACGAGCAGGGGTAGCGCGCATCGGCAATGACGGGCGGGGAGACCCCGCCCCTACAGAGAGCATATCGAGGCGGTTTATGGGTCTGTTCAAGAGCAAAGAGGAGCGGCGGATTGAGCGGGAGATGCGGATCCGGCAGGGGATCCGGTCGATCGAGCGCTCGATCAAGCAGCAGGAGAAGTTTCAGGATGACTTCATCAAGAATGCCCAGCACGCCAGGAAGATCGGCGACCAGGGGCAGTACATCTTCATCCGAAGCGCGCTGAAGAAGACGGCGGCGGTGAAGAAGATGCTGGAGCGGCAGTTGCTGGCGATCAAGAACGCGATGCTGATCCACCAGCAGGCCGAGGCGTCGCGCACGTTCGCAGAGTCGATGACCGTGATGGCGGGCGAGATCGGACGTATCTTCGGCGAGATGGACCTGACGCGCACGCAGGCGCAGTGGGAGAAGGCCGTGGCGCAGGCCGGGAGCATGGAAGAGCGAATGGAGATCTTCCTGGATTCGATGGAGCAGAGCGCCGCGGCCGGCGTGACCAACGCCCGCGAGGACATCGTCACCGATGATGAGATCGACCGGCTGATCCAGGCCGACATGGTGGCGGCGGAGAAGACTGAACTGGGCAAGCTGGATCAGCTTGAGAGCGAGATCGCCAAGGAACTGGGCGTGAAGCAGAAGGATTGAGGGGGTCCGCGGTCAGTTGTCCGCGGCCAGTGGTGGAGATGGAGAGAGCGATGGCAAAGCGCGCGGCGAAGGCAAAACGCAAGAAGGCGGAGACGGTCGAGCCCCGGGGGGTGGAGCTGGCGATGGGCCGGCGGATCCTGGGGCGGGCGTTGTGGTGCCAGACGGGCCCGGCGGCCGAAGGGGTGGCGCAGGTGCTGGCGTTCAGCGTCGATCCGAAGCTGCGGAGACAAGGCATGGGTGGGCTGCTGCTGAAGCGGGTGGTGGGCGAAGCCAAGTCGCACTTCGCACGGCGGCGGAAGAAGCTGAGGCGGATGTGGCTGGCGGTGGCGCAGAAACAGGAGATCGGTGGAAGGGCGTTTCTGTCAGCCACAGGGTTTCACCACGTGGGCACGCTGAGGGATGTGATGCGGGGAGAAGACCTTCTGCTGTACGTGAGGACGTTCGACTAACACTACAGCGCAAGCTTCGCTCCGAGTTTTCCGCGTGATCGCATAGCCGCGGCATTGCGGTGCTGATGATGTTGAATCACGTCGGCCGTGTAGGCGAGGAGGTCCGCGCCCCGCTTACGCCGCATCCACCGCTGACACACCGCATTCAGCGCCCGCGCCACCTGCTCCTTCGTCAACTGTGGTCTTCTCCCCCCCGAAGCCGCTCGGTCTGCTCGGCCAGGAACAGCAGCATCAACTGACACAGCGTCATGTGCCGCATCAAACCTCGATAACGTCGGCCCTCATAATGCCCCAGCCCGGTCTCCGTCTTGGCCACGCGGAACAGGTGCTCGATTCCCCAGCTGCTGAAGGCCGCCTCCAGCATCCGCGGGTGAACGACAAACGGGTCGATGAGAACGGCCAGCGGTTCCGCTTCACCTCCAAGATCCTTCCGCCGTATCTGCGCAAGACCAAGGCCATCGAGGAGCTGGTGCCGTGGCTGTACCTGAAAGGCATCTCCACCAGCGACTTCCCCGAGGCCTTGGCTCACCTCGGCCACGACGGCTCGGGCCTCAGCGCCACCACCGTGGTCCGCCTCAAGGAGATCTGGCAGGTCCAGCACCAGGACTTTTCCCGTCGCTCGCTGGAAGGCAAACGCTACGTGTACGTATGGGTCGACGGCATCTACTTCAACGTCCGCCTGACGGATGATCGGCCCTGCGTACTGGTGCTGATGGGCGCGACGGAGGATGGCACCAAGCCGAGCAGGAGATCGACCGCCTCACGTCGGCCTACCTGGACCAGATCCTCACGGTCGAGGAATTCAGACGCACCAAGAACCAATTGGTCGAGAAGAAGCTGGAACTCGAATCCACCCTCGCCGCCTTCGGGCAGAACCGATCACTTGCGTTCGAACCAGCCGTTTCCTTTGCCAGGGCCGTAAAACAGGCCGAAATCCTGGCTGAAAGCGGAACGGACGAGGAAAGACGTGATTTCCTGAGAGAGGCCGGTTCGAACTTCATCCTGGCGAATCGAGAGCTGCGGTTTTCGCCCCGTGGGGCGTGGGAACTCGTTGCCCAGCAACGGTTTCTCACCGCTCACGAAAAAGCCGCGCCCGATGCGGGCGCGGCTTGGCCGGATGAAACTGTCCGGTTCTCGCGAAAGCGGAGAGGGGGGGATTCGAACCCCCGTGACCCTTGCGGGCCAACCGGTTTTCGAAACCGGCGCGTTCAGCCGCTCCGCCACCTCTCCTGTTGCGGTGCATAACACTAGCCGACGGAGGCGAATGCGTCAAACCAAGTCTGATTGCGTCAGGAAGCGAGCGGAACCAAGGGCGTTAGGGCGAGGAGGAGCCGGCCGGGCCGAATTGGTGATTTCGGCCCGGCCGGGCAAGTCCTGCGGTGTTTTCGGCCTCAGAACAGATCAACCGTTTCGCCGACGACAGAGTCGCGGGTGTCGGCGGCCTGGCCGAGGAACCAGTCGAGGTCACCCTGGCCACTGAGCGAATCGGCAACGCCATCGTTGAAGACCGTGACGGCCGGCGCGAGCGTCGGGGCGACGGTCTTAAGGTTGGTGATGCGGGCCGCGTAGGAATTGGCAAGGTTGCTCCAGCGGCCGATGATGTTGGTCAGGTTGGCGATGTTGGCATCGTGGCTGGTGGTGCCGCCGATGAGGATATCCTCGCCGGTGCCGCCGATGAGCTGATCAGCGCCGGTGCCGCCGATGAGCAGATCCTGGCCGGCGCCGCCGTTGACGGTGTCAACTCCGGCGTTGCCGACAAGGACATCGTTGCCGCCAGCGCCCTGGAGGCGGTTGGCCGCACCGTTGCCGATGAGGATGTCGTTGCCGCTGCCGCCGGTGACGTACTGAATGTTCAGCACGGAACCGACGTTCGTGGCGGTGTTCAACGGCAGGTTGACGGTGACCGCGGTGGCGTAGGCAATGTACTCAAGGGTATTGGTTCCGCCGCCGCCGTCAAAGGTGCCGCTGATGCCCATGCCGGCCGACGGCACATACCAGTCGCTGTTGGCATTGCCGGTGAGGTTCTCAAAGGAGTTGAAGAACGTCGTGCCGCTGACATCGCCGGCGTTGTTGCCGGTGACGTGCCATTGGTTAAGGGCATTGGGCCCGATGAGCGTGTCAGAGGCCGATCCGCCGATGAATCGCTCGATCGACAACACGCCACCCGTACCGGTGGCCGCGCCAGAAGCGAGATTGACGGTGATGGCGGTCGTGTACGCGGCGTAATCGAGCGTGTCGGTGTTGCCGCCACCGTTGATGATGCCGGAGACGCCGGCAGCATCGGCAAAGACGAAAGTGTCCGAGAGCGTTCCGCCGATTAGGTTCTCGAACGATGACCAGCCGGCGCCGCCCACGTTGCCGGTGTTGGCGCCGGAGATGCTCCAGGTGTTCGCGGCATTCGGGCCCTGGAGGCTGTCCGGGGCGGCCGAGCCGATGAACGCCTCGATGCCCGCGAACGCGGCCACATCAGTGGCGGTGGAAGTTCCCAGCGACACGGCGACAGCGGCCGCGCGAGGCGCGTAGTTGAGGCGATCCGCGCCGGCCATGCCGTCGATCGATCCGCTGATAGAACCTCCGGCATTGAGAATGAACTCGTCGATGTCGCTGCCGCCCACGAGGTTCTCGAAGCCGTCGAAGAAGAGGGTGACGTTGAGCGAGCCGCGGTCCGGGCCGACAATGGACCACGTGTTGGGGGCGTCAGCGCCAATCAGCGTATCGGCCGCGGCCGAGCCAAGGATGGTCTCGATGCCGCCAAGCGTCGTCACGCCGGTGGCGGCATTGGCCTGGACATTAACCGTCACACCCGTGGTCATCTGGGTGTAGTCGAGCGTATCGTTGCCGCCGCCAGCGACCTCGACGATCTCGTCGGCGTCCGCGCCATCCGCATCCTGCTTGATGAAGACATCATCGCCATCGCCGCCGGCGGTCTTGTCGTCACCCGCGCCTCCGGTGATGGAGTCATTGCCGAGGCCGCCGTCGATCACATCGTTGTCGGCCTCGCCCAAGAGGATGTCGTTGCCGTCGCCGCCGGAAATCTCATCCACGCCGGCGCCGCCGAGGACGCTGTCATCACCGAGATCGGCAACGATGGTGTCATCGCCGGCATCACCCCAGACCGTATCGTTGCCGTCGCCGGCGAGGATCTGGTCATTGCCTTCGCCGCCGCGAATGGCGTCATTGCCCAGGCCGCCCTCGATGGAGTCGTCGCCCGGGCCGCCGAGCAGCACATCGCCGGAATCGCCGCCGAGGATCGTGTCATTGCCACCCTCGCCGGAGAAGCCGTTGAGGTTGGCGTCGCCGACCAGCAGATCGTCGGCCTGGCCGCCGAACGCCGCCTCGATGTTCATGATGCCGCCGGTGCCGGTCGCCGTACCGGCGGCGAGGTCAACCTGGACGCTCGTGGTATACGGGCGGTAGTCAAGGTAGTCGATGTTGCCGCCGCCGTCGATCGTGCCGGTGAGGCCCTGACCGTCGGCGAAGGTGAAGATGTCGATGCTCGAGCCGCCCTGGAGGTTCTCGAAGCCCTCAAACTGAATCGTACTGGGCTTGTCGATGGTGCCCTGGTTCGGACCGGTGATGTTCCACTGGGTCATCACGTCGGGCCCAATGAACAGGTCGTCGTGGGCACTGCCGGTGATGATCTCGACATCATAGAAGCCGGCCACACCTGTGGCTGTACGATTTCCGGCATTCACGAAGACAGGCCCGGGCGCCGCCGAGTAGTCCATACGGTCCTGCGTGCCGGCATCGCCGTAGACGAAGTCATTGCCGCCGGTGGGGAGGGTGAACAGGTCGTTGCCCTCGCGGCCGAACAGGAAATCGTTGCCGGCGTTGCCGACAATGGAGTCGTTCTGGGTGCCGCCGGTCAGGCTGTTCACGGCGTCGTTGCCGAACAGCTCATTGACGCGGGTGTGGCTGCCGATGACGTTCTCCATGTTGGCCGAACCGTCGCCGCCGAAGCCGTTGGCGAGGTTGACGCCCACATTGGTGGCGCGCTCGGCGTTGGCGATGCGGAGGTCGAACTTGACGGGAGACGCGGCAACATCGCTCATATCGATGGTGTCGCTGCCCTCGCCGACCAGTTCATTAATGGTATCGGTTTCCAGAATCGGATTGTCGCCAAACACATAGGTGTCATCGCCGAAGCCGCCTTCGAGCAGGTCTTCGCCCAACTGGCCGGCGAGCACATCAGCGCCATCCTCGCCCCAGATGCGGTCATTCTCGTTGCCGCCGAAGAGGTGATCATCCTCCTCCTGGCCATGGATTTCATCCTCGCCGTTGTCGCCATAAATCCAGTCATCGCCACCGGTGGTGATGATGAGAGGGCCGAATCCGGTGCCGTTGTCGCCGAAGATCCGGTCGTTGGCGGCGCCGCCGCGAATGGTGTCATTGCCGTCGGGCAGCAGCTCGGCCTCGAAGTTGCCGAAGTTGGCGCTGGCGCCGCGGCCGGGATAGACGTTGACGAGCTGGCCGTTCGCATCGACGAGCATGAGCGCGGACAGGCTGGCGCCGGTGGTCGGGCCGATTGGCAGGGCAGCGCCCGTGGACTTGTTGACGGTGAAGAGCAGGGGCGATGCGCCAATCGTATTGCCGACCGCGACATACAGCACCTGGGTGAGGGGATCGAAGTCCATGCCGGCCACGCCACCCGTGGGAACGTCGCCACTGATGGTGGTGGTGCTGATGGTGGCGGCATTGGCCTTGTTGATCACGGCGAGGCGGCGAGCCGCGCTGTCGTAGACATAGAGGGTACCGGCCGCATCGAACGCCATGGCCGAGACATCGCCCAGCCCGGCGGCGAGGTTGCCCACAACATTGGCCTTGGCGGTGGTCGGATCAATGATGAACAGCTCGCGGTTCGGACCGTATAGGCCGTAGAGCCGGCCGGTGGTGGGATCGAAATCGATGTCGCCTTCGGTGATGGCCTGGCCGACGTTTCCGATGACAAGCGTGCTGCCGGGGTTGTTGTTGGGATCAACGAGGACCAGGTCGCCGGCCTTGGTCAGGGCGTAAGCCCGGCCGGTGACGGGAGCGATGGTCATGCCGACGATGCCGGTTTCGGTGGCGCGGGCATTGCCGGCGGCGCCGGTGAACATGTTCAGGTCGAACATGGTGCCTTCCATGTTCGCCCCAACCAGGCGCGGACCCGGATAGGATTCGCCGTGACCGGTGGGCAACACCTCGCGGATGACGACGTCTCCGGCGGGCACATCGGGCAGGACATAGGTTCCCGCCTCGTTGACATTGGGCGTGGCCGGATTGTCGGCCTGCGTGACGGTCCACGGCTCGCCCGGATCGAGCTTGCCGTTGTTGTTCAGATCGGCGTAGATGGTGACGCCCGGCAAGCCGGGCTCGCTGTCGTCGCGCACGCGGTCGGCGTCGAGATCAAGCCACTTGATGCCGCGCACATCGCCCGGCGGCAGGTAATTGCCGAAATCCACGCCGGTTTCAACCTGACCATAGCTGAGGCGGAAGTAATAGAATCCCTCCTCCGGCGTGGTCAGTTCCTCGAGGCCGGTGTAGTCCTCGCGGATATAGTAGCCATCCGGCGGCAGATCAACGAAGCTGTATCGGCCGGTTTCGTCGATGGCCGTGTCGGGGTTGTCCTGCATGGTGAGCACGAACGGCTCGCCATCGCCGCGTTTGCCGTCATCGTTCAGGTCGAGGTAGATGATGACGCCGGCCACGCCGGGTTCGTTGGGATCGCGGACGCCGTCGCCATCGATGTCCCTCCACTTGATGCCATGGATTTCGCCGCCCTTGGGGCGATTGCCGAAGTCGAGCGTTGAGATGGGCTGGCCGGCGGCCACTTCGACCGCCCAGAAGCCCATGCGCGGGCCGGTCTGCTCGTAACCGGCGGGCACCACCTCGCGGATGATGTAGAATCCGGCCGGCAGATCGTCGAACCAGTACCAGCCGCGTTCGTTGATGTCGGTGAGGGGGTTGTCCTGCATCGTGACGCGGAACGGCTCGCCCTCGTCGAATTGGCCGTCGTCGTCCTGATCGATGTAGATGGTGACGCCCGGCATGGTCGGCTCGTTGGGCCCGCGGACGCTGTCGCCGTCATAATCAACAAACTTGACGCCGCCAAAAATCGCGGGGTTCATTCGATTGCCGAAGTTCCAGCCCGAGGTGGTTTGTCCCGGCTCGACGCCGACCTGCCAGAGGTTGCCATCGGGCAGTGTCTGCACATAGCCGTCGGGGACGATCTCGCGGAGCAGGTAGCCGCCCGGCGGAAGGCCGGTGAAGCTGTACATGCCGGCCTCGTCGACCGTGGGCGTGGCGGGGTTGTCCTGGGCGGTGGTGGTCCATCGCTCGTCCTCATCGAGTTCGTTGTTGTTGTTGGCATCGATGAAGATGACGACGCCGGCCAGGCCGGGCTCTCCGGACGACCGTTCCTGATCGCCGTTCTTGTCAAGCCACTTGGTGCCGCTGATCGTGCCGCCCTTGCCTTCGTGCAGGAAGTCCTGCCCGACGGCATCCGAACCGCCTTTGATGACGACGGTATTCGCGTTGTCGGCGGGATCGATGAGCTTCATGCCCGCAGGAATCACCTCGCGCACGATATAGGTTCCATCCGGCACCTGTCCGAAGAAGTACATGCCCGATTCGTCGGGACGGGTGCTGGAGTTGTCGGCGACAGTCAGGACGGAGGGCTCGTCGCGCCCCAGTTTGCCGTCGCCGTCGAGGTCGACGTAAACGGTGACTCCCGCCAGACCTTCGCCGGCATTGAACACGCCGTTGTTGTTCCAGTCGGTCCAGGACCGGCCGCTGATCGTGCCGGTCAGGGCCAGAGCGGCGCCGCCGCCCTGGTTCCGGTCGATCACATACGCGACATATCCCTTGGACAACATGGCGAAGTCACTGGTGTTGACGGCGTTGTCTAGGGTGAAGTCGCCTTTGGTGTAACGGGTTTCGAATCCGGGATCGTCGCGATGATGGACGTAGTCCACATAACCTTTGGCCAGGTTCGCGAAATCAGCCGTGTCGACCTTCCGGTCGAGGTTGCTGTCGCCATCCCATGAAGCGCGGGCCATGACACTGCTCGGGGCCAGTCCCGGCACAACTCCATCAGCGCCCCACGCGATGCCCACGCCCTTGGATGTCTGCGGCGGCCTGGCCTTGGAACTGGTCAGGCCATAGCCATCCCACAATCCGCCGTGGCGGGCATTGCGGATTTCCTGCGACAGGGCAATGAGAATGCCATGTGCATCCTGAGTGGTGGGCGCATCCACGATCAGCGTGTTGTCGACCAGATCGAGCATCCACTGGGGCCCGTAAGTCAGACTGCCGAGGCGCAGCGTCTTGTCAGCGCCTTCGAGGATGTTCAGGTTCGCCAGGCTCTGCACGTGCGCCCAGTCCAGATGCGCGGACGTGGCGACCTCGACCAGGGCGCCGGAGTCCACCTGCATGCCGGTGCTGCCCAGCATGCCATCGTCGACCAGCGTAAACCGACCGGCATGCACGAGGATGGCGTTATCGCCCGTGTTGCCGTGCAGAATCGGGCTGACGGGCACGGTATCCTCGATGTGCATCGTGTCATTGCCTTCCAGCGCATCAACAACCTCGTACTCCAGATGGACAAAGCCGATCCGCCCAAAGTTGGAGCGCCAGACGGCGTAATCCGAACCGAACTCGACGACGTCGTCGCCGCCGGTGCCGATGAGGCGAAGCTTGTCGAAACTGGAGCCTCCGTCGTAGTCGATGCCATTCGCCGGCACCGGGTTGCCGTAGCGGTAATCGACCGTCAGGCTGTCGTTGCCGCCCTTGGTGTCGAAGATCAGTTTCGAGAACGACCCGACGGGCATGGCAAAGATCGGGCTGCCAACCGGCGCGGTGTTGGCGTAGATCAGGACGATCGGCGCGCCAACCGACTGCGGCGACACCATCACATAGAAATCATCCGACTCGTTGCCGGTGACGATCGTGCCAAAAACATTGCCGAAGTCGTGGCCGCCGGAAGTCTGGCCTCCCTTCGCCTCCACCACATGGGCGTTGCCCGCGGGCGCGGTCTGCGCCCAGCCAAAGCGCTGGACCTCGCGCACGGTGTAGATGTCAGGCTCCAAGCCGGCGAACAGATAGCTGCCATCCTTGCTGGTCGTGGTGGCCGGCTCGTTGTCCTGCCAGGCGCCGTCGTGGTTCAGATCCAGGTAGATGGTCCAGCCGGCCAGTCCTGGCTCCTGAGAATCACGTACGCCGTCGCCGTCCTGGTCGTGGAACTTGGCGCCGGCGATGCCGCCCAGCAGCCTGGCGTTGCCGAAATTCCGGCCGGTTGCCGCGCTGCCGCCCTCGATGATGACGGTATGCCCGGCGTTATCAAACGGGTAGGTCTGGTAATAGCCCGCCGGCGGCACCTCGCGGACAACGTAGGTGTCATCCTCCAACAGCGTGAAGACGTACCAGCCCGATTCGTCAAACTGGGTAAGCGGGTTGTCGGCCATGGTGACGGTCATCGGCTCGCCGTCGTCTATTGTGCCGTCGTTGTTCGTGTCCAGGTAGATCACGACGCCCGGCATGCCCGGCTCGCTCGAGCCCATCTCGCGGTCGGCGTTCAGGTCAAGCCACTTGCGGCCGACGATGCTGCCCATCGGCCGGTTGCCGAAGTTGGCATTTTCGACCTTGCCGCCGCTGGAAACCGCCAGCAGGCCCGGCGCGGCCGTCGGCGCATAGCCGAACTTCTGGACCTCGACGATGCGATAAGTGCCCGGCATCAGGTCGGTGAACTCATAACGGCCGCGCTCCGTGGTAGCGCTGATCTGCTGATCGCCGTTAAGGTCGATGTCCTGCGTCTCCGTTTCGGCCACCAGCTCGTTGTCGAGGTTGTAAAGCTGGATGGTCCAGGTGTTCAGCCCCACCTCGCGATCGTCGCGCACGCCGTTGGCGTTGTCGTCCAGGAATTTCTGCCCGGTGATCGATCCCCGCTTCGCGTTACCGAAGTCATAGTCGTAGTAGGTCTGGTTCTCTTCGATCGTGAGCTTGTATGAGTAGGCCGGGCCCTGCGGCAGCATGACCGGATTGCTCTTGGGCTGCGTCTGGAACCACCCGGGCTTGTATTGGGGCACCTCGACAAGGGTGTACTCGCCCGGCGCCACATCCTCGAACCAGTACAGGCCCTCTTCCGTCTCGGGATCGATCGCGCCGTTCTCATCCAGATCAACCGTCGTCGTCAGCATCGAGCTGACCAGCATGCCTTCAGAATCAATCAGGAGAATCTCCCACGCGCGCAGGCCGGGCTCGCCGGGATCGTGCGTGCCGTTGGCGTTCAGGTCATGGTACTTCTGACCATAGACATCGCCCTTGCCGTTCTCCAGCAGCTTGGGCGGGACGAAATGCACCGGATCATCGCAGCTCGGGGCCTCGAAGCCGCCATCGTGGCCGTACGGATCAACGTAACCCAGCACGATGTAACCGATCCCCGCCAGCGTCGTGCCGCCGTAGATGATGTCTACTTCCTGCTGGCCGCAGATATCGTCGTTGTCCGGGCCGCCTTCCATATAGTCGCTGCCCTCTTCGCCGCGCAGGATGTCGTCGCCCCACCCGCCGAACATGCGGTCGTCGCCCAGGCCGCCCAGCAGCAGGTCGCTCTGCGTACCGCCGATGAGCGTGTCGTTGCCCTTCTGGCCGGCGATGTCGTCGAAACCCTCGCCGCCGTCGATGAAGTCGTTGTCCGTCAGGTCGCCCTGTGTTTCATCGCCGAAGCCACGGAGGATGTCGTGGCCATCGCCGCCGTAGATGATGTCATTGCCATAACCGCCGTGGATGCCATCATCGCCCGCCCCGCCGTCGGCCCAGTCGTTGCCGTCACTGAGCAGGATCAGGTCCAGGCCGCCGCCGCCCTTCACGCTGTCGTTGCCGCCGGCGCCGAACATGTGGTCGTTGCCGTCGCCGCCCTCCATCGTGTCGTTGCCGCTGCCCGTGGGGGGCGAGTTGCTGTTCTTCGGCTGGTCGTCGCCGTACATCAGGTCGTTGCCGGCGCCGCCCTGCATGAAGTCATCGCCGCCTTCGCCGTAGAGCTGATCGTCGCCCGCGCCGCCCTGGATGGTGAAGTCGCTGCCGTCGCCGCCGAAGATGATGTCATTGCCGTCGTCGCCGTAGAGCTTGTCGCGGCCGGCGTTGCCGTAGATCCAGTCCACCTCCGCACCGCCGTGAATTTCATCGTTGCCCGAGCCGCCCGAGAGCATATCCGAGCCATTGCCGCCGTAGATCGTCGCCGGCACGGTGACTTCCGGATAGACCGTGATCGAATCGGATTCCTCCTTGCCGTTGATGTATATGCCGTTGATCTGCGAGAGCGCGTAATCCTGCTCGAGCCCGAAGGCCTTGACGCGAATGTAATCCGTGCCGCCATCCGAGACCTTCTCCAGCTCGACCTTGTCATCTTCATCGGTGGCGCCCGGCTGGCGCAGCGCGGCGTGTTCGCCCACGTGCACCACCAGCGTGCCCGAGCCATAGCCATCCGAGCCGTCGCTGATGTGCGCCAGCACGGGAGGCGGCAGCGGCGGGCAGGTGTAGCTGAAGTCGAAGATCGTCACATCGACCAGGTTGATCGTCTTCTCCCACAGCGTGATGAACCCGAACCAGGTGTCCAGCCCCACCTCGACGTAGAACCGCAGGAACGCATCCAGCGACCCGCCGAAATCGAACAGGCACTCCGGCCCGCGGTTCCACTGCGCCACCAGCTCGTCCAGATAGAGCTTCCCATCCTCGTCCACGTCGTTCCAGTCGGCGGTGAGGTTCGCCGTCACGCCGCCCTCGACACCAGCCTTGGCTATGATCACGCTCAACTCTGCCCCCGCGCCGAACTCGATCGTCAGCCCCAGCTCGGGCGATTCCTTGCCATCCTTGAAGTCGCGGAAATAGAAGCCGTTCAGCAGGTTCAGGCCGTTCTCGAACGCCCGCGTGTCCAGGCCGATGCCGAAGTCGGCGAACAGCTCGAAACCGCCGAATACCTTCGCGAACAGCGGAATCGGCGGAATCAACGGCCCGAACCGCTGCTCGTAATTCATGCCGAACGACAGCCGCGGGAAGTCCCAGGTGACCAGGTCCACGCGCTGGCCGAACAGCAGGCCGATCAGCCGCAGCGGGTCCGTGAAGATCGGGAACTTGATGCCGATGTCCGATGCGCCGCGTTCCAGGTCGCTGATCGCGCCCAGGACGGTGCCGATCGGGTCGCCGGCGGCCGCCGACGCCCCGCCCGTCGGGAAGTGGCTGCGGAAATCCGACTCGGCGCTGCCGCCGCCCAGCGAGCCGGACGCCGGCGTGACGCTGGTGCCCGCGTCGCGCAGGTCGACGCCGCCGCCGAACGTGAAATCGCCGAAGTTGATGAACACCTCGCCCGTGCTCGCCCAGTCGCCGGCGACGGCGCTGAACGCGTCGATGACGCCGATCACCTGGCCGAGCATGTCGATGAAATCCACCACCGCGTCAAAATCGCCGGCGTCGGCAAAGAAGCCGATCACGTCCAGCACCGTAACCGAACCCTGCCCAAGGAACTCCGACACGTCGGAAATCACCGGGATTTCCGTCTGCAGGAACTCGATGATCGGCTTGATGGGCTCGAGGAAATCGTTGACCGACTCCACAATCGGCCCGATCAGGTTGCTCAGGAACGTGCCCAGCTCCAGCCGCACATCGTTCAGCGCGACGCTGGGCATCTGCCCCGTCAGCCCATCGTTGCCGAGGAATTGCCAGTGCACGACCAGGTCCGTCGCGATCTTCGGCATGGTCTCGTCGATGCCCGGCCCGAACCCGACCTGCGCGCTGAGTTCCAGGTTGATGTCGGCGGCGCCGGTCATGGTCACCTCGGCATCGGCCAGGAAGCCGCCGCTGCCGATCTCAGAGAGCGTCAAATGGTTGTTCGGATCGTCGATATTCAGGCCTAGTTGCCCGAACAGCCGCGTGCCCGGATCCGCGACCTCTTCGGCCTGCACCTTCAGGAAGAACATCGTCGCATCGAGTGTCGAGCCCATCGCCAGGTCGGCCTCGACCTCAATCTCGAACTCCTTGTCGCTGTCGCTGGTGTTGGTGATCAGGTACAGCCCTTCGGTCAGACTGAAACCGATGCCCAAATCAATGTCATAATTGAGCGACAGGTCAACCGCCCCGTTGGCGGCCACCTCGAACACGAAGGCGTCCAGACCCAGGTCGAAGTCCACCGAGTGCGTCTCGCTGCCCTTGAGGCGCAGCCTCAATTCCACCCGATCCGAATCGACGCTCACGTTGATGTCGCCCGGCCCGGTCGCCATCGATCCGTCGGCCTTGGCCAGGATCGACCCGATGTTCGTGTACAGGAAGCTCTGCAGGGCGGCCTCGCCCCCCTCGATGGCAGCCTGGAGCGACGCCGTCATCGCGTGCAGATCGCCGATGAAACCCGCCGCGATGTCCAGGTCGTCGCCGATTAAAGGCAGGCTGGTCAGGATGTCCGACTCCAAGCCGTCTTCAATGAGTCCCAGCAGTTCATTAAACGCATCGATCATCGCCGCCAGGTCCAGCGTCTCGCCCGAGAGGACCGACTCGAAATCGGGCAGGCCGACGTAGAGACCGCCCAGGTTGTCCAGATCGGCGAAAACGCGGATCTCGCCCTCGTCGATCGCGATCGGCACATCCACCGACAGCCGCGCTTCCAGGATGCCGTCGATGTTGAACGACAGGGCGCTGGGCGCTTCGGCGAACGAGATCACGCCATCAGGATCGGGCGATGGATCGTTCAGGGTCAGGCTGAGGGATGCCCCGCCAGCGCCGGGATAGATCACCTCGATGGCCGCCCCGTTGGCCGGCGCCGAGGTGAATGTGACGTTGTTCGTCGCCACCGTCACGCCCGTTTCCTGCACCGCGCCGTTGACCATCACGATGGCCAGGTCGCGCTGCGTCGCCGACAGCGCCGCCGGGAAGTTGAACACCGTCTGGGCGCCCGTGCCCACGAAATTGGTTTGTTCCTTCTCCTTGACCGAAACCAGTCCATACTTGGGCGAAGCCCCTCCCAGCGTCACGCCGGTCACGCCGCCCACGGTCACCGTCGCCGTCAGGGGGACGGCCGTGTCGATGCTGGCGCTGGCTGTGGCGCTCGTCGTGTCGAACAGGAAAGGCGTCAGCGTTTCGAGGTTGAATCCCAGGTCCAGAGTCAGGTCAACCCCCGCCTGCACATCCAGCGATCCGCCGGTGTCCAGCTCGATCGGGATCGTCGCCCCGTCATATGAAAGGTCCAGCGGCACCGCCACAGTGTCGGAAACCGACCAGACCAGGTGCAGCTTGATGGCCCTCTGGCCACCAATGTCTTCGGTGGTCAGCGCCACCGAGCCGTCCGGCAGGCCGAACATGCTCTCGATCCGGTCATCAAGGCTGTTGAGCGTCGGGATCAGCCCGCTGATCGTGCCGGTCAGGTTCGTCAACGACACCACGTCCACCCCCGCAAACGTCGGCAGCAGCCGGCTCAGCTCGTTGCCGATGCTCGCCATGTCGCCGGGCAGCCCCGACAGATCCGCCTGCGCCAGCGCCACGTTGATCCGGTCGCGCAGCCGCAGCAGCTTCTCCAGGTTCGTCGCCCCCAGGTCCGTGTCGGCCGCCGCGGCCGCCACCGCCGCATCCAGCGCCGGCAGTTGCGCCTCGATGTCCGCCTTCAACCCCGCCAGATCCGTGTTCAGATCGCCAAAGTTCGTCAGGAGTTGGTTGGCGAAATCCAGCACCTCGTTGATCGACTTGTTGATGACCGGGATCTGCGCATTGAGAATCTCCAGGTCGGCCGAGCTCAGGAAGCTCACCGCCTGCTGCACCGCCTGCCACATCGACACATCGGAGAAATCGCCGAAATCGTCGAGCAAGGCCTGGAACTCGGCGTCGCCCTGCACCTGCACCGTCGTGATGTCGTTGGGCGTTCCCAGGCTGACCACCAAAGCCGGCCGGCTGGCCAGCGTGCTGGTGTTGATGCCCAGCAGCGTGTTGATGTCGGCCGATGTCGCCTCCAACGGCAGCTCGCCGCTCAGGCTCACCGTCGGCGAATCCAGCGTCAGCAGGTCCGGTTCGGGGTCTTCCGGATCGTAAGTCTCATAGGCCGGATCGACCATTTCACTGACGTACAGCCGCGAGTCGGCGTCGGGCCCGCTGCCGGGGTCCACCAGGTGAATGCCCGTGCCGATGGCGAAGTCCAGGCTGCCATCGACCACCCTCAGCCCGATGTTCGCCACCGATGCCCCCAGGTCGATGTTCGACGCCTGGATGCTGGCCGACACGCTCACGCCCGTGCTCGCGCTGATGGGGACGAAGAACCGTTTGGAGAGCGTATCCGGCACGCCGGGCGAAATCTCCGGCAGGTCATCCAGATCGAACCCTACCGACAGGTCGAAATCCACCGTCGCGGCAAAGGTCGCCTCGGCATACCCGGCGATGTTCAGCGGGCCGGCATCTTCAGTGAAATCCAGCAGGATTGTCTCGTTGAATGCCTCATTCAGGTCCAGATCCAGCAGCACCGCATTGCCCGCGGCATCATATCGCAGGTCCAACGCGCTGCTGCTCAGCCCGGTCAGGCCCGCCAGCTCGCCCGCGAGCTGCTGGAACGTGTTGAAGGTGAAGCCATCATCGTTGCTGAGCTGCGTGGCGAAATCGGTGATCATCGACGCCAGGTCGATGATGTCGCTGATCTTCTCGCCGACAAAGGGAACGCCGTCCAGGTCCAATTGCCCGGCGAAGCTGCCGAGCATCGACCCGAGCTGCATGAACAGCCCCTGCACATCGCCGGCGGTCATGTTGCCAAATCCGCTCAGTGATCCCAGATCGCCCGTGAACGACCACGCCGGCGCGCCGCCGGCGAACACATCCGGGATGCTCAGACTGATCTCGGCGCTGGGCCCCAGCGCCACGCCCGGCAGCGTCGTGCTCACCGGCAACGACACATCCAGGCTGCTCTGAACGATGTTCAGGTTCAGCCCAGCCCCCAGCGTCCCGCCCATCAATTGCGCCAGGGTCAGGTTGCCATCGCTGTCCGCCCCGGCGAACTCCACATCCAGCTCGACATCCAGGCCCATTCCGGCCGAGCCCAGGTCCAGCCCCAGCATCCCCATATTCACGCTGGCGGCCGCAAAGCCGCTGACGCCGGCCGACACCGTCGAAGAATTGATGTCCACCAGCACTTCTTCCGTGGGGATCACGCCGGCCAGAACGTACGGCATGCTGATCTCCACCGGCATGTGCAGGCTCACGCTGGTGTTGAACTCGGCTCCATCCACCTGCACAAGCGAATCCGTGTCAAAATGGGCCTCATCCTCGGTCGTGTGGGTGGCGTTCAGGACAAAGCTTATCTTGAGCGTCGGATCCGTCGGGTCGGTGTTGTCGATGGAGACGGCGGCGCTGTCCACCGTCACCGTCAAATTGCCGTCGGCGCTGGTGAAGTTGATGCCCTCCAGGGCGTTCTGCAGGTCCGTCTCCGTCGGCGCACCGGCGAATAGCGAGTTGATCGGGTTGTACAGCGCATCGGTGAACACCTGCACCATATCCAATCCCTCGCGCAGGTTCTCCCCGATCACCGGCAGCACCGTCTGCATCCGCGGGCTGTCGTAAATCGCGCTGCGCACGTCGTCCCGCAACGACGCCAGCACGCCCAGCGTCGCATCCTCCACCGGCTGGGGGATGGCCAGATACTGCCTCGGCTCAAGCGGCTCGGCCATGAGCCGGCGCCTGCGGGGCTGCGCAACGTGGCGTGTTGATCCCTTGGAAACAAGCGAACGGCCCCGCGCACGGGACATATAACCACGGGGATCGCGCAGAAAATTCATATAGCCTCCAAGGCAACAGCCTTACACAAGATGTGGACCCACTTCTCAGTCAGAATACCCACGAACACTCGTCCGCACGCTCCGGCGTACCGGGTGCTGAACCGGGCGGATGCCAATAATCCTAGCATGATATGCCGGACAAACGGGACTATATCAAATCCACCCCGCCTGTAAGCCCCGTTTTTTTTGATTTGTCGATATCGTGTGATGCACCATCCCTTTCTAAAGAGGCCCGTTCCGCCCGACGATGATCCATTCGAGGTGACCAATATGAACGATGGCCCGACCTGTCCCCAGGAACCAGAGCAGACCGCTCGCGATGTCGTTGATCGCCGATCCGGCCTGGATCGCCGTCAAAAACCGCGCCAGGACGCTGGTTACGCCGGCCCCGAACGACGGATGAGCGAGCGCCGAACGGGACTGGAACGGCGGCGCGGGCCCGGCCTGCGTCGTTCCGACGACCGAAAGGCCGCCGAAGAGGGCGAGATGACCCCAGAACAGTTCGAGTTCATTCGAGCCATCGAAACATATAAAAAGGTCAATAAGAGGCTCTTCCCCACCTGGACCGAAGTCCTCGAAGTCATTGATCAGCTCGGCTACCGCAAGGTCGAGGCCCGAACCATTCGCCTCGAATCCGTTCCCGAGCCCCAGCTTCACAAAATCCCCGCCTGAACAGGCGGGTGCCTGCCCCAATGCCGATCCGCGCCCGCCCGGAACCACCCCCCCCCGGTGGAGAAACGGCTCACGGCCATGACTTGCGCCACGCAAAGGCTTTATTGGCCAATCGTTGCGCGATGTCTGGATGCTGGGCAGCGAGATTGTCGGTTTCGCCCCGATCCACGGCCAGGTCATACAACTCCAGATGGGATCCATCTGCATTCACCAGGAGTTTCCAGTCCTTCTCCCGCACGGCCAGGCTTGGGCTGCGGTCCCGCGGCGGCGCAGGGTACCTGAAGAACTCATCGTTGCGGCCGTACTCCCAACAGAGAATGCCCTGGCGCTCGATCGGCTTTCCAAGAAGTGCGCCGGCCATGTCCTGGCCATCGAACTCCACTCCCTGGGGCCGTGGGACTGCGGCAATCGCGCAAAGGCTCGGGAATAGGTCGGCGGCGCTGAGAACCGTCTGCTCATCGACCCGGCCGGCGGGAACGCGGCCCGGCCAGCGAGCGATGAACGGCATGCGGATGCCGCCTTCGTATAGACTCAACTTGCTGCCCCGCAGACCGGCAGTGCGGCTGCCTTTGAACGTGGGGAGTGGCCCGTTGTCGCTGGTGAAGATCACCAATGTGTTGGCGTCCAGCCCCGAGGCGCGCAGGCCGTCCATCAGCCGTCCGATCTGTCGGTCGAACTCAACCATGACCCCGCGCAGGTTCCTGGCGGTGTCGCCCTTGGGAGCCTCCGCGCCGGGCACCCATGGCGTATGCACATCGTCGGGCCAGAGGTTGACGAAACAGGGTTGCGCCGAACGCCGCTTGAGGAAGTCGAGTGTTCGATCCACGAAAAAGGCGCTGCGCTGCCACCGCTTGACCGGATCCTTGTCAGACCAGATCCATGGGGTGGCCGTGATGTCCGGATGCGGCTCAGGGCTTTCGTAGGTGCCCGCATGTTCATCGTAGCCATAGGCGGCGAATGCCGGAGCGTCGGCCACATCACGCCCGCCCCCCAGGTGCCACTTGCCGAAGTGCGCTGTGGCATAACCCGCGGCCTTGAGCGCCCGCGGCAGCGAAGGCGCTTTGGGATCAAGATAGTCCGCCTGCCCGCAACCCCGGTTGCCGGCACGGGTCTGCAGGAAGCTCGTGATGCGCCAGCGGGCGGGAAACTGCCCGGTGATGATCCCCGCCCGCGATGGGGAGCAGATGGGCGATGCGCAGTAGTACTGGCCGAACCGGATCCCTTCCCTGGCAAGCCGATCGATATTCGGCGTAGGCGCCTGCTTGCCCCCGTAGCAGCCCACGTCGCCGATGCCCATGTCATCGGTGAGGATGACGATGATGTTGGGCCTCTGGGCGGCGATGGACTGGCTGCACAGAGCGCACAGAACGCTGAGAAACTGCAGTAACTTCATGGCCCATCCAATTCAATGACCACGGATTCGATTTCGCCCGCGAATCTGTTGGGCGCACGGTATGGACCCACAGGGCCGGCGGTATCGCGGCCGACATCCAAGCCGTCCACGGGCATGGCCTCGATCAGGCCCCGCGCGGTCGCGGTGGCGGCAACCTTGCCATCGACGGCGAGGGTTAAAGTACCTTTGGCATCAAGCTTTGCCGTGACCTCGCGCTCGCCGGCCACCGCCGCGGACGTGGTCGCCGAGGCGACGTTCCGTCCGGTGCGGACCGTGCACACGAGCTTTCCGTCTGCCAAGAACAGCGCATAGCCATACGCAGTGCCGCCCTGAGCAACAATCACGCCTTCGGTCGCAGCGCCGGTCCGGAGCTTGGCCTTGATCGTGAATGCCCGTCCGGCGATAGCGGGCGAATGAGCCCGATCCAGATGGTCGCCCGCCTTAAGAACAAAGCGGCGTTCCTTGCTGAACGCCTCGTTGCCCTTGCCGGCCTTCGCGCCTCGCCACGCGCCCAGCGGGAGGACGTCAGCCCGCTGGGCCCAGGCATTCCAGGCCTCCGCCATGGCCTTCACGCGCTCGGGCTGATCGGCCGCCTGGTCATGAAGCTCGGATCGGTCAGTCTGAATGTCGTAGAGTTCCCAAGGCTTGTTCTCTTTCGCCACCAGCTTCCACCGCCCTTCGCGGATGGCCCGGTTGCCCTCATGTTCCCACGCCAGCGGTTTGGTGCGGGGGATCTCCTTCCCGACAAACGCGGGGCGAAGGCTGACGCCCTCCATGGGCTTGATCTTGCGGCCGCCACACTCCTCGGGATAGGCCGCCCCGGCGACATCCACGCAGGTGGCCATGATGTCTACGAGTTGCCCGGGCTGCGACTCGAGTCGGCCCCGGCGTTCGGCTGGAATGGCCGCGGGCCAGTGGGCGATCAGGGGCGTGCTGATGCCCCCCTCGTGCACCCAGTGCTTAAACTCGCGAAAAGGCGTATTGCTGACGTTGGCCCAGGCGCGCCCGTAGGCAACGTAGGTGTCGGCCGGACCGGGCATCACGCCCGGACCGGTGCGGACCCACCGGCCATCACGCGTCTGCATGGGCGGCCAGATCGCGGGCTGAAGCTGATCGGGCTTCATCGGCGTCAGATCCGCCGGCGATGGGCCGTTGGCCGATCGGCCCTGGCCTTCGGCGCAACCGCCGTTGTCCTGGAGGAAGAGAATGAGGGTGTTGTCAAGCTGCCCGCGGCTTTGCAGGTGCGCAACCACGCGTCCGATGCCCTGGTCCATGCAGTCGATCATCGCCGCGTACACTTCCATGCACCGCGCCTCCCATGCCTTATCCTCGACCGCCGACCATTCAGCCGCGCCGGGCGATAGGACGGTGGTGGCGGGGATGAGGCCCAGCTCTTTCATCCTTGCAAACCGCGCAGCGCGAATAGCCTCGTATCCACGGTCGTACCGACCCTTGTACCGCGCGATGTCCTTCTCCAGTGCGTGCATGGGCCAATGTGCCGCGGTGTAGGCAAGATAGAGGAAGAACGGCTTGTCGGGCGTTTCACTTGCGTGCTGATCGAGGTATCGCACGGCGTTATCGGTGATGGCGTCGGTGTAATAGAATTGCGCCGGCTTGTACTCCGGGTCGTTCTCCGGCGTGATGAAGGTGTTCTGCCGGCACAGCGTGGTCGGATCGTAGAAGCTGCCGGCGCCGGTGATGGTACCGTAGAATCGTTCGAACCCGCGCTGGACCGGCCACGCCGAGTTGTCCAAGCCAGAACGGTCGTACCGGGTGACGTGCCACTTTCCGGCCATGTAGGTGCGATATCCCGCTGGCCGAAGCACCTCGGCAATGGTCACGCAGCGGTCGTTGAGCACGCCGCGATAGCCGTCGTAGCCATTGTCGCTGGTCATGTGCCCGATGCCCGCCTGATGCGGATGCAGCCCCGTCAGTAGCGAAGCCCGCGTGGGGCAACATCGCGCGGTGTTGTAGAACTGCGTGAACCGGACGCCGCCCGCCGCCAGACCGTCGAGATGGGGTGTCTGGATCTCGCCGCCGTAGCAACCCAGGTCGGAGAAGCCCATGTCATCGCTGAGGATGACGATGATGTTCGGCCTGTCGGCGGCAAGGCCCGGACAGCACAAGACACACAGAAACAGCAGAGAATGGGCGAGGTGGCGCTTCATACCCAGACCTCCAGTGCCGAGTTGGTGATCCATGCGGGCCGGCCAGTAAGAGCTGACGGCAGGAGTATATCCGAAACCGCCGGAGCATGTGGGGGTGGAAGTGACTCAAGCCACGCAGCGGGCACTTCCCACCCGGATCGACTCCCGTAGAATAGGACCGCCTGCAAGCCGGGAAGCATTATGGAGATTCTCTACGGACTGGATGGTCTGCGTCGCCTGCCCCACGGCAGTGTGATCACCATCGGCAACTACGACGGTGTGCACCGCGGCCATCAACACCTGCTGGCCGCCTGCCGCAATCTCCATGCACAGCATGCCCACCCGGCCATCGCGGTCGTTACCTTCGAGCCCCACCCGCTCACGGTCATCAAGCCCGAGCTGGCGCCGCCCCGCCTGTCGCCGTCGGCCGTCAAAGAGTCGCTGCTGTGCGCCCAAGGGGTCGATTACCTCGTCGTCCTGCCGCCCGAGCCTCGAGTTCTGAACCTCACCGCCGAGCAGTTCTGGGCATTGCTGCGAGATGATGTGCGCCCGAGCTGGATCGTGGAAGGATCGACTTTCAACTTTGGCAAGAACCGTGCAGGCACGATCGACAGACTCCGGGAATGGGCGGCGCCCACCTCCGTTCGAGTTCATGTCATGGATGGGCTCCGAGCCGTGCTGCTGGACCTGTCCATCGTCACCGTGAACAGCTCTCTGGTGCGATGGCTTCTCTCGCACGGGCGTGCCCGCGATGCCGCCATCTGCCTTGGTCATCCATATATCCTTCAAGGACAGGTAGTTGAGGGCCACCGCCGCGGCCGAACCCTTGGCATGCCCACCGCCAACGTCGATTGCGGCGACCAGCTCGTCCCGGCCGATGGCGTCTACGCCGGGCGTATCCGCATCGGCGATGCCCCCTATGCCGTTGCCCTCAGCATCGGAACGATGCCAACCTTTGGCGAGAACAGGCGGCAGGTCGAGGCACACCTGATCGGATTCGATGGCGACCTGTACGGCCAGACCATCGCCGTGGAAATGCTGGATTGGGTCCGAGACCAGCGCCGATTCGCCAACATAGATTTGCTTAAACATCAGATGTATAAAGATTTGCGATTCTGTGCAGAGCGACTGTCCCTGGACCCCGCCCGCGAAATCGCCACGACCACGTAGTCTGCGGCCTCGACACAGGAGAATCATGTCAGAGACAGCCCATCGCATCATCGACGTTCTGGCGAAATGCAGGCGGGTGCTTATCACCACGCATGTCAGCCCGGACGGCGATGCGCTGGGTTCCGCCGCGGCCATGGTCCTGGCCATGAAGCAAAAGGGCATCGACGCCGAAGTTCTGCTCTTCAGCCACCTGCCGCGGAAGTATGCATTCATCTTCCACGACGCCCACATTCCCTTCCATGACGTCCAGGCCGGCATTCCGGCCGATTTCCCGTTTGCCAGCTACGACGCGCTGGTTGTCGTCGATACCGGCACCTGGTCGCAGCTTCCGGGGCTCCAGGCGCGCATCGCGGCATGGCCGGCCCCAAAGATCGTCATCGACCACCACAGAACCCAGGAAGACTGGGCCGACCTCAAGCTGGTCGATTCCACCGCCGCCGCCGCGGGCGAAATCGTCTACGAACTCCTTGTAACCTGGGGCATCCGGCTCGATCCGACGCTGGCGATGGTCCTGTTTGCGGCCATCACCACCGACACCGGCTGGTTTCAGTTCTCCAACACCGACCCGCAGACGTTCCGCCTTGCCGCCGACCTGCTCGAAGCCGGCGTCGACATGGATCGCATGTACCAGGCGATCTACCTGAACGAGCGGAAGGAGCGCCTGGCGCTTCAGACCCGGGCCCAGCAGTCGCTGGAGTTGCATCTGGGCGGCCAGATGGCCGTCATGTGCCTCACAAAACAGGATTTTGCCGAAACCGGCGCCAGCCTTCCGGATACCGAGAACGTGATCAATGTACCCCTTCAGGTCGCGACGGTGCAGGTAAGCATTCTGATCGTCGAGCCTCCCGAAGGCAAGCCCATTCGCGTCAGTCTTCGCAGCAAGGGGCAGTTGGACGTGGCGCAATTTGCCGAGCAGTTCGGTGGCGGCGGTCATCTCCGAGCGGCGGGCCTGAAGCTGGATTCCAGCTATTCGGACGCCCGAGAGAAGATAATCCACGCCATGGTACGGCAAATGGCCAACCTGATGGACGGACATAACGTAGAATCGGTATAGCTCGCTGGTTCGGGCTGGTTCCGCGCCCGCGGCGAATGGGCGGACGAGGCGTGACAATGGCCTGCACAACACAAGAGTATATGCAACAAGGAGTTGCGTTATGAGGCACGGTTTGCTGGCGGTCCTTCTCTGCCTGCTGGGACTGCTGTTGGCTCAGCCTCTGGTGGCAGCCGAGGCCAAGTCGCCGGCTCGAAGCGGTCCAAGCCCCGAGGCGGTGGACGCGGCCATCAAGAAGGCCATCGCGTTTCTCTACAAGCAGCAGAAGGGCGATAACTGGGAAACCGTCGCCCACCGCGACCCCCGCGAAATGGCGTTCATGACGCTCGAACACGAGCGGTTCGAGAAGGACAAGAAGGAGGGCAAGGCATCCGGGGAAGGGCCCACGCGTCCCAACCATGCCGGCCCAAACGACTGGCAATGGGGCGGCGCCAGCGCCCTGGCGATCTGCGCCCTGCTGTACGCCGGCGAAAGCCAGCAGAATCCCAAGCTGGCGGCCGGCATTGAGTGGCTCAAAAGAGCTGACATGTACGGCATTTACGCGATGGGGTTCCGCTGCCAGGTTTGGGCGATGATTCCGAACAACGAGACGGTTCGGCGTGTGGCGTTGCGTGACCGGAACTACCTGCTGGCGGCGGTGCACCAGAACCCCGAGAAGGAACCCGGCCGGCCAACCGGCCTGTTTCCGTACTATTTCTTCGAAGGGCGGCGAGGCTCCAGCGACGAATGGTACGACCACAGCGTCAGTCAGTACGGCATTCTGGGCATGTGGGCCATCTCGCAGTTGAACCTGGAGACACCGCTGGATTTCTGGCGGGTCAGCGAAATGGCGTGGCGGCACAACCAGTACCCGGATGGGGGTTGGTCCTACCGCCATTCCGACAGCGACAAGAACCAGGACTGGACCAAGGGCACGGTGGCGATGACGGCGGCCGGCCTGGCGTCGCTGTTCATCACGCAGGAAATGCTGCACTCGATGGATGGATTGCGGTGCACCGGCAACTACCGCGACGAGTCGATCGAGCGAGCCATTCAGTGGATGCACGCGAATTTCCGCCGATTCGAAGAGCACCACCCCTACTATTCGCTCTACGGCGTGGAGCGGATCGGCGTCGCAAGCGGACTGAAGTATTTCGGCAACCTCAACTGGTACGAAGTGGGTGCGGAATACCTGCTCAAGCGGCAGAATTCGGATGGTTCATGGGGCGGGGATGACGGTCATCACAACATCCGCAAGATCCCCGACACCGCTTTCGCCCTGATGTTCCTGGCGCGCGGTCGAGCGCCGGTCATGATGAACAAACTGGAGTACGTGGTGGACATGGCCGGCGACCGGCCGCGCCCCGCCACGTGGAATGAGCGCCCGCGGGAGGTGGCGAACATCTCTCGCTGGGTCGGCCGGCAGATTGAGCGAGACCTGAACTGGCAGATCGTGAACCTTGATGCCCCGGTGGACGAATTACACGATTCGCCGATCCTCTGGATCAGCGGCAAGGATCCGCTGAGTTTCAAGGACACCGAGGTGGCCAAGCTCAAGCAGTTCGTGGAGGAGGGCGGACTGATACTCGGCAACGCCGATTGCGGCAACGTCGCCTTTGCCGTCAGCTTCCGCAAGCTGGGCCAGAAGATGTTCCCGCAGTACGAGTTTCGCGAGTTGCCCAGCAGCCACCCGATTTACGCCAATCAGCAGTTTCGGCGCAAGGGGTGGCGGCAGCCGCCGTTCCTTCAGGGGCTGAGCAACGGTGCGCGCGAGCTGATGCTGCTTTTCCCGATCTACGACCCCGCATCGGGGTGGCAGACACAATCGTGGTCGGGCACCGAGCGGGAGCCGCTGTCGCAGGTCGGCGCGAACATCTTTCTGTATGCGGTGGACAAGAAGAACCTCCGCTTCAAGGGAGAGAGTTTCCTGGTCTATCCCGACCCGAAGATCAACCCCAAGGGTACGATCAAGGTGGCGAGGCTGGAGTATCCCGGGAACTGGGATCCCGAATCGGCCGGCTGGCGGCGCATGCGCGCCATTATGCGCAATACCCATCGGACGGACCTGACTGTTGAGAGCGTCAAGCTCGGCGGCGGCAAGCTCACCGCGGGCGGCTATGCCGCGGCGCACCTGACCGGCACCGCCAAGACGACCCTGAGCCAGGCCGCCCAGGCGGAGTTGAAGAAGTTCGTCGAGGGCGGCGGCACGCTGATCGTGGACGCCGCGGGCGGGTCGCCGGATTTCGCCATCTCGATCGAACCGACGCTACGAACGATGTTCGGAGCGACGGGGATGAAGACGCTCAGGCCGAACCACCCGGTGCTGGCCGGGCCGGAAAAAGTGACCATCGAATACAGGGCGTATGCGAGAAAGACGCTGGGCAACCTGCGCACATCGCGCATCCAGGGCGTCGAGGTGGGCGGCAAAACGCGCGTGTTCTTCAGTGGCGAGGATCTGAGCGCCGGCTTGGTCGGCCAGCCGGTGGATGGCATTCATGGCTATGAACCCGAGGTCGCCGCGGCCATCGTGGGCAACATCCTCATGCACGCCGCGGGCAAGTGACATCACGGCACAGGAGAAAGAGGGCGGCCCGGCCGACTGGAATTGGCCGGGTCGTTCTGTTTTCGGGCGGGCGCGGTTCCCGGCGATTCTCGTGCGATTGCCGCACGAGGTCGGTACGATATGGGCGTCGATATCGGCGACCCGATCGCACATCTCTATCAACGAGGGAACCATGCAGGCACAACCCCGTGCGGCGCAAACCCGGACCCGGCGGCATTTCCTGAAGCGAACCGGAAGTCTCGCGGCAGGCGCCGTGGCGGCCTACGTGGCGGCCGCCCGGGCGGCCGGCGCCAGCGAGCGCATCTCCCTTGGCGTCATCGGCCCGGGCGGCATGGGCACATCGCTCATGAAGTCCTTCGCGGCGATGAAGGATGTTCAAGTCACGTATGTGTGTGATATCGACCAGGCGCACCTCGACAGCGCGATCAAGGCAGTGGAGCAGATCGCGGGGAAGCCGCCCAGAGGCGTCAAGGATCTGCGAAGGGTGCTCGATGACCGGGCGGTGGACGCGGTGGTCATCGCCACGCCCGATCATTGGCACGCGCCGGCGACCATTCTGGCCTGCGATGCGGGCAAGCACGTGTATGTCGAGAAGCCCGCATCGCACAACCTGCGGGAAGGCAGGCTGATGGTCGAGGCCGCGCGGCGCAACAAGCGCACCGTGCAGGTCGGCATGCAGAGCCGGGCCGCGGAGCACGTGCGGCGCGCCGTCGAACTGGTGCAGGGCGGGGCGATCGGCGAGGTGCTGGTGGCAAAGGTCTGGAACAGCCAGCTTCGCGCCAACATCGGAAAGCGCAAGGCCGAGCAGCCCCCCGCTGGGGTGGATTATGACCTGTGGGTGGGGCCCGCGCCGTTCGTGCCGTTCCAGAGCAACCGATTCCACGCCTGGTGGCGCTGGTGGTACGCCTTTGGCACGGGCGACATGGGCAATGATGGCGTTCATGACATCGACGTCGCCCGATGGGGGCTGGGTTTGCAGACACACCCCAGCACCATCGCAGCGATGGGCGGCAAGTGTTTCTTCGACGATGACCAGCAGTTCCCGGACACCCAGTATGTGGTGTGCGAATACGAACAGGATGGGGGGAAGAAGAAGCAGTTGGTGTTCGAACAACGGACCTGGTCGCCCTATTTTCAGGAGGGCGCTGAGAACGGCATCGTCTGGTACGGCACCAAGGGCATGATGAACCTCAACCGCAGCGCCGGGTGGAAGATCGAGGGACCCAGAAACGCCCCGGGAGAGAAGATGGCCGGACGCATCGACAGCACGCCGCATCATCGCGACTTCCTCAAGTGCATCGCGTCGGGTGGGCGGCCCATCTGCGACATCGAGGATGGCCACCTTTCGGCGGCGGTGTGTCACCTTGGCAATATCGCCACGCGGATCGGGCGAGTCATTCGCTTTGACCCTCGGGCGGAGAAGATCGTGGGCGACGACCAGGCCGGGAAGCTGGCGTCGCGCGATTACCGGAATGGGCATTGGGCCATCCCGAAAGGCGTCTGACGGCGCGGCTTTTCAATGGAGTTCACAACCGCTGCGCAAGCTGTCGCGCCAGGGCGTCCATCCGCGAAAGTTCCAGGGGGTCGAAGGCGCGCGTCGAGAAATCCAGCAGCAGGCATCCGCCCGCCAGAATCAGCCCCACATCCGGCGGCGTCAGGGCCAGTAGTTGCGACTTCGACAGCGTCAGCACGGCGGCGCGCTCGTGCGAGTAGATCGCGAACCGGTCCGTGGACACCGCCCGCATGGCGCTCAGAGGGAGGAGGTCGGCCAGGCTCGCCGCCAGGGCCACGGGGCGCAGGGCGCTGGTCGGCCATGACGCAGGCAATCGGCGGATCAGGACATTCCAGCATCCTGTGGCCCTGCCGGCCCCGATCACGCCGGGCAACTCCACCCGAGCGAAGGTCGAATCGGGCTTATCGAGCATCATCAGCAGGCGGAAATCGCTTCGGCCAAGCGCCGACGCCAGGCCCTCGGGCACGGGCGACTCGCCGGCCCGGCGAAGATTGTATCCATGCACATGGGTCCATCCGACCAGTTCCACCCACTGGCGTTGCTGCGTCCACCGCCACACCAGCAGCCAGAACATCGCCCACGAAGCCGCGATAATGACCGCCAGCGTGAGGGGCACGGACAACGGCATGGGCACAGCGCAGATCATGCGTCTCTCTGGAAAAGCGGGCGGCCTTGGGCTACCCTCATCAGCCTGGCAACAGTATACGCGAAGGGAAGGATATGGCTGAACTGCACCTGCTCTCGCCGGCCGGATTTCGGGCCGGGGCCGTTTACGCGGGCATCAAGACCAAGCAATCGCCCGATATCGGGCTGCTGATCTGCGACACGCTGGCCAACGCGGCGGCGGTCTTCACGACCAACAAGGTTTTTGCCGCGCCCGTGGCGATCGGGCGGAAGCACGTCGCCGGCGGGCGGCTTCGCGGCGTCGTCGTCAACAGCGGCAACGCCAACGCCTGCACCGGCCGGCGCGGCGAGAAAGACGCCATCCGCATGTGCCAGCTTGCGGCCGCGGTCGCGGGGTGCGACCCGAACCTGATCCTGCCGTCGTCCACCGGGATCATCGGCCACACGCTGCCGATGGACAAGGTCGAACGAGGCATAATCGAGGCCGGGCAGTATCTTGGCGGCGCCCGCGAGCACGCCCTGATGTTCGGCGACGCCATTCTCACCACGGATCTGAAGCGCAAGCGGGCGGCGGCGCGGTTCAAGATCGGCAAACGGACGGTCACCCTTGCCGGCATCTGCAAGGGCAGCGGGATGATCGGGCCGCGCATGGCGACCATGCTGGCGTACCTCACCACCGACGCCCTGATCAGCGCGCCGATCCTGCGGCGGCTGATGCGCGAAGTCGCGAATGACAGCTTCAACGCCGTCACCGTGGATGACCACACCAGCACCAACGACACCGCGTGCATCATGGCATCGGGCCTTTCCGGAGCCAAGATCGTCTCGGGGGCGGCACTGGAGACATTCACCGCGGCGCTGAACGACGTCTGCAAGGATCTGGCGTATCAGATCGCCGCGGATGGCGAGGGGGCCACCAAGGTCATTACCATCCAGGTTCGCAGTGCCCACAGCGAGGGCGACGCCCGCGCCATCGCCCGCGCCATCGCCGTTTCGCCCCTGGTCAAATGCGCCATGCATGGCAATGATCCCAACTGGGGACGCATCGTGTCCGCCGCAGGCCTTTCCGACGGCAGGTTCGACCCCGCGAAGGCCGCTTTATCGCTGCAGGGCACGACGGTCTTCCGCAAGGGCCAGCCCGTTGCGTTTGACGCCGCCAAGGTCAGCAAGGCCCTGGGCCGGCGCGATGTCTCGGTCATCCTGTCGTGCAACATGGGCGATGCGTCGGCCACGTTCTGGACGTGCGATCTGTCGAAGAACTACGTCACGATCAACGCGGATTATCACACCTAGTGCCGCTTCCAGTTCATGACTTTCGTGTTCCGATCCACGCTGATTAAGCGC
>CAZMXI010000027.1:0-29830 GCA_964570205.1 uncultured Tepidisphaeraceae bacterium
TTGGGCTTCGGCTCCAATCCACTCGGCTGCAACCCCAGCGCCTCGGCCTTCTGAATCGCCACCGGGTCAAGCAGAATGTTGGTGGGTGCCTTAGCCATGCTGTCCCTGTCCCACACGAAGCCGCGAAGACACGAAGGCCTCCTTGGTTACACAGGCATTCTCCCTAGAGAATGATTCTCTTGATGCCATCTTTGATCACCACCACATTGAAATTCGTCAAGAATCCAAGTCGCTTGTTGCTGAGCTGCATGTGGCTTCTAAGCTGTGCCGCGTGCACCGGCAGTGTCTTCTCAACAGCTTTCAGCTCGATGATGATCTGGTCCTCCACCAGCAGATCCAGCCGCAAGTCGATGCTCAGCCGCACGCCGTCGTAGTAGAGCGGCACCAGCACCTGTCTCTCCACTTTCAGTCCGCGCTTTGTTAGCTCGAAAGCCAGGCATTCCTCATAAACCGACTCCAACAACCCCGGCCCGAGTGTCGTGTGCACCTTGTACACAGCATCCACAACCACTGCGGCAATCCTCTCCGTCTCCGGCGGCAGTACGTCCCCGATCATGCTCCGCCTCCACTCCAAAGCCATCCACACCACATTCGCCGTATCGCCCGTGCTATCGAGAACGCCTTCGTGTCTTCACGCCTTCGTGTTGAAAGAGAACACTGTCACTCCAGTTTCGCATCCTTCGGTATCGCGCCCAGGATCTTCCGCGTGATGTCGTCCGTCGTCACCCCCTCGCTCTGCGCTGCGAAATTCGGAATGATCCTGTGCCGGAAGATCGGCAGCGCCACCGCCGCCACATCGTCGCAGCCCACATGATACTGCCCACGCAGAATCGCCCGCGCCTTGCCCGCCATGATCAGGTTCAGGCTCGCCCGCGGCCCCGCGCCCCACGTCAGCCACTTCTTGCAGAAGTCCAGCGCCTCCGGCGTCTTCGGCCGCGTCACCCGCACCAGCTTCTCCGCATATGCGTACACGTGCTCGCTCACCGGCATCTTCCGAACCGTCTGCTGAAGCGTCAGGATGTCCTCCGCGCTCAGCACCGGCTGCGGAAGCCCCGTGCCCACCCCCGTCGCCATCTTCATGATCGCCCGCTCCTCCGCCGGCGAGGGATAGTCCACGTTGATCATGAACATGAACCGGTCCAACTGCGCCTCCGGCAGCGGATACGTCCCCTCCTGCTCCACCGGGTTCTGCGTCGCCAGCACGAAAAACGGGTCCGGCAACGTATAGTCCGTCCCGCCATAACTCACCTTCCGCTCCTGCATCGACTCCAGCATCGCCGCCTGCGTCTTCGGCGGCGTCCGGTTGATCTCATCCGCCAGGATGATGTTCGCGAAAATCGGCCCCTTGATGAACTTGAACTGCCGCTCCCCCGTCGCCTGGTCCTGGTAAATAACCTCCGTCCCCGTGATGTCCGACGGCATCAGGTCCGGCGTGAACTGAATCCGCTTGAAACTCAGGTGCAGCGTCGATGCCAGCGATGAGATCATCAACGTCTTGGCCAGCCCCGGCACACCCACCAGCAACGCATGGCTGCGCGTGAAAATCGAGATCAGAATCTCGTCGATCACCTGCTCCTGACCCACGATCACCTTCGCAAGCTCCGCCTTGATCGTCGCTTGCGCCGTCTTCAGGTTCTGCACCGCCTGAATGTCGGCATCGTCAATGCCCACTTTCCCATCCACTGTGCCTGTTGTCATCCCGATTCTCCGAACGATTGAACTCGCTGCCCGTCACTCCCCAACTTGCCCTCCGGACCGCCTCCGCGCAATGCGCAGACGATCCTCTCACCGCTAATCCTACCGGCCCAGGCCCGCCCCGTTGACCTCCACACCGCAAATTCTGCAGTCTCGCTAAGCACAGCCGCCGCCGATACTTCCCGCGCCATGGTCAGCTCTGTGATTCGCCGCCGCTGCGCAAATCGCCCCCCCGGCGTCGCCCCCCAAAGGAACAGCCCGCAACTTCCAACATCATCCGGCCAGCAAACCGCCTACCGCCCCGCCGCCACAGGCGCTGGCAGCCCTTCCATATACCGCGCCACCTGCTCCGCCAACCGCAACCACGCCGCACTCATCGCCTGCTGCTCAGCACGCGCCACGGTCTCATTGAAGTCCTGATCCTTGCTCGACTTCTCGGCCGAGAACGTCTCCGTCGCCACCGCGCCCCACGGGATGATCCCCGTCCGCGTATCCACCAGAATCGCCTCCACCCGGCAATACGCCCGCGTCTTGTCCGGCCCAAGGAACTTCTGCCGGTCAAATGAACCGGTCATGGTGTTATAGACGAGAATCAGGTCGGCCTGAAACCGTGCCGAAGCCTGCCTCAGGTGCGGAATCGTCATCTGCGGCGGCGTCAGCAGGCTCGGCAGGTAATACGCCTCCTTGATCCGTGTCGATCCGCTCAGGCTCGCCAGCAGATACTGGTCGATCTTGTCGCTGTTCTTCAGGAAGTCCTCCGACCACCTCCACCAGTTGCATCCCTGGCCGAACCGCACCACAACCAGTTTGCCCCCCTCCGGCAGCGCAACCTGGGTCCCCATGATTCGCGTCATCTCCTCCCCGCTCAACAGCGCCTGATCCTCCTTGAACAGCGATTGCTTCAACTCATCCGCCTGCCGCAGCCGGGCGCCGGCCACATACCCCTGCCACGATGGCCCTTCCGCGGCCGGGGCAACGGTCTTGGCAAACTGGGCCGAACACCCCGCGGTAGCGCAAACGGCCGCCAGCAGAATCAGCGCGATGATGGTCCTCATGGGCAGAGCCTCCTTCTGCCCCATTCAGTGCGCCCCGGCCGGAAAAGGTTCACAGGATTCGGTGGATTCTTCAGGAAAATGCCTTCGCCTGCTCCTCGGCATCCCGCTGGAGCTTCGCGCACACCAGCCCGCACAGATCGAAGATCATCGGCTCGCTGATGAAGTACCGCACCATCGTGCCGTTGCGCTCGCGCTCCACCAGCCCGGCCTGATGCAGGATGCCAAGCTGCTTGGAGATGTTCGCTTGCTTGGCCCCCAGCCGCTCGACGATCTCCCCCACCGCCAGCGCCCCACCCTGAAGCGCCTGGAGAATCTGCAACCGCGTCGCCTCCGACAGCGCATCAAACATCCCCGCCACCCGCTCCAGCCGCGCCCGATCGAGATTGGTGAATTTGCGTCCCGACATATATTGCTCTTCGGCAATATAGTAGTGCCCCTGAACCCCCAAATCAACCCCCGCCTCCCCGACGAAGAACGGAACCGGGATGCGAGTAGTCCATGCCCGTTCCATTCTCGGCTACGGCAGTTGCACGTGGGGGCAACGTACCCAAGCCGGCGGTTCGTCGCGCGCCCGTCGGCGAATGCATTTATGTTTCTTAAAAGGGATGCGGCGGATACCTCAGGCTGAGCGTGCCTCTGAGTGCCCACCACGAGTGGTAGACGGCAGTGTCACCGTGCTCGTCTGGATGTGGATGCGGACACTCGCCCCGCACGACAAGTTTGAACTAGCAGACTGTTTGGGTTGACCAGGTGATGCCAGCTTGTGCGCTGTATTGGGGGAAGTACCACTTCCAGAAAGCCGGGGAACGTCCTGTTCAGCCATGACTACCTCCTCACCGTGTCGTTCAGGCGTAGAACCGGAAAAAGGCGCGGCTCTTAATTCCCTGAAACCGCCGCATCTCGATTCCTGCTTTCTCAAAAACCTTCTTGGCTTCAGCCATCGTGTAGGGCTCCGCGTAGACCACTTTGCGGATGCCGACTTCCGCGATTTTGTTTGCGCACAGGTTACAAGGGAACGTCGTCGAGTACAGCGCACAACCTTGAATTTTTCCGTCCTTCTCGTGTCGGTGGGGAAGACTAACGCCGAGCCTGCACAAGTTCAAGATCGCGTTCTCCTCTGCGTGCAACGCGCGGCACAGGTCCAGTAGCTTCCCGGTCTCTTCGGACCCGCCTCCCGGAAGGAAGGTCTTGAAGACGGAGGCCTTACACTTCGGGCACGCGTAGTCAATGTCGATGCTTGCCCGGCATTGGTCATCCGGGCAGCGCTTAACGAAGCTCGTAATGTCAACTCCACATCGAGGGCAGGGATACCTAAGCGTGATTGGCGTACCGCAGGCCGGGCAATGATGGATCTTCGCCGCAACCATCTCTTGCCGAGTATCTCGCGCACACCAGCCGTATCGTGGATCCTTGTAGCACGGATCCGTGGTGCCCGGTACCTCATTGTGGCCGGTCGCGATTATGTCGCCGCTTGGGGCCACGATTACCGCGCCGACTTTGCGCTTCAGACACGATGACCGCGCACTCTCCACGTACGCGGCCGTCATGAATGCTTCATCCGGCCGAGCTTGTCGATCATTGCGTGGCTGCCCAGTTGCTATCTGCTCGATAAGCGAAACGTAGCGATCGTAGACCAGTTCCTTGAGATAGGTTCGATACGGATTGTCCGCCTTTGGCGAGCAATCGTCCTCGTTGATGACGATGATATCGGACAGGTCGTTGCATTCCTTGACCTGTTGCTTGTTGGGGTCCTGCTCGTCCCGGTCACGTTTGTCTGCGGTCTCAAATTCGTCCTTGGTCGCAAATCGTTTGCCCTCGCCTATTGTCCGCTCCGTGCGTTTGTGGGTCGCCGCCTGCACGGAGAAAAGGTAGAAGTGCGGGAACTGTTGCAACGCCTCAATTTCGCCCACATTCCTTATGCCGTCTACCACGATGCCACAGGGGCGACCAGGCTGGTCCTTGCCGGGGAGTTGCTTGGCGACCTCGGTCAGCGCCATTCCAACTAAGCACCCACGGCCGAACTCCTTGCGTAGTGAGTTCCCGAGGTCTTGGAGATTATCCGTCGTTTCCGGGATCTTCTTGGTCTGGGCATAATCGTGGATGGGCTTGGAAAGGGCGCAGTACCTGTAGCCATAGAGCTTGACCAAGCCGTCGGCGATGTACGAACAGCCACTCCCCAAAGCGCCCGTAAATCCGACAATCGGCATGTCGGTGGTGATGTTGGCAAAGTCGACTTGAAGTTCCGCCATGTAACACCCATTCCAGCAGAGCGTCTGTTCCACAACCCTGCGCAACATCCTAATGCTCGCCGGCCAGAACGCAATTACCCAGTTCTTAGGGGAGCCGGATCGTGAGCTTAGGGGAGCGAAATGGGGACGCATGACGCTGTTGTTTTTTTGCTCCCGGCGACACAAGTTGCGTTAGGTGCCCCGTTCGTCCCTCTGATTTCTTGCCTATACAGGCACGACAAGAAAAGGTTCGACAAGGCGCGCCCGCGCAACTCACCCAGAGGTCAGTTGCAGATAGGTCTTATGGTTTGGACGGCAATGTCACTTGGAGGGTCGGGAGGTAGACCTGGACGGGGTTGTCCTCGCCAGGGCTATCCTTCGGTGCGCCCATGATGTTCTTAATGTGCTCGGACAACTCTCGACGCGCAGACTCAACCCGGTCCATGATCGTGTAAACGTCAGTCGTATCGACGATAATCGTTCGGCCCTGCGAGACATCGAATGGTATCTTGTCGCCTTTGCGGATAATCTGGACCGTTGCCAGCTTACAGACGTGCCGTACGCCCAACTCATAAAACGCGTTCGGGTTGTTGAACGAGAGATCGGCAACGCACAGGCGAGCTTTGGCCAGGTGCTCAAATACCTGCTGAGTGATGACTCCCGACCTGCCAATCTTGTCCGCGCGCACAACGTGCAATCCGTGCTCTTTGGCGGCGGGCTCCAAGAGATGCTTTTGCATCATGTCTGCGTGCTTACGCTCGTCCGATCCATCTTGGCCGATCGGGGTGATGTAGAAGCAGACTGTTGACCACTCGGTCGCCGGGGTGCCGCCCTGCAACTGTTGCGCGGCCGGCGCTCCCGCATCGTCGCTGTCCGGCGATGCAGCCGTGGCGGGCACCTGAGAAGGAAGCGCCAGGTCAATGAATTGGGTACCATCCGGTCTGTCGTGCAGGATTCCAGCGTAACGCGCATTATCGAGAATGACGTTCGTGGCCTCGTCGATGCGGTCTCGCGGAATTCCATACCGCGTCTCCAGCACGTTGGGCAGGTGCGCAGCGCACGGTAGTGGATGCCCCGCGTAGTCGGAAAAGAACTTGCTTAGAATCGTCGGCGTGACGATAGCTTTGCGAACTGCCTCTTTGTCTTCACCGTCGTAGGTGGGCGCGACGATCTTCCGTCCCGTTTCGCTCAGCGTATACTGGTTCGCGGCCTCCTTATTTATGAGGCCATACGCCTGGCCAGACCAAAACAGGTACTTGGTCGCGTTGGTCTTCTTCCCGATGGAAAGCGTGTCGCAGATTTCATCCCACGACGCCGATTTGCCCGCATAGGTCTTGTGCAAGGCTTCCGCGATGGCTACACAGTCGCGCAGCGTCCGTCGGGGAAGTGCCTCCGCACCAATTGTCTGTCGCGCTTGCGCCTGCAAAGCCCGAGTCGGTTTCTTCGCCATGTCCTCCCATTCCTTTCGGCTAGGCAGAGGTGCCCAACCAAGAAAAAGATAACACACCCAGCGCGAAGCGTCCATGACCGCGAGCATTAGCGTCGCTCCACAATCGAGATGAGGGGTGTTGGCGACGCTTCCGCCTCTCCCCGCCATGGCTCCCTCCCATTCCGCACCATCCCCCTCCCCATTCCAGCAGAAAATCGAGAAAAAAGTTTGCCCAAGCGCGAACATTTCCCCTCCCCGAACGTATATCTAACAGAAGAAACTGCCCGCCCCCCATCCCGCACCCGCCAAGTGCGGCATGACCGGCCGGCTCAGCACAACCAAAGGAGGGGAAGCCCATGCCGCCATTCATCCATCAGTCCCATGCATCGGTGTTCATCTCTGTAAATCCGTGGTTTCTCTCCGTCCAAAACGAACCCAAGCGAAGCCACCACAAAACCGCCCTGGCGCTACTGAAAACGCACTTTCTCCCCCTCCACCCCCTCGCGCAAAATGACGAAACGAACCCAACATCCGCACCGCCCCTGTACGGATTACGCAATCCGCAATCCCCATCCGCACCAACTTCGTGCCCCTTTCGTCCCCGTGGACCCAACCGCTCCCCATTTTGCCCCTTGACATATATTACTCATCGGCAATATGGTAGTAATGCCATGACCACCAACCAATCACCCCAGACGTCCCCCGCCGCGTCCAGTCCTGGCGGGTCCAAACCCTGGCTCCTTCGCCCTCGATGGAACCCCTATCTCGTCGGCGCCATGATCGGGGCCCTCAGCATCCTCGCCTTCGCCGTCCCCGGCAAACCCATCGGCATGAGCACCGCCCTCAGCGAGGTCTCCGGCCAGTGCGCCATCCCCATCCTCGGCGAACAGACCGTCGCCTCCAACGCCTACTGGACCAGGTACAAGCCCCAGTGGAACTACGGTATCGCCTTCCTGGCCGCCACCTTCGGCGGCGCGCTCATCAGCGCCATCGCCAGCCGCAGCTTCAAGCCCGAAACAGTCCCCCAGGTGTGGCAGGAACGCTTCGGCAAAGGCCCCCTCAGCGGCCTCGCCCGCCTCGTCGTCGCCTTCGTCGGCGGCATCCTCGCCATGTACGGCGCACGCATGGCCGGCGGATGCACCAGCGGCCACGGCATCAGCGGCTCCCTCCAGCTCGCCGTCAGCAGTTGGACCTTCTTCCTCGTCATGTTCGCCGCCGGCATCATCACCGCCCTGGCCGTCTTCGGCCTCGGCCGAAACAAGGCCTGACCCTCAACATCAATCGCAAACGCAGGAGCCATCATGCTTTACTTCTGGGCAATCCTCTTCGGAGCCATCTTCGGAGTTCTCCTTCACCGCGGCGGCGTCGCCAACTACAACGTCATCGTCAACCAGTTCCGCCTCAAGGACTTCACCGTCATGAAGATCATGTTCACCGCCATCATCGTCGGCGGCATCGGCGTCAGCATCCTGCACGGCCAGGACTTGGCGAAATACAGCGTGAAGGATGCCAACCTGCTCGGCATCGCCCTCGGCGCTGCCATTTTCGGCGCGGGCATGGTCCTTTACGGCTATTGCCCCGGCACCGGCGTCGCCGCCATCGCCACCGGCTCGATCCACGCCCTCGTGGGCGGCGTGGGCATGCTCGCCGGCGGAATCCTCTACGCCCTGAGCTATCCCTGGGTAAAGACCAACATCATGAACAAGCTCGCCTACGGCAAGATCCGCCTCCCCGAAATCACCGGCATCCCCGACGCCGTCTGGTTCGCCGCCCTGATCGTCATCGCCGTGGTGGTCTTCTTCTTCGTCGAACGAGCCGGCCGGCGAACGGCCTAGCCGCACGCCGACCCGATCCGTAGAATCTTCGCCTCCATGAGACCCACGATTCTCGTCACCGAAGGCTCCGACCCCCGGCCGCTGGCGTGGCTGAAGCAGCACGCCAGCGTCATCGAAATCTCCCACACCGACCCCGCTTTCGAGCAGCGATTGCAGGATGCCGAGGGCCTGGTCGTTCGCACTTACACCCAGGTCAACCAGGGCCTGCTGGCCAAAGCGCCGAAACTGCGCGTCGTCGGCCGGGGCGGCGTGGGGCTGGAGAACATCGACGTGGCCGCCTGCCGCAATCGCGGCATCGAGGTCGTCTACACCCCCGACGCCAACACCCTGGCCGTCGGCGATTTCGTCTTCGGCTTCATGCTCCAGCTTCTGCGGCCATGGGCGCTGTTCAAGGACCGCGCCTACGAGCCCAAGGAATTCAAGCGAATCCGCGACAGCGTCCGCGGCCGGCAGCTCAACGAATTGACCCTGGGCATCCTGGGCATGGGCCGGGTCGGCCGGCGCGTCGGCCACATCGCCGCCGCCGGCTTCGGCATGCGGGTCATCTACAACGACCTGGTGGATGTCAGCGCGCTGCTGGATTTCCCAGCCACGGCCGTCGATAAGCCCACGCTCTATCGCGAGGCGGATGTGCTCTCGATCCATGTTGACATGCGCCCCGGCAACAGGAATCTGGTGGCCGGCGAGCAGCTTGGCATGATGAAGCCGGATGCGATCCTGATCAACACCAGCCGGGGCGAGGTTTTGGATGCCCAGGCCCTGGCGGCCGCCCTGCGCGAGAAGCGCCTGGCCGGCTGCGCCCTGGATGTCTTCGCCCCCGAGCCCCCGCCGGCCGATTTCCCCCTGCTGGGCATGGATAAGGTGTTGTTAAGCCCTCACATGGCCGCCCGCACCCACACCGCCCTGGAGAACATGTCGTGGGTGGTGCGGGATGTGGTGGAAGTCCTGAACGGCCGACCGGCCAGGTACCCAGCGCCATAACGAGAACCGGCCGGATGGCACTCCGCCCGAACTCGTCCCCCGGCGGCATCACCCTATTCCACGCCATCCGGCGGGCAGTAGCTGCTGAGTTCGCTGAGGAATTCATAGAGGGCGGTCGCCGTGTTGTGCTGGGGGTCGTCGCCCTGGTAAAGCAGGGTGAAATTCTGCCTCGCGGCCGCGCAGGCCAACTGTCGCAAGGCGTCCTTGTAATTCCCCCTGGACAAGAAGTCGTGGTACGTCGCCCGGAAGTAGTCATAGCCATCCGGGTGCTCTTCAAACCAGTCGCACAGCCCCGAGGGCGGACCCAGGTGGCACAACACCTGGTCCACCTGGCACCACTGCCGCAAGTCCTTGGTCAGATTGACGGCCTCGATCCAGAGCCTTGCCCCGTCGTCGCCTTCCACCGCATCCATCAGGTGCTTGATCTTGAACATGGCGCCGCTCCTCCAATGGGACACTCAACGATGCCGCACGGCCAGCCTTCCCATCCTTCGGTGGCCGCACTGGCCCACCTCTCTCACGCCCGCTACCGCACCCGACCATTCACCGTCTTCGGCCCGTATCCGGAAGCCGGACCCGCCGGTCGAAGACTCCAGCTATTAAGACGATCGGCAGGCCGAATGGTTTGATTACAATTCGCGTGCTCTGCCATAATCGTCGGCCACTCATCACGCCCGGCATCCCGGCTTTTCGGCCACTGCAATATTACACGGATTTTCCTTTGCAGGTCGAGAATTCCCTGATATAAGAATCGCCGCATAGGTGGGCGGGTTTCGTTGAGCGGCCCGGGAAAGTGTCTGAGTGAATTGGGTTCTTCCTCTGTCTGCGTCGTGTCTCTCCCGCACTGGTTGGTGGTCAACCTTCTTTCGCGCGGCCCGGAAAGAATCACCTCTCGCAATGGCAGCGGGGCCGGAAGATTCTGTGTCTCACAGGAGAGCGTTTCATGAGCAAGCGACTGTACGTCGGGAACCTGAGCTATGACGTCGATAGCTCAGCGCTGGAGCAGTTGTTTTCGCAACATGGGCAGGTGTTGTCGGCTCAGGTCATCAGCGACCGCGAGACCGGCCGGTCCAAGGGGTTCGGATTCGTCGAAATGGCCGATGACACCGAGGCGCAAAACGCTATCGCGACGTTGAACGGCCAGGAGTACGATGGCCGGCGCCTCACAGTGAACGAGGCCCGCCCGCGAGAAGAAGGCGGCGGCCGGGGCGGCTTTGGTGGTGGCGGTGGCCGCGGCGGCTATGGCGGCGGTGGTGGCGGCCGTGGTGGATACGGCGGCGGTGGCCGCGGCGGTCCGAGGCGGTAACCCCACGAGCACAACTGTATGAATGGTCGAGGCGCTGGCTCAGCCCAGCGCCTCTTTTTCTTGCGCTGTCCCGCCGAATCCGGCCCCGCTGACTTGCCCAGCCGCCACATTCGCTACGCCGCCCCTGTCCGTCAAGGCGGCCACAGCCCCTACAACCCCACCCAAGGGCAGGCGCCCGGCTCGACACCCGCGCGCTCACCGCGGCACATCCACATCCTGCCCACACTGCCTGGCCCAGCGCATCAGCGACATGAACTTGGGGCTATTGGCGGGATTCTCGTCGTGGTACTGCATGACGCCCCAGCTTCCCCATTTGCTCCACCGGCTCACGGAGGAGAAATTGCAGAGCAGGTCACCCCCCTCGGCCGTCCACGCCGCCAGATAGGCATCGTACAGCTTGCCCATCCGCGGATGGGCGTTGGCGGCATGGAACAGGCGCGTCATCGCCTCGCTGTTCTCGCCGCCGCCGACGCCCACCATGTGCTGGCCGGCCTCATAGGCCACCAGCTTCAACCCGTACTGGTCGGCCACCTTCTTCTGCTCCTTCATCCAGCGGATGCACTCGGGAAGGGCCTTGGTCTCCATGTGGTCCAGGGCCTGATCGATGGTCCATTTCTCAACCTGGGCGGCGGTCAGGTCCTTACCTTGCGCCGGCACGTTGAAACTGATGTAGGGGGCGATGGCCAGGGCATCGGCCTGCTTGAAGGCCTCGCCAAACTCAACGATCTGCCGCGAGACATACGCGTTGGCCGCCTGCGTTGGCAGCACGCGCACGAGGCGCTGCCGGCCGCCGAAGACCTCTTCCCATATCTTGAAGATCTGCACCGACCGGACGGCGGTGAACCGCCAGCCCGCCTCCCACGGCTTCTCGCCAAGCTTCAACTTGATGCCCTCCTGCCCGGCCCAGCGGCTCTGCTGGAACATGCCGTTCCACAGCTCGTTGGAGTACTCGATGTAGATTTTCAGGGACGGATCGAGCTTCTGCTTCGTCATGGTCGCGAAGTTGCGGACATAGGCATCGTCCGCCAGGTGGGGCATGCAGAACCACGGGTCGGCCTTCAGCCGATTGCACAGGTCGATCATGACCTCCAGCGGCACGCCGCGCTCGCACCAGGTTGCGTGGGCGGTCATCGGTCGGTCTTCCCAGTTGTTGATCTTCGAGTTGTTGGTCTCCATCCAGTCCATGAACCGAAGGCAGGTGGCGCCGCGCCAGCGCTTCAGGAAGGCGGGGTGAAACGGCTCGCGTTCATAGGTGGCCTCGAAGCCGGGCATGATGACGCGGATGTTCCGCACGTAATCCGTGGGGTCGGTCCGGGTGAGGCGCAGGAACAAGGTGCCGCGGGAGGAATCGACATCCACGGTCAGCCTGCCCGGCTCTCTCTGGACGACTCTGCCGGCGTGGGCGGCATCAAGCACCCCCTTGCCTTCGTACAGGATGGTGTAGCGGCCAGATGGGTAATGCCCGCCCTCGATCGTGCAGACGAGCGTCTCGGCGAAGCAATTCTCATCCAGGCGATTGACCCAGCCGTGCTTATCCAGTTCCAGCTTCGGACCCTTGCCCCATGCCTCGCCCTGCTTCTGGCTGATCCATGACCGGGACAGGCGGAACACATCCACGAAGGGCAGTTCGGTATTCCAGTCGGCCGGCCCGGAAAGGTTTGTGCCCAGGGATGGCTTGCCCCGGGCGGCCTCCGCCGCCTGCGCCGAAGTCGCCAGCATCGCCATCGCCGCGCCCACGATCAGCCATCGCGCCATGAATGCCTCCGAGTTGCCCCTTGAAGGTGTGGAGGATAGTGAAGCCCCCCGGCCGCCGCAACCACGCCCGGCTTGTCACCGCGCTGGCCTGTCCCTATAACAATCCCCCTATGACTCAAAGCAACAAGCCCCGCATCCTGACGGGCGACACCCCCACCGGCAAGCTTCACCTGGGGCACTACGTCGGCTCGGTCGAGAACCGTCTGGCGCTTCAGGACTCGTACGACTCCTTCTTCATCATCGCCAACAAGCACGCCTTCACCACCCGCTCCGACCGGCCGGACGACATCCGCCAGTCCGTCCTCGAGATCGCCACCGACTATCTCGCCTGCGGCATCGACCCGAACCGCAGCAACATGCTGATCCAGTCGGAGGTGCCGGCCATCGACGAGTTGACGTTCTTCTTCGCGATGCTGCTGCCGTTCAACCGCGTCATGCGGAACCCGACGCTGAAGGATGAAATCCGCGACAAGGGGCTGGGCGATGAGTACCCGTTCGGGTTCCCCCTGTATGCCGTGGGGCAGACGGCCGACATTCTCGCCTTCCGGCCGCAGCTTGTGCCGGTGGGCGAGGATCAGCTTCCGCACCTGGAGATGACCCGCGAGGTCGCCCGGCGGTTCGACCAGCTTTACTGCGGCGTCGATCCGCACACGGAGGACAGGGATTACGTGAAGGCCGGCGGGCTGTTTCCGGTGATCGAGCCCAAGCTCGGGCGGGTCAAGCGCCTGGTGGGCCTGGGCGCGCCATCGCCGGAGACAGGGCAACTGCTCAAGATGAGCAAGAGCCTCAACAACGCGATCTTCCTCTCCGACCCGGCCGACGTGGTGCAGAAGAAGGTCATGGGCATGTACACCGACCCCAAGCGCATCCGCGCCACCGACCCCGGAACGGTCGAGAACAATCCGCTGTGGATCTTCCACGAAACCTTCAACGCCGACCAGCAGTGGGTGCAGGAAAACGAAGAGGCTTATCGCCAGGGCAAGGTGGGCGATGTGGCGATCAAGAAGAAGCTGGTCGAGATTCTCAACACGCTGCTGGAGCCGATCCGCCAGCGTCGAAAGCACTACGAAGACCGTCCGGATGATGTCATCGACGCCCTGAGGAAGGGAACCGCCAAGGCCAACGAAGTGGCGGAGGAGACACTGTATCTGGCGAAGAAGGCGGTGAAGCAGGACTACTTCGCGAGGCGGACGTTGGCGATGTGAGCCCCGCGAGGGCGTCATGCCGCGGCTGTTGAGTGCTTCTTGATGCGTGAGGAAGCCGGGTTCAAGCCAGGGCATTGGCTGATCAGCCCGTCGGGCCTGTCCTTACGCGCCAGCCGCCTCCGGCAGGTCCTGCTCGACGGCCTGCTCCTGGGCGGCCTTTCTTCGCCTGTAGTAGCGAACCGCAGCCCAGGCCGCGATGCCCACCAGCAACACGCGGCTGCCGATCCTCGCATACAGGATCGTCTTGCTCAACCAGCAATACATCAGCCCGAACGCCTGCGCCCATACCCCGTTGAGAAAGTCGTTAAGTTGTTTGGTGCGCCAGACTTCCAGGTTGACGGCCTTCACTTCGGCATCCAGTTTGTCCAGCACGATCAATTGCTGCTCGATCGACAGTTTGTCCAGGTCGGCCGGCATTCCTTCCCGCTGGGCGATGCTCACGCAGATGGGCTCCAGGTATTCGCGGGTCGGGGTCTTGATCACCAGGTCGCGTTTGGCATCGATGTCGATTAGCATCCGCCGGAGGCTCATCACCGCACCGTCGTCGGTTGCCGGCGATGGGAAGATGTTGAAGCCCAGCAGGAATTGGCGGCATTCGTCATCCGTCAGGTCCGGGTCCTCGGCCGTCGCCTTCACGCTGCCCAGCACTCCTTCAAGCCCCTGCTCGCTGCACAGGTGCAGGTAGGCCGACAGCGGCCCGTGCGTGAAGTTTCGATAGTGCGTCCAACTTGTCGGCGCCACGGCGTAGCGATGCGGCAGAAATGGAGCCGACCGCAGAAACAAGATGAACTTCGACGCCGACACCCCAAAAGGCCTGGCCTGAAGCGCCTGGTTGCTGAAAATGGCGTATTGGGGGCCGATCTTGCGAAAGTCGGGGTTCACCTGCCACCTCGATACCGCGTCGGCAAAGGCGCTCACCCGGCCGGCATCCTCGCCTGAAATCGAGAACGCGACCGCCAGCAGGACCAGCAGCCCCAGGCCGGCCGCCACCGAGCGTACAAGCTTCAGGATGGTTCCCCAGCGTTGTTTCATGCACGAAACCTCTTCATGCCACATTATCCTATGCGACAGGGGAAATGGAACCCATTGCGGGGGCCTGATCCATTACAAAATCGAGCGTTTCCCAGATTGGGCTGGCCTGACGCGCCGTGTGCGGGTGAATTCCCATCGACAAAGCCTCCATGAGCTGCGAAACTGAGCCGCCGAGGCACATAGCTATGGGAAGAGTCGGACTGGCATTCAGAATGTTCTTCAGGATTCTCGGCAACGGCGATTTTGCCCGGGAAACGCAGCGGTATGTGGAGCGAGGTGCATTGCCGGCGCCCGTGCCCGCCCCGACAGCGCCGGCCCCCCGGCCCGCAGTCGCGAAGGTCTCCGCTCGCAGCGATGCCCTGAACCTGCTTGCCGTGCTTCAGCGCGAAGGCCGACTGGTGGATTTCCTGAAGGAAGACCTGTCGGCATACAACGATGCCCAGATCGGCTCGGCCGTGCGGGATGTTCACCGGGACTGCGCCGCCGCTTTGGAGCGCGTGCTGGCCCTGCGGCCGCTGCAGGATGAGCCGGAAGGTGCGGCCATTCAAGTGCTTGCGGGTTTTGACGCAGCCAAGGTACGACTGACAGGCAATCTGGCGGGTCAGGGCCCCTATAAGGGCATCCTACGCCATCCAGGCTGGACCGCCACCAGGCTCGATCTGCCCGAGTGGGCCGGCTCGGCCGATTCGGCCAAGGTGGTCGCTCCCGCCGAGGTTGAGATTACCGGCCCTTAAGGCGCGTTACAGGTTCCACCCGTTGCGCAACTCATGGCGTCCGGCATTCTGGCCGATAGGGCCAGAAGATGGCCGATGTCATGGATCCATTCCCCGGGGCGTCGTCTGATTTGTCCCCCAACCAGCCGGCTAAGACTGTCCAACAGCCCACGCCGGAGCCCTATGGGCGCGAGCGTCGGCGGGAACACCGGCGGATCGTGCAGGAAAAAGCTCGGCTGACCGTGATTGACGGTCCGAGCGCCGGCCGCAGCTTCGAGATCACCACTCGGAATATCTCGCTCAGCGGCATCTGTTTCCTTCTGCCGGAGCCGCTGCGGGTGGGGCAGCTCGTCCGGATTCAAATCACGACGACCGCGCCCAGCCTGGCGCCCGGGCAGATCTGCGAGGTGGTGCGCTCGCGGCTGCTGTCCAACGGCCGGTACGAAATGGCCGTTCAGGTTCGCAAAGGGGCATAGGCGGCAATCAGCTAATTGTCATACAGCGGGTCGGTCACGGTCTCGATTTCCTCCGCCCGGAGTTGCCGCATGCGGAAGTTACGCAGCGCGCCGGTCGTCTGATAGGTGGCTACGCCAAGGGGCTTGCTGTCTTCGACTTCCAGCCGCGTGCCGAGTCTCTTGTTCTTGATCACCACGTCCACGATCGCCTCGTCATCGACATGGGCGACGATCTTGTCCTGCATGACGCGCAGGCGCACGTGATACCACTGCTTCTGCTTGTAATCGCGGCCAGAGGAGGTTTCGTTTTCCGACGCATCCATGCCATTGATGCTTGAGATGCCCGTCACAGTGCCGCCCCATCCGCCGAGCACCAGCGTGGCGAAATCCTTGCCGACGGGGAAGGTCAATCCACAGAAGAAGTCGCTGCCATCGACGCGCTGGGCATCCAGTTCGATCTCATAGTTGATTGTGGGAAGGGATGCGCCGTTCCAGGTGATGCCGCTCATCGGGCTGCCCGGCGGGATGATCAGATGGCCTTCCGTGCTGACGCGGGGCTCGCCGTGGGCGCCGAACTCGGTGGTTTTCCAGTTGGTCAGCGTCTTGCCATCGAACAACGGCTTCCAGTCATAAGGGCTGGCCTGCGCGGGCGCGGGCTTGCCGGCCGCCGCGGGCTGGGTGGCGGGCTTGTCCTTGCAGGATGACAGAACCGCTGCCACGGCAAGCACCACAGCGCAGCCGAGAGTCTGAAGAGAGCCGATCCGCATGGCAGAATCCTCCGTAAGTTGATGCCCGCGCAGTATACACGAACGGCGCCGTCCTCGTATAGGCGAATCGCAGTCGGTTTGCATCGCCCGTAAATTTCTTCATGCAGTTTATTGCCATCTCAGGATTTGGTTGTATATTCTTGGTGCAGACTTGAAGGGGGATTCCGGCTGGAGGAGAGAACGGTGGGCAAAGCAATTTCGTTTCGTCGTTATGCGCTCATTGGGTCGGCATTTATCGCGTTTGCATCTGCATATGCGGGCCGCGCCGACGGCGTGGAGTTCCGCCAGAAGATATTGAATCCCGACACGGCCACGGGCACGAATCGGTATTTCGGCCAGGCGTTGGACCTTTCCGGTCCTCTGGCGGCCATCAGTTCCGCCGGCAACAGCGGCACCGTTTACCTGCTCGAGCGGAACATCGCGGGCCTTTGGGATATCAAGGGCGCCGTGTCGGGCGGTCAGTACGGCAGCGACTTTGGCTGGGCACTGGACATGGATGGCACCAGCCTGTTGATCGGCGACCGGCTCGACGACAGTGCAGCATTCAATGGTGGTGCAGCGTTCCTGTATTCCCATGGCGGCGGCGGTTGGTCTCAGATTGGCAGTTACTACCACAAATCGGGCAGCGAGCAGTGTGGCAAGTCCGTGGCGCTGTCCGGTTCGACCGTGGCGCTGGGCGCGCCATTCCACAACACGACCGCCGGTGGTTTTGTCGGGGTGGCCATAGCGGGCACGTCGGGGCTGTCAGCGCTGAACCAGATCGAGGCGTTCGATGGTGCGGCCGGCGACTGGTACGGCTGGTCGGTCGGCGCCTCGGGGCGTGACATCCTGATCGGCGCGTATATGGCCTCCCCTGCCGGGAGTGATTCCGGGGCAGTCTACTCCTATCGCTTCGACTCCAGCAATGTGCTTCAGTTCACGGGCAAGTTCACAGCCGGCGACGCCGGGCCCGCTGACGAATTCGGATGCAGCATTGCCATCAGCGGCGATGTGGCAATCATCGGCGCACTGGGCTATGACGCCCCGGGGGGGAACAACTGCGGGGCGGCCTATGTCTTCCATCGTGATGCCGACGGCGTCTGGACCGAGCAGCAGCGTCTCTTGCCCGATGTTATCCCGGGCAGCGCTCACTTCGGGAGTGCCGTCGCCATTGATGGAGACCGCATCGTCGTCGGGGCGCCCATGGAATCGGACATCGAGGCGAGCATGGGGGCGGCCTATCTCTTCGAGAAAGGCGCAGACGGCCTCTGGACGCAGACTGGCCGAATGACCGCTTTTGATGCCGACTACAACGATCGCTTTGGCATCGCGGTCGGCATTAGCGGCGACACGGTGATGGTCGGCTCACATTACGACGATTACGACGGCCATTCGGTGGCCGGGTCCGTCTACGTCTTCGCAGTTCCCGAGCCGGCGTCCCTTTCATTCCTCGCACTTTCGGCCCTGTTGGTGCGCCGTCGCCGATGATCCCGGTGCGATCGCTGCAACGTCCATGAGCCGGGCACGCTGTCACGCCACATCGTCACGGCCGTCCCTGCCCCGGCACGGTCTCGTCTGCCTGGCGGCGCCACCCATGGCCGCGAGGTGGCGCTGCGCACCCATAACAGGGAACAAGTCCGCGGGGATATTTCTTGCCCGCCAACGGGTGCCCCTGTACACTCCGACCGTCCGCCTGCCGGGCAGCCAGGCGCGCCCGAATGTCGCGAGGGCGAGGGTGGGACGGCCGGCACTCCGGCAGGCCAAGCAATAGGATCACCGCAATGCGCACTTTCTTGCTGCTCACCATCGTCAGCCTTGGCCTGCTCATGGTTGGAACATCCCCCGCCCTCACGGCGGAAGATGCGGGCGAGGATCTCTTCAACGGCAGGAACCTGAACGCCTGGCGGTCTTACCTGGTTGCCCACGACGTCGGCCGCGGCAAGGTCTGGAACTTCCGCGACGGGGTGATCATCTGCAAGGGCGAGCCGATGGGCTACCTCTTCACGCCCAAGTCCTACAAGAACTTCAAGCTGACGGTGGAGTATCGCTGGGCGCCGGGCAAGGAACCGGGAAACAGCGGGCTCTTCCTCCGGCTCAACGGCAAGCCGGGATTCCTCCCGCGGACCATCGAGTGCCAGCTCAAAAACGGCAGCGCCGGCGACCTGTACGGGTTCCAGGGCATGAAGATCAGCGGCGAGGCCGCACGGGTACAGACCATCGAGCACAAGGAATTCGGCACGCTCCTGGGCGTCAAGGCCATGTCGTACAACGAGAAAGAGCCCGGCGAGTGGAACACGGTCGAGGTGGTCGCCGATGGTCCCTCGGTGAAAGTCAGCATGAATGGCAAGCTGGTGAACGAGGCGACCGACTGTGAAGTGGTCGCCGGGCCGATCGGACTGCAATCGGAAGGCGGAGAGATCCACTTCCGCAAGGTCCAGGTGATGCCGCTTGCGGATTAGGGCGTGGGGGAGCAGCGAAGGCAAGGGGATTCCCGCCTCCGGCGAGCCTCACTCGGGGATCGCTCGGCGAATGGAGCGATGCGCATGCGCAAGCCGCTGGTGATGGGCATCGGAGAAATCCTGTGGGATATGCTGCCTGGCGGGAAGCAGCTTGGCGGGGCGCCGGCCAACTTCGCCTTCCACGCCCGGCAACTCGGCGCTGACAGCCAGGTGGCGAGTTGCGTGGGGCGGGATGACCTGGGCGCGCAGGTGCTGGACCGCTTGCGGGGGCTGGGCATGCCGGCCGAGCACGTGGCGGTCGATCCAGCGCATCCGACGGGCACGGTCGATGTCGCCCTCGACGCGGCCGGCGTGCCAACGTTCACCATTCACGAGAACACCGCGTGGGACCACATCCCCGCGACGCGGAAGCTGATGGAGCTGGCCGACCGGGCGGATGCGATCTGCTTCGGCAGCCTGGCGCAGCGGTCGGCCGTTTCCGGGCAGACCATCCGCGAGATCGTCGCCCGCACCGAGGACCATTGCCTGCGCGTGTTCGACATCAACCTGCGGCAGCATTACTTCAGCCGGGAAACGATCCATACCTCGCTGCTGCTGTGCGATGTGCTGAAGTTGAACGACCAGGAGCTGCCGGTGCTGGTTGAGATGATGGGCCTGGCGAGCGATGAGAAGGGTGCGATGGCCGGCCTGATGGAGCGATATCCCCTGAAGCTGGCGGCGCTCACCCGCGGCGGCGCGGGCAGCCGGCTGTACGACCCGGCCGGGCAAATCTTCGAGCACCCCGGCCACAAGACCGACATCGTCGACACGGTGGGCGCGGGCGATGCGTTCACGGCAGCGCTGACGATGGGACTGCTGGCCGGGCAGAACCTGACGACGATCAACGAGCGGGCCAACCGGCTGGCGGCATACGTGTGCTCGCAGGCCGGCGGCACGCCGGCGCATCCGGCGGGCCTGCTGGATTAGGATGGGGATCAGGCCAGCTCTTCGATCCGGCGTCTGCGGCGGATGTCGGCCTGGTGATAGCGGCGGTGCTCGTCGGGCGTCTCGGGGATGACCGGGACCACCGGCGCGGGGCGAAGCTGCTCATCCACCGCGACAAACGTGAAGTAGGCCGAGAAAATGTGCCTGCGCTGGAGCGTGCGGTAGTCCTCGGTGAAGACGCGCACGCCGACTTCCATGCTTGTGGTCCAGACGCGATTGACGGATGCCTGGAACACCAGGATGTCGCCCCGCCTCGCCGGCGCGTGAAACCGGACTGAGTCGATCGCCAGGGTAACGCATTCGCGCCCCGCGTGGCGGTGGGCCACTACGCCGGCAGCGCGATCGGCCATCTCCAGCACCCGACCTCCGAACAGGGCGCCGTGGGCGTTGAGATCATTGGGAAAGACGACGGCGGTCTGGTCGTGAATGGCCGATTCGCGGACGAATTTACCGGCAAGGGGCTGGGTCATCGGGCGGGATTATAACCGGATTGGCGGGACCCCACATTCGCGCAGGGTCTCATTCTTCGAGCAGCTCGACCTTCCGGACATAGACCAGGTCCTTGAGCTTCTGCCCGAGCTCGCCCTTCTGCCGCTTATGGAGCACCAGCATCGTCTGCTTCTTGCCATCGGCGACATAGAGCGGCGCCACGACGCCCCCGGTGACCGTCTGGCCGTTGATGAGCGTGAACTTGTACTCCAGCTCGCGCGCGGGGTAGGTCTTGCCGGAGAATTCCTTGATGTCGGACCCGGCATCGGGGAAATGCCATTCCTTCTGGTCGCGCTCCCACAGCACGCGGGCTTCGATGTTCTTCACCATGTCCAGCGGGATGTCGCGATATTCCTTGTCCTTCTCATCCCAGATGCGCAGGGGCTTTTCACGGGTGGTGCGAACCTTGCCGCTGAGCTTTTTTCCATCGCTGAGCTCGACGGTGCCGTGGCGCGCAGGCGATTCGTCGGCCGGGGCGGCGAAGGGCGAAACGGGTTGGGTGGTCGGCTCGGCTTCGCGCGTGGATGCCCGCGTCGTGGCCTGCGAGAGCAGCCAGTCGATGTCGGCATCGCCGGTCTTCTTCTGCCCTGATTCGCCCGCCAGCAGCAAGCCGGCGACGGTCAGGGGCGTGATCACGCAAATGGCCGTTGATAACCTCATGTGCGCCTCGGCCCGATTGACAAGACCACATCGGGCACTGTCAATTGTACCCCATGCCCATCGCCGATGCGCTCCAAACCGTCCTTTCCTGGATCCCGCCTGGCCGGTATGCCGTGGCGGTGTCGGGCGGCGCTGACAGTGTGGCACTGCTGCACCTGGTGCGGCGGCACCGGCCGGAGGTGCGGGTTCACGTGGTCCACCTCGACCACCAGACGCGCGGGGCGGCCAGCACGGGCGATGCGACGTTCGTGCGCGCGCTTTCCGGTCGGTTGAACATGCCCTGCACCATCGCGCTTCGCGACGGCATCGAGCATAGCATGCCCGACCTGCCGGCCAATCCCTCGGCTCGTTATCGCCGGGTTCGCCTCGAGCTGTTCAGGCGCATCATCCGGGAGCACGGCCTGGAAGGGGTCATGCTCGCGCATCATGCCGACGACCAGGCCGAGACGATCCTGCACCGCCTGCTGCGAGGATCGAGCTTCGCGGGTCTGGGAGGAATGGCGCAAGAGTCGCGACTGGCGGGCATTCGCATGCTTCGGCCGCTTCTGACGGTGCGAGCAATAGCGTTGCGGAACTTCCTGCGCGAATCGCATGAACCCTGGCGGGAGGATGCCAGCAACGCCTCCGATGATTATTTCCGCAACCGCCTGCGTCGCCTGCTGGCGACCAACGAGGATATCACCGCGGCCCTGCTGCAACTGGGCGAGGCGTGTCGGGGACTGCGAGAATGGGTTCGCCGCGCTGCGCCGGAGTTGCCTGAGTCCTTTTCGGCCGCTGCGCTGGCCGACCTGCCGGCGATTCTTGCGTCGGAATCGGCCCGGCGCTGGCTGCTCGCGAGGGGCGCTGCGGCCGACCATGTCACGCCGCCGGTCATCCAGCGGCTCATCGCGATGGCGACCGATGCGGCCGCCCCGGCGCGACAGCATTTCCCAGGGCGTCTGCTGGTCAGGCGCCGAAATAGGCGGCTTTTCGTCGATCTGTCAGCGCCCCCGCATTCAGCTTGACTGTATGGCCGCCCCGCACCTGTCGCAGAAGCGGGCATCGGGGTCGTTGGTCGCCCCGCAGCGCGGGCAGAACTTGCCCTCCAGCGGCTGCCCGCAGCCCTTGCAGAACTGGTCATCCGGATCGTTCATCGCTCCGCACGCATGTCGCACCTTCTGTCCAGGGGCAGGCTGGCCGGTCAGGCCCTCGCGGGCGGAACTGGCAATGGTGCGCACGACTTCCCCCAGCACCGGCGCGCCATCGCGCATGACATCTTTCGCCACAGGCATCAACTCGCCGGCCTGATATCGCAGGAACTTGCCCTGGTGGGCGAAGCTCAGGCAGCTCAGCCCCGCCATGGTCGCCAATGCCCCGATCCCCAGCAGTGCCATGCCCGTGCAGGCACGGCCCTCGGACCCCATCATGTGCCCGTAGGGGCTCATGATGTCCGACGCGATCGTATAGAGTCCGCCCAACCCGCAGGGAATGCCGATCATCAGCAGAATTACGCCCACCACGGTCAGGCGGGATTGCTTCTGCGGATGGTTGGGATCGAGGCGGTTGTGTGGATGCATAGAGGCTCCGTGTTCCTGTCGGGGGGCAGGATAACGCGATGCGTGCGAACCGCACAATTATGACCACGGGCATTTTCTATACCAGCCTGGCCGCTCGCTGCGCGGCCGCTTTTTCCTCGACTTCCCGCGCACGACCGTTACATTCATCGCATGCTCAAATCGCCATTTCTTGTCGCCAGCCTCCTTATCTGTATCGCCGCAACCGCGTCAGCCGCCGAGCCGCTGAAGTTCACCGCCCGTCATCGCGCCACCCAGCCGGGCAGCGATGAGCCCTATATCCGTGAAAAGCGGATCGAATGGGCGCCGGGGCAGACCGCGATCATCGTCTGCGATGTGTGGGATCAGCACTGGTGCGAGGGCGCCAATCGCCGCGTCGGCGAGATGGTCGAGCGCATGAATCGGATCATTGCAGCCGCGCGTGACCGCGGCGTCCTGATCATCCACGCCCCCAGCGACACGATGATGGCCTACGAAGGCACGCCCCAGCGCAAGCTCGCCCAATCCGCGCCGCCCGCTAAGAACACGCCGGCCGACATCGCCCGATGGAACACGCGGCTGCCCGACGAGCCCAAACTGCCCATCGACGACTCGGATGGCGGCTGCGACTGCCAGCCCAAGTGCAAGACCCGAATTGCCTGGAAAGGCCAGCATCCCGCCATCCCCATCGCCGAGGCCGACGCCATCAGCGACCAGGGCGTCGAGATCTGGAACCTGTTGGAGCAGCGCGGCATCCGCAACGTCATCATCATGGGCGTGCACACGAACATGTGCATTCTCGGCCGGCCATTCGGCCTGCGCAATCTCTCCCGATATGGCAGGAACGTCGTCCTCGCCCGCGACCTGACCGATGCGATGTACAACCCGCGCATGGCCCCGATGGTCAGCCACCGCCGCGGCACGCAGCTCGTCATAGAGCACATTGAGCGGCACGTCTGCCCGACGATCCAGGCCGCCGATATCCTCGCCCCGCTGCCCGGGCCCGAGGCGCTGTTCATGATCGGCGAGGATGAGTATGACATGGCCCGCACGCTGCCGGAATTCGCCAGGAAGCGGCTTGAACCCCTCGGCATCCACTGCACGTTCGTCGTCGCTGACGAAAAAAGTCCCAATGACTTCGCCGGCCTGGAGCGACTGAAGAAGGCCGACCTGCTGGTGCTGGCCGTTCGCCGCCGCACGCCCACATCGCAGCAGATGCGCCTGATCCGAGACCATCTCGACGATGGCAGGCCTCTGGTCGCCCTGCGCACCGCGAGCCACGCTTTCGATGCCACGCCGCCGGATGACCAGCACGCCGCCTGGCCGGATTTCGATACGCAGGTGCTCGGCGCTGACTATCAGAATCACTACGGCAACAAGCCGCCAGACGGACCGCGTACAGCTATTCGCCCCAACCCTCAGGCGCGAGCCCACCCGATTCTCGCCGCCACCGATCTTCAGGAGATGACCGTCACCAGCCACCTGTACCGCAACCGAAACCTCGCCAGGATCGCTGTGCCGCTGGCGTTCGGCAAGGTGGTCGGCCGAACGGAGGAAGAGCCCGTCGCCTGGACCCACCGCTACAAGGGAGGGAAGGTCTTCTACACATCACTCGGCAACCCGGATGACCTGCAAATCGCCGCTGTTCAGCGTCTGGTTGTCAATGCCATCCTGTGGGCTCTGGATGAGCCTGTTCACTGGAATCCCTGAACCGAAATGGCATGCACAAGCCCGGTCATCAAGCCGGTTTGGTCTGTCCCGGCCGGGCCACCGGGTAGCTGTTCTGCGCATCCGGCCGCGCGGGAGCCGGTGAATCCCAGTTCATCTGATCCAGCCCCGGCGCCAGCTCGGAAGGAGAGTTCACGGCCTGATCCCAGGTGATCAACTGCCCGGATTCAAAGGCCATGCGCCCGATGATGCCGGTGACGCACGCCTTGGCGCATCGCTCCGTTTCGTTATGTGCCTTGTTGTTGCGGATGGCGTCCAGCAGGTGGTCGAACTCGATCTGGTACGGGTTGCCGGGATCTTCGCCCTGCCACACAAGACTCGCCTTGTTCTGGATGTGGCCCCTGTAGAGGCAAGGGCGCACCGACGAATCGCCGACGACCCCCAGCAGGGCCGACCCGCTGCCGCCGTGAATCAGGTCGGCAAAGAAGCCCCAGCAGCCGGCCATATGACGGCCCTGGGCCATCATTCGAGTGCCGTCGGCAAACTGGTATTCAACCGCCATGTGATCAAACTGCTGGTCGGGTTCGGTGCGAGTCTGACGGCCGCCCATGCCCTGGGCGGAAATCGGCCATGCATCCTTCGCCCAGCAGCACAAATCCAGGTCATGAATGAGCCAGTCGAGCATGAAGCTGCCGTTGAGCCAGGTGAAGCAGTTGTAGTTGCGGATCTGGTGAGCAAGCTCGCTCTGGCCAGGCTGGCGCGGCGCAAAGGGAACCGGCTCGTGCATGCGGTACGCCCAGGAGGTGATCACCGGGCCGATCTGCCCGTCGTGGATGCGCGAAATGGCCTCCACCATAGCCGGGTTGTGCCGGGTCATCAGCCCTCCGGCGACTTTGAGGTTTCTGGCGGCTGCGGCCTCGCCCGCCTTCATGATTCGCCGCACCCCGGGAGGGTCAACACCGAAGGACTTCTCCATGAAGACGTGGCACCTCCGCTCCACGGCATACTCGAAGTGAAGCGGCCGGAATGCCGGCGGGGTCGCGAGGATGACCAGCCCGCCGGGGCCCAGCGCGTCGACGGCTTTGCGATAGGCGTCAAAGCCGACAAAGCAACTGTCTTCAGGAACATCGGCCCTGTCACCGTATCGCTGCTTGAGCGGCCCCCGGATCGCGTTGACACGGTCCTGAAACACATCCGCCAGGGCAACGACCTGCATAGGGCCCTTGGTGGTCAAGGCATTGGTCAAGGCCCCACCGCCGCGCCCGCCGCAGCCAACCAGGGCGACCTTGACGGCATCATTCCCGGCCGCATGCACCGCCGGCGCTGCCATCTGGCTCAGGGCTGCCCCTGCGACAACTCCAGCCGAGGTCTGCAGAAACTGCCGCCGCGTTGACTCGCGATCCCGCGCGTTCCGCATCGTGCACTCCTTGCCCAATGGGCGATGTGAAGGTGACCCGATCCGATTATAACGACCAACTCTTGATCCATGCTGCCCATGACGATAAAGTCGCGCTCGACCTGCCGGGTCGATTTCCCATTTCTTCAGCCGGCCAGGCCGTCTCGTCATCACAGGAGGCATCATGTCCCAGCGGCACTCGCGGATCACTCGTCGATCGTTCCTCAGAAGAGCCGGCGCGGCTGGCGCAGTGGCCAGCCTTGCCCCGCAGATTCTGCCATCCGGCGCCCTGGGGGCGGCCAACGAGCGGTTGAGCATCGCACTGCTTGGCTCCGGCGGGCGCACGCGCCAGTTGCTGCCGTCCCTGCTGCGTGCAGGTGAGAACATCGTGGCCGTGTGCGATGTCAATCCATCCCAGATCGTCAGGCTGCGGCAGGCTGCCCAGAAAGTCCAGGCCGAAACCGCCGCCTCTGTGGAAAAGGCCACGATTTACGAGGATTATCGCAAGCTGCTCGATGCCGAGAAGTCGGTGGATGCCGTGGTCATCGCATCAGGGCAACGCTGGCACGTGCCCATGAGCAAGGCCAGCCTGCTGGCCGGGAAGCACGTCTTCTGCGAGAAGCCGCTGGCCCACAGCGTCATCGAGGCCCGCGAGATCCAGGAGTTGGGGCTCAAGTCCAAGCTGGCCCAGCAGATCGGCGCGCAGGGTGGCACGACAGACACCTTCCGCCGCAGCATGGAGGTCATTCAGGCCGGCCTGCTCGGCCCGATCCGCGAGGTTCACTGCTGGATTAACCGCGGCTTCCCGCCGAGCGCGCCGATCGACGGCAACGCCGACCCTATTCCCGAAGGGCTGAACTGGGATTTCTGGTGCGGACCATCGCAACTCCTGCCCTTCAAACAATACTACCTGGGTGGCTGTCTGGCCTGGGGCCGCTGGCTGGAGTTCGGCGATGGGCACCTGGCCGACATGGGCGCGCACGGATTGAATCTGCCCTGGCGCGCGCTCAAGCTGGGCGCGGCCCAGCGAGCCTCGGTCGAGATTCCCGAACCGCTGAAGGACAGTTATCCGTCGGCCACAAAGTTCCGCTGGGATTTCCCGGCACGCGAAGGCTTCGATGCCGTGACCGTCTACTGGCACGATGGCCGGCAGGCCGGCCCACCGGAGGAACTGGGCAAGGAACTGGCCGCCACCTACGGCCGGGTGCCCGGCGATGGAGTGCTGTTCGTGGGCGAGAAGGGCTTGCTGCGCTCGGATGCATGGGGCGTGGGCGGCGTCATCAAACTCAAAGGCGAAGAGAAGTTCCGCGGCGTGCTGGATCACGCCGCCGCTAAGCCCATCCCCCTCACCCTGCCGCGGATGAACGGCAACCACATGGGCGAATGGCTCAACGCGTGCCGCGGCAAGGGCAAGACATTCCAGGGCTTTGGCACGGCCGGCAGCGTTGCCGAGCTGGCCATGGTCGGCATCGTCGCCCTGCGCCTGGGCAAGCCCATCGAATGGGACAGCCAGAATATGAAGGCCAAGGGCGCCCTCGAGGCTGACCCATTCATCAATCGCCCGCAGCGAACCAAGTGGCTTTGACCACCGGCGCAGACGAGTACGGCCGGCCGCAACATCGCGCCAGCCTTCCTGTATTAAGCGACAGAGCCAGTGCGCGCAAATTGTGCGCTGCGGGCGTGTGTCGGCACACTTTTGCCGGTACAGTCCCGCATAGCCACAGGCTGACCAGCAGCCATGGCGCCCGACGACAACCATCAATTGTTCACCTGGAGGTCTCGTTCATGCGCAGAAACGTATCCGTGAATCGTCGCCAATTCCTGAAAGGCGCGGCCGCTGCCGGCGCGGCGATGGCCTTTCCAACGATCATCCCCGCCTCAGCCCGCGGCGCGGATGGTCGGCCGTCGCCCAGCAACCGCATTACCATGTGCTGCATCGGCGTGGGCGGCCAGGGCCAGGGCAATATGGGTAACTTCCTGGGCGAGCGCGATTGCCAGATCGTCGCCGTCTGCGATGTCGATCGCAACAACGCCAACAATGCCAAACGCTCGGTCGATGGCCGCTATGGCAACAATGACTGCCGTGCCTACAGCGACTTCCGCCAGGTTCTCAGCCGCACCGACATCGACACGATGTCGCTGGGCACCCCCGACCACTGGCACGCCATTCCTGCCATCATGGCGGCCAAAAACGGCATGGACATCTACGGCGAGAAGCCCTTGAGCCACGACCTGCTCGAAGGCCGGGCCATGTGCAACGCCGTCAAGCAGTACGGCCGGATCTGGCAGACCGGCTCCTGGCAGCGCTCCGGCGGCAGCTTCCGCTTTGCCTGTGAACTCGTCCGCAACGGCCGGATCGGCAAGGTTCACACCGTCGAAGTCGGCCTGCCCGACGGCGGCGGCGGCGGCAGCACCGACTTCACCGATCCCCCGGCCAACATGGACTACAACTTCTGGATCGGCCCAGCGCCCTGGGCGCCCTACTGCAAGGACCGCACCCACTGGAACTGGCGCTGGCAGCTCGATTACGGCGGTGGCCAGATGATGGACTGGATCGGCCACCATGCCGACATCGCCCAATGGGGCCTCGGCACCGAGTACACCGGCCCGGTTGAGATTACACCCGTCAATTCCGAGTGGCCAAAGGAAGGCATCTGGGATGCCCCCACCAAGTACAAGTTCGAATGCACCTTCGCCAACGGCACCAAGATGATCGTCGCCAACGCCAGCCAGCAACCCAGGGGCATGGGCGCACGCTGGATCGGCGACAAGGGCTGGGTCTACGTCGATCGCGGCGGCTTTGATGCGAACCCCAAGAGCCTCCTGCAGGAAAAGATCGGCCCGGAGGAAATCAACCTCTACAAGACCCCCGGCCATTGGCGCAACTTCCTCGACTGCGTGAAGAGCCGCCGCCAGACCATCACGCCGGCCGAAGTGGCTCACCGCTCGGCAAGCATCGGCCATCTCGGCCAGATCGCCATGACCCTCGGCCGGAAACTCAGGTGGAACCCTGATACCGAGACCTTTGTCAATGACGAGGTCGCCCAGCGCCTGCTTGGCCGAGCCAAGCGCGAACCCTGGCACCTGCTGTAAGATCGGAGTCGACCGGAGCAGATCACGTTTTGACGCATCATTTCAGGTAACGAATGGTGATAGACATGAAACGAATACTCGCAGCTATCCTGGTCCTCGGCCTGCTGACTCCCGCCGTAGCGCGGGCGCAACAGGCCGGCAATGCTTATGAACAGCTCATCTCGTACAAGTTCGGCGCCAGCCGGGCGCCGCTGGCCGCCATCGAGGCGGAAATCCGCCAGGCCTCGGTCAGCCAGTACAAAGTCATCGAGGGCAGGCTCGTCGCGGCGTTGAAGAACGCGCAAGCAACCGCCGACGCCAAACGATTCATCCTGCGTCATCTGGCCATCGTTGGCTCGGCCGATTGCGTGCCCGCCGTCGCCCCTTATCTGGTTGACGAGCAGCTCAGCCATCCGGCCCGCATGGCCCTGGAAGTGATCGCCGACGAAGCCGCAGCCGCCGCTCTTCGCCAAGCCCTGCCCGCGGCCAAGGGGCAGGTGCTCGCGGGCCTGATCGGCTCGATAGGCGCCCGTCGCGACAACCAGGCCGTGCCGGCGCTCGCCAGGCTGGCGGGCAGCGTCGCCGACGAGCATGTCCCCTCGGTGCTGCTCAGCCTGGGCCTCATCGGCACCGAGCAGGCCGCCAGGGCGCTCGATGGCATCAAGACCGACCGCCAGGCCGCCCTCGCCGCGGCCAAGATCGAATGCGCTGACCGCCTCGCCGCCGCCGGCAACAAGTCCGCCGCCGCGGGCATCTACAAGACACTCCTGAACGCCGAGACGACCACCGTTCGCGTCGCCGCACTCAAGGGCATGATCGGCTCCGCCGACCGCGACACCGCCGTCACCCTCGTCACCCAGTCGCTTCAGTCGGCCGATATCGCGGTGGCCAATGCCACCCTTGCCGCTTTTGGCAGCGCTGACAAGCCGCTGAAGGATGCCGTCGTCGCGGAACTGCCGGCCATGAGAAGCACTGCTCAGATCGCCCTGCTCGGCCTGCTGAGCGACCAGGCCGATGTCGCGGCCCGCCAGCCCCTGCTGAGGCTCCTCCAGGCATCCACCGAGCAGCCCGTCCGCAACGCCGCCCTTGCCGCCCTGGGCCTTCATGGCGAGGCGGCCGATGTCCCCATGCTGCT
>CAZMXI010000027.1:29840-33802 GCA_964570205.1 uncultured Tepidisphaeraceae bacterium
GCTCTCGCTGGCCACCAAGACAGGCGCCGATTCCGCAGCCGCTACCAGCGCCCTGGAGCGCATGGGCAAGGACGGCGTGAACGAAGCCCTCGTGAAAGTGCTGGAGTCGGGCGACGCCGCCAGCCGCAAGGTCGTGCTAGCCGTTCTGCCCAAGCGACGGGCCGAATCGGCCCTGCCCAGCCTCGTCAAGCTGCTGGGCGCGGCCGACAAGACCGCCGCAGTGGGCGCTGCACAGGCGCTCGGTGCCATTGGCACGGCTGCCCAGGTTGGCTCGCTGGCCGACGCGATCGCCAGCACCACGGACAATGCCCTTCGCTCGGAGGCGGAAAACGCCATCAGGAGCATCGCCGTTCGCGCCCCTGATCGCGCGGCCTGCGCAGCCGCCCTGCTGCCCAAGGTCCAGGCGGCTCGCTCCAGCGCGGCGCAAGCCTCCCTCATTCGGCTGATGCCCGCCGTGCGCGGCGCTGAGGCCCTCGCTGCTGTTCGCGAGGCCATGAAGTCCCAAAACACTGAAGTCGCCGACGCAGCCACCCGCGCCCTGTTCGACTGGCCCGACACCTCCGCCCGAACCGCCCTGGCCGAAATCGCCAAGGGCCCGCAGGCCAACTATGCCATCCTCGCCCAGCGGGCGATGATGCGGCTGGCGCGCGATGCCAAGGAACGGCCCGTCGCAGAGCGCGTCGACCTTTACCGCGCTGTCCTGGCCTCCGCTGGGCGCATCGACGAAAAACGCCAGGCTGTCGCCGGCCTGGCCGCGTTGCCCAGCGTCGAGTCGCTCGGCCTGCTCGAACAGCAGCTTCGCACCGAGTCGCTCAAGAACGAGGCCGCCGCCGCGGTCATCCAACTCGCCCGGCAGCTCGCCGCCATCAACAACGCCCGAGCCAAGTCCGCGCTCTCGAACTTGCGCACGCTCGTCAGCGGCAACCTTCAGCAGCAGGTCGATGAAGCCCTCAAGGCCGTCGAAAACGCCGGCCAGACCGACGGCTACATCGTCGCCTGGCTCCTGGCCGGGCCTTACGAACCCGATGGCAAGGACCTGTTCGAAAACGCCTACCCACCCGAACGGCCCAACGCCGCCGCCAACTGGCGCCCCGTCGCCGCCACCGCCACCTCCGGCCCGCGCCTCATCGAGCTGAACAAGGTCCTCGGCGGCAACGACCGCGTCGCTTACCTCAAGACCACCATTAACTCCGCCACCGACCAGGAAGTCCTCCTCGAGGTCGGCAGCGACGATGGCGTGAAGATCTGGCTGAACAGCCGGGTCATCCACGCCAACAACGCCACCCGGCCATGCACGCCGGGCTCGGACAAGGTGAAGGCCAGCCTCAGGAAGGGCGAAAATGTCCTGCTGGTGAAAGTCGTCCAGGGCGGCGGCGAATGGGCCGCGGTTGTCCGCGTCCGCGCCACCGATGGCGGCGAACCGGTCGGCCTGACCATCGCCGTTCCCGAGAAGTAGCCGCTTCGGCTTCCCTCTATCCGGCCGCTGCGGCCCGCAAAGCCGCGGCGGCCTTTCATTTGGGCTCGTCCGCGATGCGTTTCAAATCGTCTGAAACTTCCGACGCCCCGGCCTGCTGCTTCCCCGCGCGCCCCGACCGCCCTAAACTCATCTGGCCATGAAGCTGTCGTTTGACATCGACGCCGTCATCTTGGGAAAAGCCCGCCTGACCGATCAGCAGGCCATGGAACTGCACCGCGAAGCCCCCCTTCACGACCTGGGCGCCTGGGCCCATGCCGCCGCCCTGCGAAAGCACCCCGAGGACTACCGCACCTACGTCATCGACCGCAACATCAACTACACCAACATCTGCACCGCCCGCTGCACCTTCTGCGCCTTCCGGCGCAACCACGGTGACGCCGACAGCTACACGCTCAACCATGAGCAGATCGGCCGGAAGATCCGCGAACTCGTCGCCATCAACGGCACCCAGGTACTCATGCAGGGCGGCATGAATGATGCCCTGCCGATCGAGTATTACGAAGATATCCTGCGCTACATCAAGGCCGAGTTCCCCACGATTCACATCCACGCCTTCAGCCCGCCGGAATTCGTCGAGTTCGAGCGGTTCTGGAGCATGGATGCGCGCGACATCCTCCGCCGGTTCAAGGCCGCCGGCCTGGACACCATCCCCGGCGGCGGCGGCGAGATCTTCGCCCCGCGCGTCCGCCGCCGCATCGGCATCGGCAAGTGCTCCGCCGATGACTGGCTCCGCATCATGCGCATCGCCCACGAAGAGGGCATGAACACAAGCTGTACGATGCTGATCGGCCACATCGAGTTCGTCCGCGAGCGCATCGAGCACATGGGCATGCTCCGCGACATGCAGGATTACGCGCTGTCCCGTAGGGATGAAGGTGGAAGGACAAGGGATGAACTGATGCGCAAGCATCCGGGCGTCTTTGCCAGGTCCCCTGCGGAGAATGCCACCCTGAACCCCGGCTCTTATACCGCCTTCATCCACTGGCCATTCCAGCGTGAAAACACCCCCCTCGGTCGCGCCAAAGAATGGGACCCGGACAAGCACGGCCCCTTCGACGACAGCGCCAACGAAGACATCCTCAAAGGGCGGGTCGTCAGAATGGCCGGGGCGCATGAGTATCTCCGCACCCTCGCCATCGCCCGCCTCTATCTCGACAACATCCCCAGTCTCCAGGCAAGCTGGGTGACGATGGGCCCGAAGATCGGCCAGCTCGCCCTCGTCTTCGGCGCCAACGACATGGGCTCGGTCATGATGGAGGAGAACGTCGTCTCCGCCGCCGGGACGACCTATAAGCTCAACGAGCGCGAAATCTGCCGTTTGATCCGCGATGCCGGGTGGATTCCCGCCCAGAGAGACCAATACTACAACATCCTCCGCCGCCACGAAGGCCCCCAATCGCCCGACCTGCGCCCGCAGGACAATCCCCCCATCCGCAACGTCCGCCAGATCGACAAAATGTCCATCGGCCAGGCCCCCGGCCTTGATGATGGCAAGGACCGCAGCGTTACAGTCCAACTGCCCCTCCTGGGCAGTTAGGTCCGCGCATTTGGCACATCCTCTCCGCCTTGCCTATCCCGCATATCCATCTGTTAATAAATGACTTATATCCAATACACGTTTTGACGGCCCGCCGAAGCTGGGGTATGTTCTCACCATCGTTCAGGGGGCGTTTGAGTACGGTCGGGCGTGCCGAGTTTGTTCTGACTGTTCGCGAGAACAGGAGGGTTCGTATGAATCTGCGTAGTGTCGTTGCAGCATGTGTCGTCGCAGTTGCTTTGGCGGGCACCGCCTCCGCCAATGTCGTCTTCTACGATAATTTCGATTCTTACAACGGCGGTGCTGGCCAAACGAATTTCAGCAACTTCGGCGGAACCTGGACCGTGAAGAACGGCACCGTTGACCTCATCGGCAATGGGTTGCATGACTTCCTGCAGGGCAACGGCCTTTACATCGATCTCGATGGTTCCAGTTACGACGCAGGCGAGTTCGTCTCCAAGACACTGAACCTCGCCCCGGGCTCGTACGAGTTGCGGTTTGACCTCGCGGGCAACCACCGCAACAGCACCGACAGCGCCACCGCGACCGTCACCGTCGGCATCGCGTCCGTCTCCGCCAACTACACCCTGGTGTCCAGCGCCCCGTTCCAGCAGATGGTGATTCCTTTCACCGTCAGCGGGATCGATCCGGTCACCCTGAGCTTCCAGGCTCAGAGCAATGACAATATCGGGCTGTTGCTCGACAACGTCGAAGTGGCCGCCGTGCCCCTGCCGGCCGCCTCGTGGGCCGGCCTTGGCCTGATCGGCATCCTTGCCGTCGCCAAGCGCCTCCGCCACCGGGCATAACAACAACGCCTGACCCATCACAAGCCAAAGGCGCCGAGGATCGATCCTCGGCGCCTTTTGTTTTCGGCTGGGCCTGATCGGTTTTACTGGCCCACGTCCAGGCTGTTCAGGTAGTCCTCCAGGTCCTTGCGGGCCTTCTCGA
>CAZMXI010000028.1:0-33556 GCA_964570205.1 uncultured Tepidisphaeraceae bacterium
TCTTGGTGACCGAGTCGTTGACGTTGATCGCCGAGAACAGCAGCGTGCCCTTGTTCTGCATGTCATACAGCCGGTGCACGCCAGTGGTCGTCTCCTCCGAAACCCCATGGCACTGCTCGGCCACGATGTGCCAGCAGCGGTTGTTCTTCTTGAACGTGCCGGCCAGCAGCTTCAGGATGATCGCGAACTCCTCGTTGTCGGCGGTGGATGGATCGGGCACCTTGCCGGCCTTCTCGTACTCGTAACCCTTGTGGATCAGCAGCGTGGCATCGCCGCCATCATCGACAACCTGCGTCGGACCGGTCCAGTTCCCGAAATCCAGCGCCTTCTGCGTGCACCACCAGTATTCCTCCAGCGTCTCGCCCTTCCAGGCGAACACCGGGATCCCCTTGGGGTTGTCCACCGCGCCATTCGGGCCGACGGCGACGGCTGCCGCCGCGTGATCCTGTGTCGAGAAGATGTTGCAGCTCGCCCAGCGCACCTGCGCCCCGAGTTCCACCAATGTCTCGATCAGCACGGCCGTCTGGATCGTCATGTGAAGCGACCCCGTGATGCGCTGCCCTTTGAGCGGCTGCGCTTTGCGGTACTCCTCGCGGATCGCCATCAAGCCGGGCATTTCCTGCTCGGCGAGCATGATCTCCTTGCGGCCCCACTCGGCCAAGGACAGGTCGGCAACCTTGAAATCGAGGTCGGCCCTGGGGGACTGGGGTCCGGTCTTGAGCGTTTGCGTCATGTCTTCTCCTTCAGATCACAAATAGGTTCATCGGTTCTATGATCGTTCGTTCGTCACCGCCACAGCCCTGGCCAGAAACAGCCCCGGGCCCTTGGCGCTGGGTTCCGGTGGCAACGGGGCAATGTTCACCGCGCCGAAGCCCGCCTCGGCCATGAGGCGGCCCAGTGCATCCAAAGCAAAACCCGCGTGCTGCTGGCCCAGCCGTCGGCGGAAGCCATCCTGGTCATGCGGAAGCAAGTCCACAATAATAGCCCGCCCGCCCGGCCGGACGATTCGACGCATTTCCCGCAGCGCCGCCGCCGGTTCCGACACGTAGGTCAATGCCAGGACCAGCAGCGCCGCATCGACGACCCCGTCCGCCAGCGGCAGCAACGTCAGTTCTCCCTGGTGCAATTCGACGTTCTTGAGGCCGGCCGTGCGATTCTGCGCCGCCTTCAGCATAGGCCCCGAGTTGTCTATGCCTATAACCCTGCGCACATAGCCGGCAAGTTCCGCAGTGATCTGCCCGGTCCCGCAACCGAGATCCACAACCACGTCGTCCGGAGGCAACAGCGCCAGCATCGCCGCCAGGTTGACACCCTGCCCGTACAACTCGCGACGAAGCTTGTCCCACTCCCCGGCGGCCCCGGCAAAAAAAGCCGCAGCCTCGATGTTGCGCTGGGCCAGCCGCATCGACAGGCGAAGATCATCCTGCTGAACGGCCGGCCAATCGGCCACATGCTCACGAGCCACAGCCCAGAGCCGGCGGGCGGAAGCATCCAGCTCATCCGCCGGCATTCGGTATAGATGCACGGTGCCCTGGTGATCCGATCGCAGCCATCGCTCGTCCAGCAACACCTTCAGGTGCCGACTGACCGTCGATTGTGGCAGTTGCAGCACCTCGCATAGCTCGGCCACGCCCAGCTCCTGCCGCTCGAGCAACCGCAGAATCCGTAGCCGCTTGGCATCCGCCAGCGACGCCATTCGCGCCACGAGAGCTCCAGGCTGTTTATCGTATCTTACCATCCGGATTAAAGGATGAATTATCCCCCGTTCATGGCCGGTGGTCAAGTGCCATAAGCCAGTCCTCGGCGGAATCCAGACGCCCGGCCGGAAGATCGCACCAACATGGCTTCAAATTATTAAATAGCATGCATTTAAGACCGTAGCGCATCCCAGGCCTGCGGCGAAATAGAGAAGAAATCCGCCAGCTATCGATCCAACCTCGCATGCTCAGAGCGGTCAGCCATATAGTGATGATAGAGGTTGCCCAAACCGGGACGCAGAACGGTGCCGCATGAGTTCCAAGCGCGTCAATTACCTCTTGATCGGCGGCGGTTTGGCGAGCAGCGCCGCCATCCAGGCCATTCGCCAGATCGACGGCGAGAATCCGATCCTCCTGGTCGGGCAGGAGGTCAACCGGCCCTATCATCGCCCACAGCTCAGCAGCCAATATCTGCTGGGCCAGCGCACCCGATCCGAGCTGTTCACCCTTGAAGACCGCTGGTTGATCGAGCATCACGTCCAGCTCCGCAGCGGCGTGCGGGCGGCGCAACTGGATCCGGGCCGCCACGCCGTGACGCTGGACGATGGCACCGAGGTCTTCTTCGACAAGCTGCTGATCGCCACGGGCGGCTCGCCCAGGCAACTGACCATCCCGGGCGCCCAGCTTCCCGGCGTCCTTTACCTCCGGACGCTCGATGATGCCGACCGCATCAGGAATGCTATGGACCAGGCGCGCCGCGAAGGCCGACCCAACGGCCGCGGCGGCAGGGGGCGGGTCGCCGTGATCGGAGCCGGCCTGTTGGGCACGGAGCTGGCGGCCACCTTCACCAACGCCGGGCTTAGCGTTGAACTGATCTATGTCGCCGCCCACCCATGGGCCAAGTTCGCCGGCGAGACCATGGGCCGGTTCATCGCCCGATACCTGGAGAGCCGCGGCGTCCGCCTGCACGCCGGAACATCGGCCCTGAGGCTGGAAGGCGATGGCCGCGTCCAGCGCGTGCTGCTCGCCGACGCCACCGTGCTGGATGTCGATCTCGTCGTCCCGTGCATCGGCATGACGTCGCACAAGGAGCTGCTCCGGGCGACGGCCATCGCCTGCGAAAAGGCCATTCTGGCCGACGAGCGATGTCGCACCAGCCACCCGGACATCTACACGGCCGGCGATTGCGCGGCCATTTACGACCCTTTATTCGCGAAATACCGCATCCTGGACCACTGGGAATCGGCCGTCGGCACCGGCGCCATCGCCGGGCAGAACATGGCCGGCGGCGATGCCCGCTATGATGCCGTCAACACTTTCGGCAGCCAGTTGTTCGACGTGACGCTCCGGGCGTGGGGCGAGCCGCGCCATGTCGAACGGCGTATTGTCCGCGGGCCAGCCAGCGCGGACTTTCCAGACTTTCTCGAGTTCGGCGTCGCCGCCGACGGGCGCCTCGCGCAAGTCCTGGCCCTGAACCAGCCCGACAACGCCAACCTGGAGCTGATGATCCGGCAGCGTACCAACGTCACCGGACGCGAAGCGCTCTTCCGCGACCCCGCGATCAGCCTGAGCGAGCTGCTCTGACCCGCAGGATGCCGCAAGTGGCGGTATTCTTGGACGGATAAGCCTGACTGCGCGTCGAACGTCCAGCGTGTCTGCCATCAGCGATGCCTGCTGCGATCCACCGCCGACACGAGGGGCGGGTGGGTGTCCATCTGCCGAGAACCTCGCGGCGACCGCAACGACATGATTACAGCAATTCAGGCGAGCCCTTGGTGCTGCTGGCGGGTATTTCCGATCGAACGGCTGCGGCGATCCAGGTCAGCGCGCAAAAACTCACCCCCGACTTTCGCCGGGGGTGAGAGGACTTGTGGGGGAACCACTACCAGACAAGCCTGAGGCGCCCTCTTATTGCAGCAAAGCGAGGGCGTTCTGAGGGCTTGCGTTGGCCTGCGCCAGCACGGTGGTGGCCGCCTGGCTGAGGATCTGCGACCGCGTCATGGCGGCCGTTTCCTCGGCGAAATCGGTGTCGCGGATGGCGCTTTCGGCGGCCGAGGCGTTCTCGAAAGCCACACCCAGGCTGTTGACGGTGGCGCCGATCGTGAACCGCTGGAACGCGCCCAGACGCCCGCGAAGCTGGCTGACCTGCTTCACGGCCTTGTCCACGATCTTCTGCGCCGTCACCAGGTTCTTGCCCGAAAGGGCGTTCGTGGCGCCGCTGCTCAGCGAGCTGAGGAACCCAAGGGTTGCCGAGCCAAGGCTGCCGGTGGTCACCGATGCGATGCCCACCGAAGCCTTGTCGGTCTCGGTGACCTTGGAGCCAAGGCTGAACGTCGCGCCGCCGCCGCTGATGTAGAAGTTGGCGCTGCCGGCGGTGTTGAACGCCGATTTCATATCGAACTCGATGTCCAGGTTCGAGTTGCGGAACGTCACGTTCAGGCCCTTCGCGGTGGCGCTGGCGCCATTGACGAGGACCGCAGCATCGCGGCCATAGTCCTTGCCTTCGCCGGTGATGCTGCCGCTGACGGCCTTCAGGCTGACGTACTGATCCAAGCCGTAGTCGGTGCTGTTGAGCTTGAGCGCGGTGCCCGAGGCGACGGCGCTCACGCCCGTGGCGTCCTTGACCGCGTTCACGGCGGTGACCATCTGCGCCACGGTCGTGCCCGCGGCGAAGCTGATCTGCTCGGTGCCCTTGTTGCCGGCAACCTCGACCGTGACCGGGGTGGCCGTCAGGCCGGTGGCCACGCTGGTGATGACGGCAGTCTGAGCGCTCTGGGTAACCTGGACAACCACGTTCGTCGCCGCGTTGGCCGGCAACCTCGCCGCATTGACGGTCAGCGTATCGAAGTTGGCCGTGCCGGCGCCGCTTGTCGTGTAGGAGTAGTTGCCGTTCAGGAGCTTGATGCCCTGGAAGCTCGTGCTCTGCGCGATGCGGTTGATGGTGGTGAGGATCGAGTCCACCTGCAACTGGTTGGCTTCGATTTCCTCAGTGCTCAGGCCTCCCTTGTTGGCCGCTTCGTTGACCAGGCCTTCCAGTTCGGTCAGCAGCGAGCTGATCTCGCCCAGGCCGCCTTCGGCGGTGCCGATCATGTTGCTGGCGCGTTCGGCATTGTCAATCGCCTGGCTGATGCCGGTCTTCTCCGCGCGGAGGTTCTCACTGGCGATCAGGCCTGCGGGATTGTCCGCGCCCTTGTTGATCTTCAAGCCCGTGCTCAGCCGCTCGAGGCTCGTGTTAAGATTATTGTTGTTGCGGCGCAACACGCGCTGCGCGATCAGCGACGAAACGTTCGTGTTTATTCTGCTCATTTGTCTCTCCGTGACCGTCGCGGGCACTCGCTCGCGACACCATTTCGCGGGGCCGGCGGTTCTGCGGACCGCCGCCGCGCTTCATTCCCTTGAATAGGCTTTTTGCTGGCGGGTAAGGGGACGCTCCCCCAGCAGCCTTCGGAGGCGACTGGCGTCTGGCGACGCTTTCGCTTCCCATCACTTCATGCCGCGACCTCCTTTCCCACAAGTCCACCGGCCGCCTCCGCGATGCGTCTGGACGCCGTCGCGCGCGACCTCGTTCGCCGCCGGCGCCCGCTGGCGCTGCGGCGATTCCGGCGATCGAGCCTTGGACGTATCGACTGCGTTTCGGGAGCGACTTTAGGTGGGAATCGGGGCCCTCCGCTCTCGCCGCGAGTGCGATGCGGATGCGCGCGCTTTCGCCCCCGCCATGACGCGCCAGATCGGATATTATCGGGCGAACCGCCGGCGTGGCCGCGAGCGGCCGCCGGCAAAGCGTTCTCGGACCATGCGCAAAGCGCCGTCAGCGGTTCTTGGACCGCACCCCCGCAGCGCTATGGATACGCGCCAAACCTACTGCTGGAGCAGCGAGAGCACCGTCTGCGGCGTCGCGTTGGCCACCGCCAGGACGCTCGTGCCCGCCTGCGTGAGAATCTGCGCACGGGTCAGCGCACTGGTCTCGGCAGCGAAATCGGCGTCGCGAATCGAACTTTCGCTGGCGGTGACGTTCTCCAGCGCCACGCTCAGGCTGTTGATGTTCGTCTGGACGGTGTTCTTCTCAAACGCGCCGAGCCTGCCGCGCATCACGGCGACCTGCCGTATGGCGCGCTCGACAATCCGCGATGCCTTGGCCGCCTGGTTGATGACCAGCGACGCATTGCCGCCGGTCACGATGTCGCTCAGGAAGCCGACATCGCGGTCGCCCAGTTTGCTGGCCGCGACCGATTGCAGACCCAGGCTCACCTGCTGGTTGCTGGTGACCTGAGGGCCGAGTTGAAAACGGGCGCCGCCGCCGGTGATGACGAAGTTCGTCGTGCCGGTCCCGAACGCCTCGTCCAGCGTCAGGTCCAGGTCGAGCGTCGTGGTGTTCAGCTTGATGTTCAGGCCGTCGCCGACGGTCAGGGCTCCGTTGACGGTCGCCACCGCGTCCACGCCGGCCGATCGCGTCGTGGCGACGCCCGCGGCGTTGGTCGTGGCGAAGGAGCCGCTCTTCGCCTGCACCGACACGAAATTCTTCGACCCGTATCCGACGGATCGGAAGACGATGCCCGAAGCGGTGTTGGCGCTGTTGATGTAGTCGACCTTCACGCCGGTCGAGTCCAGAATGCGATTCACTGCGGTGTGGATGTCCTCCACGCTCGTGCTGGCCGTGAAGGTCAGAACGTCAACGCCGTCATTTCCGGAGATCTCCAGCGTCACGCCGGTTGCCCCAAGCGCGCTGGTCGCGAAGCGCAGGGCAGCCGTGTTTGCGCCGGTCAGCACGTTGATCTCCACCGGCGTGTTGGTCATCGTACCGAAATTCGCCTGCTGGATATGCAGCGCCTCGATGTCGGTCGTGTTCACGCCGCTGGTCACGTAGTCCAGGCTGCCGTTCAGCAGCGGCAGCCCCGCGAACGTCGAGGTGTTGCTGATGCGCGTGATGCTTTCCACCGCGGAATCGATCTGAAGCTGGTTGGCCTCGATCTCCTCGGCCGACAGCGCGCCGTCGTTGGCTGCCTCGACAATGAGCTGCTTGATGTTCAGCAGAAGTGCCGCCACCTCGGACAGCGAAGCCTCGGCTGTTGAAATCACATTGCTGGCGCGCTCCGAATTCGAGATCGCCTGGCTGATCCCGGCTATCTCGCTGCGCAGGCCCTCGCTGGCGATGAGGCCGGCCGGATCGTCAGCGCCGCGGTTGATGCGCAGCCCGCTGGACAGTCGTTGAAGCGTGTCATCGAGCGTGCGCTGGCTCCTGGCCAAGCCGCGTTTGGCGGCCAGTGCGGAAACGTTCGTATTGATGCGTGCCATGCCAATCCTCCATGATTGTTGATGGCCGACGGAATTGCTCCGTCTTGGGACGGTTCCTTGTTCCCTGGAACCCTAGAGAGCGGCGAGCGTTGCCGGGCGTTCGTGGGTCGCTGCAGCGCCCGGCGTCGGGCCGGCCCCGGCGGCGAAGCCGGGACACGCCCCGGCATTACTTGTTTTCGTCCTTCTGGATCTCCCCCTTGGGGGCGATCTTGCCTAGACCGGACAGATCCTCGGGCTTCACCCGCGCCGCTTCGCGGTTCTCACGGCGAATGGCGTCGTACACTTCCTTGCGATGGACGGCGATCTCTTTCGGGGCATTGATCCCCAGACGCACCTTGTCGCCGCGGATGTCCACCACGGTGACCTCGATGTCGTCTCCGATCATGATCGTCTCGTCTCGCTGACGGGACAGCACCAGCATACGGGGCTCCTTCCTGGGTAAGGGGCCTGATCACCTCAAGCCCGCACCTCTCGCGAGCCTCCAGGCTCGCGCCGCATCGTGCGGGTTCATGCGCGATTATACCCGCCCGAATGCCTGACCGCGGCGTTGAATCCGCCGGCCTCCAGCGCCGCCTAGGCGCTCTTGGCCAGCGCAACCTCCGCCTGGAGCCTCAACAATGGCTGTCGCGTCGTCCATTTCTTGTCGTTGATCACAACCTGCTGCGCCATACGATTCTGCGCGTTGACCACCAGCGGACCCTGAAGATTCCCCGTCAGCCAGTCGCCAACCTTGTTGCAGATCACGAACATCTGGGCAAAGCTCGGATCTTCCAGGTTCAGGTCCTGCTGCGTCTCGTCCTTCAGCGGGAACTGATAATCCTTGAAGAAGATCCCGGGGTCCGTCACCACAAACGCCAGGCTCGGCTCATCCAGGCTCTGAAGCCAGAAGAAGTAGTTCTCTTCGCCCGTCTGGATCAGCGCAAACCGCTTGTGGTCCGGAAACCCCAGCAGGCCCCTTGGGAACGTGATGATGCGTTCCTCGTTGACCTCCATGCGACCGAAACGCGTCGTGTCGATGTCCATGCGAACTCCATTTCTCAGGCGGCCGCCCAGCCGCCCTGCATGCCGCGGCATCCGCCGCGTTCTTCCTGTACCTGCCAGACGCCTTACGCCGGCGCCTTCACTCCTGCTCCGCGCGACGGAACCCCGCCGCGCAACGCCTTCGCGGCATCCCTGCCGCGATGTCACTCCAGCCCCAGTCCAAGGTCGGCTCTCCAGCCCGGCCTCGGCCATCGGGCAACCCGTGCCCGCCGCCCCATTCCCGGCCGGTCCGGCCGGTTCTCCAACCGGAGCCGCTTCCCCGGCTCCATTTCGCATGGCGAGCCTGTCCACGCCTCGCCAGACCCCGTCGCCTCCGGCGACGCCCCCTTTCCCGCAGACCTCGGCATCTGCGACGGACGATTCATTGCTTCGTCCGCTTCCGGGCGCTTCCCGCGCCTCTCGTTTCTTCCGTTCGCGCCGATTGTGCGCTACCGGCATCTTTTTCTGCGCCAGGACCGCATTAGCTGCGTCCTATATCATTAAAGTATACTTGGAAATCACCGGCAGCAAGCCGCGTGCCGAAGGCCTCGCTCACCGAAGGAAATCCAGCAGCGTCAGGTTCAGCATTTGCCCCGCCGTCATCATGTTCGCCTGCAGAGCCGTCTGCAACGTCTGGAACCGCGTGATCGCCTCGTTGTAGTCCGCATCCTCCAGCGCCGACAGCACCGCCTGGCTCGCCAGCTTCTGGTCCTCAAGCCGGTTCAGTCGCGATTCAAACTCCTGAACCCGCGCCCCAACCTGGCCGCGAACCCGGATCACCCGCGCCAGGTCCGCCGTCAACGCCTCGCTGGCCTCCGTGATCGCCGATGGATCGTCGCCCGTAAGGGCATCCCGCAACTTCGCCAGGTTCGCCAGCAACCCCTGCGCCGCAACGCCGTTCACATCCCGACCGGCCAGCGTCGTGCCCGCGACGCCGCCCTCCAGACCCAGGTCGGCCGCCGCCTGCGAGTAGCTCACGCCCGACACCGACAACACACCCGCCCCACCCGTGCCGTCCGCCAACACGATGCCGTTCCCCGTCGTCGCGAAGCTCGCCGTCACGCCCGCACCGCCGTCGGCCGTGTTGATCGCGTCGATCACATCCTGAATCGTCGTCAGCCCGTCAATCTCCACCTGGAAGCTCGTCCCGTCGCGACGGGTGATCAGCAGATCCATCCCGGTCGCCGTCCGGACGCCCTTCCCGCCGTTGACGTCCGCCAGCAGCGTCTGCGGCCCGAAACTGCGCACTCCCAGGTCCGCCGCCGTTGTCCCGCCGTTCTCGGCGATCGTCATCGTGATCCCCTGCACCGTGTTCATGATGTCGATGCCGTCGCCGGCGGCGTTGATCCGCCCCAGCACGCCCGCGCCCGCCCCGTTGATCGCGTTGAGCATGTCCTCAACTGTCGTGCACCCCGATAAGTCGATCGTCGCCGTCTTGACGCCATTGGTGATTTGCAGCCCGCCGGCCGTGTCGATCCCCAGCCCGCCGAGCAGATCCGCCAGCGGCGTGAAGCCCGTCACTTTCGGCCTGACGCTCTGCCCGTCCACGCTCACCCCGGCACCGCCGCCCGTCGTCGTCAGAATCCCCAGGTCCGCCGCCGTCGTTCCGCCCGCCTCCTCAACTGTGATGTTGTCGGCCGGCCCCGCCGACAGCAGCAGACTCTGCCCGTCGGGCGCAATCACCGTCGTGATCCCGCCCACGCCGGCCGCGTTGATCGAATCCACCACGTCGCCGATCGTGTCCGCCTCAGAAAGGTCCACCAATACGGTATTCGCGCCATTGCTCAGACGGATCGAGCCCGGACGAATGCCCTCTTCGCCATGACCGCGCACATCCGCCAGCCTCGTGTCGACGCTGATTGACGGCGTCAGGTCCGCCGAGCCCTGCACCCGCGTGCTCATCGCCCCGAACAGCTCGCCTCCGTTGACCATGAACGGCAACACGATGTTGGCTTCGACCGCGTTGCCCAGGGTCGTCTCCGATCCCACATACCGCACGCCGCCCAGGTCGGCCACGAACGGGGCCTGCGTCGATCGGTCGCCCCCGAACAGGTACACGCCCTGAAACTGCCGGTTGCCGAGGTTGAACACCTGATTGAAGATGCCTTCAATCGCCGTCGCCGCAGCCACCCTCGCTTCCGACGACACCACCGACCCCACGTTCGCCGACGCCACCGTCTGCGCCTCCCGCAGAAGGTCCGTCATCTCGCCCAGAGTCGAGTCCACCTCGCTCAGGTGCGACACCGCCGCCTGCAGGTTCGTCGCATAACCCTCTCGCTGCTCCATCAGCTTCCGAAGCTGAATCGAAATTGCCGCGTCCGCCGGATCGTCGCTCGGTGCATTCAGCCGCTTGCCTGTCGCCAGTTCGTTCTGTGTCTGCAGCAGCGAACGTTGCGTGCGAGTCAGCGACTGCCGCATGACGCTCATCTGCAGCGAATTGCTCACTCTCGCCAGTTGCAGTGGAATGATCGCCATAACGTCACGCCATGTTCAAGAGAGTCTGCAGCATCTCGTCCACCGCCGTGATGATCCTTGCGGCGCCCTGAAACGCCCGCTGGTAACGCATCAGATTGATCGCTTCCTCGTCCACGCTCACCCCGCTCAGCGCCTCCCGCTGCGCCAGCAGCGTCTCGATCACCACCTGCGCGCCTTCGGCGTCCGTCGCCGCGCCGGCCGCGCTGACGCCGACCGCGTTGATCATCCCCTCATACTTGTCCTTCAGGCTCATCCCGCCCAGGCCGCTCAGCGACCGCGTCTCCAGCGCCGCAATCGCCAGCGCCGTCTGGTTGTCCCCGCTCTGGCCGTTCTTCGCCGCCGCCAGCAGCGACGGGCTCGATCGCAGCGCCTCGCTCACACCAATGTCCGACGCCGAGCTTCCCGTGAAAAAGCCGTTGATCCCCATCGCTGCCAGCACCCCGCTGCTGTCCTGGCTGAACGAGAATTCCGCGCCGCTCGATTCCGTCGCGACCTTCAGCCTCCCTCCGGCGATCGTCGCGGCGATCCCGTCGATCCCGTCAAGCTGTGCCCTCAGTGAATCCAGCGTCGTGTCGTCGCCGTTCAGCCCGTCCAGATCCACCTGCACCAGCGTGCTGCTGACCAGACCGCTGGCGGTCTGCTTCACATGCACCACGAAACTGCCGTTCACCGGGGCGAACTCCAGCCCCGCCTCGGGCGAGTTCAACGCGGCCGACGGGTCGTCCACCGGCGCACTGGCGGTGACCTGCGTCAGTCCGGTCAATCCCTGCCCGGCCGAATGCAGCCTGTTCAGTTCGAAGATCAACGCGCCGGCCAGCGAGTCGAGCTCGCCGCCCACCCCGCCGATCTCGCTTCGCAGCCCCATCAGCGCGCCGATCTGCCCTGATCCGATCGCGTAGGCGCCGTGGTTCGTGCTGTTGTTGACAATCGCCGCCAGCGAGCCGTCCTGGCTCTTGATCGTGAACGACAGCCCCCGGTTCTGCGTCGCCAACACCAGCGGCTCCGAACCAATCAGCACGTTGACCACCCCGTTGCCCGTGTCCTGGACGTTGATCTCCAGCAGCCCCGACAGCTCCTTCAACGCCGCGTCGCGCTGGTCGCGCAGGGCGTTGGCCGTTCCGCCGGTGCCGCCCTCGGCGTTGATGATCTGTGCATTGAGATTGGCCACCCGGTCCGCCAGGGCATTGGCGTCGCTCGTCAGCAGCTTCAGGCGCTGATCCACGTCCGATCGCAGGCTGCCAATCTGCCCGCTCAGGTCACGCAGCGTCGAAGCCAGCGACTCGCCGTTCTGGATCACCACCTGCCGGTATCCCATGTCCTGCGGCTGGTTCGCCAGGTTCGACCAACTGTTGAAGAACGCGCTGAGCTGCGTGCTCAGGTCGTCGTCCCCCAATTCGTTGAAGACCGCTTCCACCCGGCCCAGCCACATCTCTCGCGCGCCGGCCGACGCCCCTTCGCTCAGGCTGCCGCGAATCCGGCTCTCCAGCGCCTCGTCAATCTGCCGGGAGATCGCGGTCAGGTTCACCCCCGTTCCCATGAACAGCCCCGGCCTTATCTGCCGGTCGCCCCGAGGCGTCACCTGCGCCGTCTGACGCGTGTACTCGGCATTGCCGGCGTTGGCCACGTTGTTGCTCGTGACCTGGATCGCCGCCTGCTGCACCGCCAGGGCCGACTTGCCGATGTTGAGTGCGCCAATGAGTGACATATCGCCCTGTGATGGCCTTCACGCCACCGCTTCCAGAACGCCAATTCGCGCCGAGACCCTCGGCACGCCGTCCTTCGTGTACAAGCCCGCCTGCTCCACCGACCCCGCGATCAGCCGCACCACCGTGTTCAGGTGCCCCAGCACCGCCCCGGCCAGCCGGCCGACCACCTGTGCCCGGTGCGCCACCTGGCCAATCAGGTGCTTGAGCTGCTCTCGCAGCTTCAGCAGCCGCGGCTTGTCCTGGGGCAGCGCCTCCGCGATCCGCGCCATCGTCGGGTTCGTCCCCAGCCGCAGCGCCACCGCGATCTGCTGCACCGCCGCACGCCTCCGGTTTTCCAGCGACGTGATTCTCGCCCGCGAAGCCTGTTGCTCCCGCGCAGCCTCCTCGATCGCTCGCGAATCCAGCCGCTTCATCGCGGCCTGCTGCGCATCCAGCAGCGACAGCATCCGCTCGTGCTCCGTAATGAGCTGTCGCAGCGCGTTCTCAAGCTCGCTCAGTGAAGGACTCATTCGGCTCCCTGCCCGTGGCCCGCGCCGTCTTCCAGACGCCTCACGATACTCCGCACCAGCTTCTCCCCGGCCCCGCGGGCCATCCGGTCGGCCAGGTGCTGGTCCAGCATCGAGCCGAACGCCTCGCCGCCCCGGCCGCCCGACAACAAATCGGACTTGAAAGGACTGTTGCGCACCTGTTCCAGCAGCGTCCCGAAGAACGTCTGCGAGACCCACCGACGCGCCTCGACGGTCAGCCGCTGCCGCCGCGACTGCGAGCCGGCCTCTCGCGCCCCGCCCTGATCGAGTTGTGGCATCCCTGCCGTTTCCATAATCTGCGTCTCCGACGCCCCTCGAATGCCCGGCCAGCCGCCAGGCCGCTTGCGCTACCTCGATTCCTCGACCAGCTTCGCATGAAGCTTGCCGCTCTTGTGCAGCTCGCGAATGATCGCAATCCGGTCCTCCGGCGTCACCTTGATCATGTCCAGCGCATCCACCAGCTCCTGAAGCCGCGCCCCGCCCTGCCGCGTCGTGTCCAACCCCACCGCCGTCTTCTCGGTCGTCACGGGCGCCCGCGGCGTCGGGATCGGCGGCGGCGTGGTGGTGGTGATCGTCAGACCCCGGCAACTGATCACCACCGGGCTGATTTCCACGTCGCCGGTGATGATGATGGTCTTGCTCTTCTCATTGATCAGCACCCGCGCCTCGGTGTCCAGAATCCGCACCGGAAGCTGCTGCACCCGGCTGATGAAACTCGCCGGGTTCCGCCGCTCGTTCTCCGGAATCTGCACCACCCCGTTCTTGGCGTTGGCCGCCACCGCCAGCGTTTCCCCCGTGCCCTCGGCGTCGTTGATGATCTTGGCGATCGTGCTCGCCATCGTCCAACTCGCCGCCGGCTCGTCCAGGATCAGCGTGATCTGCCCCTGGTCGTCGATCACCGGCGACGGCAGGTCCGCCTCCATCGTCAGGCCGCCCTTCACCTTCCCCAGCGTCGGCGTTGTCGTATCCTCGATCGTCACCGGGCCCTCGGCCATCCCGAAGATGCCCGATCCCGGCACCGGACCCTGGAGCGGCGTCAGAAAGAGCTGCCCGCCCTTCAGGCTGCTCGCCGTCCCGATGCTCGCCACAATCACGTCCAGCTTGTCGCCGTCTCGCACCCCGTTGGGAATGCTCGCCGTCACCATCACCAGCGCCACGTTCTTCACGCTGGTCAGCTCGCGAACGTCCGTCTTGTTCCCCAGCTTGCTCAGCATCTCCGCCACCGGGCGGATCGCCGGACCATAATCGCCGCTGTCGCCGGTGCCCTTCAGCCCCATCACCAGCCCATAGCCAAGCAGCGTGTTCGTCCGCTGACCGTCCAGGCGCGTGATGTCCGCGATCTTCACCCCATACGCCGGGGCGGCCATCAGCAGCATCGCCAGAATGATCCCGATTGTTCTCATCCGCATCTCACCTGCGCGCCACAACGGACTACGGACAACTGACCACGGACAAACACGTTATCGGTCAGAACGGGTTGATTACGTCCAATAATTTGGGAATCAGCCCTCGCTTTGTGTTGTCCCGGACCGCGCCCTTGTGCGTCGTCTCAATATTCAGGTCGTGAACGTTCGTGCTCAGGATCGTGTTGTCCGGCGACAGATCCTCCGCCCGGCAGATGCCGGTCAGCAGGTACTCCTGCTCCTCCTCGTCGTGCTTGATCCGCTTGCGCGCCTGGATCGCCAGCGTGCCGTTGGGCTTCACATCCACCACCTCCGCCGCGATACGCGTCACCAGCTTGTCCGTCCGGTCAACCGTCGCCTCCCCTTTGTAGTTCCGCGCCCCGCCCAGCTTGATTGACGGCGGATTCGCCCCCAGCGCGCCGCCTTCAATCTCAAAATTCCTCGGGTCCAGTTTCACCCATTCCTCCAGCCGCAGATCGAAATCCGTCTTCTTCTTCAGCTCCGTGCTGCCGTCCGAGCTGTATTCGCTCTGCTCCCGGATGATGATCGTGACCAGGTCGTGCTTCTTCAGCGTCTTCGGCGTCGGTTCTGGCACCGAGACATAGCTCACCACCGAAACCTTCGCCTTCGCCGGGTCCGGCGCTGCCATCAGCGACGCCCGAAGCAGCGAACCTCCGTTCTTCTGCATGAGCTGCGCAGCGCTGGGCTTCTCCGGACCCATCGCCTGAGCGGCAGCCGGCGCCTGTCGACCGCCCGCCGGCGCGGCCTCCTGACCCCACGCCGGCCCCATGGCCCCCGCCCACCAGGCCGCCACACACCCCAAGGCCCATACCCTCACAGGCCGCCACCAACCATGTCCCGGTCCCTGCTTCATGACGTCTCCTACCGCGCTGCCACGTTCGTCCCACCCACCGCCGCCACCAGCCGACCCTGCTGCGGCCCCGATACCTGAACATTGAACTCGTCCCGCGTCCCGGGCTTGCGCACCCGGATCGTCTGCCCCAGGGCCCCGTTCTCCCTCGCCTCGGCCACCCATTTCACCTGCACCCGCCCACCATCCACCGTCACGCTCACCAGTTCCCCGACGCGAACCGCCTGGGGCGCCTGCACCATCCGCCCCGTCAACACCATCCCCGGCGCAATGTCCCGCGCTGCCAGATACCCCTCCGCCTGATCACCGCCAGAGAGCGCATCATCCCCCAAACGATCCACCAGCACCCGCCTCTGCTCGATGTCCTCCCGGCCGATCGGCGCCTTGTACGGAATCGCCCGCAAAGCCACCACCTGCGTCCGCCATACCCGCACGTTCGCCGATATCGCCGATTTCTGCCTCCCCTCGCCGCTGCTGATCGTTACATCCCAGACGATGTCCCCCAGGCTTCGCCTCTGCCTCGCATCGATGTCAAACCGGAACACCGGCTCCGCCAGGTTCACCAGCTTCTCGCCCTCCCCGCTGAACCTCACCTCGAAGGCCTCCACCGGCAACTGGAAACGCTCCGACAGGTCTGCGAGAAGCGCATCCCGGAGCGTCCGCGCCTTCGCCTTCGCCACCGCCACCTCCCGCTCCGTCTCCGCGGCCGCCATGCGGCCCGTCAAATGCTCGATCTGCTCCGACAGCTTCCGCGGCGACGGCTCCACAGGCGACTCCGCCTTCACCGCCGCATCGCTGCGCGTCACCCGCACATCCCGCGAGCCCCGGAACTGGATCATCGCCACGTTCACACCCGCCCCCTCCAGAACCCGCGTGATCTCCCCCAGCCCCAACTCCGCCAGCCCCACGCCATCTCCAAACCGCCCGATCACCAGCTCCCCCGCCTGCTGCATCGCCAGATCATCGCCCGCCTCCCACCGCGCAATCTGCTTCAGCCGGATCTCCTGCCCGATCACCCTCGCCTCCGGCCGGATTTCCACCATGATCATCCGCAATCCCGCCCCGTTCGGCACAAACCGCTCCTGCTGCCCCCGCGCAAGGCCCGCCAGCGCACACATCATCGCAATAACCCACGCACTCCGTGCCATCGGCCACCTCGCATCCATGCTCGCCACCCTTTTTTCCCGGTCACCCGGTCACCCCTTCATCCTTCATCACTACTCCCTGCGACTAGAACCGCCTCAGGTTCCCGATCGTCTGCAGCGCCTGGTCCGCCGTCTGGATCGACTGGCTGTTCAGCTCAAACGCCCGCTGCGTCTTGATCAGCGTCACCAGCTCCTTCACAGGATCCACGTTGCTGCCTTCCAGAAAATTCTGCAGGATCTCCCCCGTCCCCTCTTCGCCCGGGTCAGCCTCGATCGGCTCGCCCGAAGCGTCCGTCGCCACGTAAATGCTCCCCCCCAGCAGCTTCAATCCGTGCGGGTTAACGAAATTCGTCAGCTTCAGCCGCCCGGCCTCCTGCCGGTCGATCTGCCCCGGCTGCAAATACGTGATGAAACCCTCCCGGCTGATCGTAATCCCCGTGGCATTCGACGGAATCGTGATCTCCGGCTGGAGGATGTACCCATCCCCAATCCCCAGCACGAGCTGCCCCTCCTTGTTCGCGAAGAAATTCCCGTTCCGCGTGTACCCGTACCCATCCCCGATCGTGTCCAGAATCTTCACCCGGAAAAAGCCGTTCCCCTGGATCGCCACATCCAGCGGCCGCCCCGTGTTCTCCGGCGACCCCTGCTCCAGGTCCAGTTGCGTGTTGCTCACCTTCACACCCAGCCCCACGAACGTCCCCGCCGGCGACAAATCCCCCTGCGCGTTCTCCGCGCCCGGCTCCTTCATCGTGATGTACATCAGGTCTTCGAAGTTCACCCGCGTCCGCTTGAACGCCGTCGTCTCCGCGTTCGCAAGGTTGTTCGCAATCACGTCGATGCGCGTCGATAGCGCCCGCAGCCCCGTCGCCGCCGAATTAAGTGCTGTTATCGCCATGGATCATCTTCGGTTAAAGCGACTCCATCCCTCTCACTTCCGCCCGTGATCCCACGCTATCCGATCTTCCCCACGTCGTTCACCAGCCGCGCCAGCGTCTGGTCCTGGTACCGCAGCATGTTCGCGTTCGCCTCGAGCTGCCGCTGCGCATCCATCATCGCCACCAGTTCCGTCGCCGGATCGGCATTCGAACGCTCCACGTGCCCGCCAGCCACCATCGCCGAGCTCTCGCGCAGCCCCCTCTCGCCCTGCGGATCGCTCATCAGCCCCTCGCCTCGCTTCCGCAGCCGCCCGGGGTCCGCCACGTCGAATAACCCCAGCTTCGCCACCGCTTTCCCGTCCTGCGTGATCGTCCCATCCTCCCCAACGCTCGCCTGACCCTTCCCCAGCACGATCGGCTGACGGTTCACATCCAGCACCTCGCCCGCCCCGCTCGCCAGCGTCAGCCGCCCTTCGCTGTCCACCATCATCCGCCCATCCCGCGTCAGCATCACCTGCCCGTCGCGGCGCACGGCCAGATACCCCCGGCCCCGAATCGCCACATCCAGGGGATTGCCCGTCGATTCCAAGTCGCCCGCCGACTGGTCCGTCCAGGTCGGCCAGCTCCCCAATCCCCCGCCAAGCCCCTCCAGCATCACGTTGCTGTGCCGCCGCGGGTTCAAACCAAGCTCCTGCGCTGCCGTCCGACGCTCCTGAAACAGCGCCAGATCACGCTTGAAGCCCGCCGTCTCCGCGTTGGCCAGGTTGTTGGCAATGACGTCCTGCCGGTGCGAATTCGCCAGGACGCCCGTGGCCGAGAGATACAGGCCGTATATCATGCGGCCCTCCTCCCGACGAATCGCCACCGCGGCTTGCGGTGGTTCACAACCGGCAGCTTTCCATCCGTGGAAAAACGCTCTCCGGCTCCGCCGGAAGCCTGCTGCCGCGACTGCTGCTCACATTCCATCTCCAGATGAAGGACCGTCGCCAACCGCGCCGCCTCCACAATCCGCTCTCCGAGCGTCCGTGCTGTGTCCATTCATCCTCTCCTGATAGAGTTAACCACCCTCCCCAATTCAATCCCCGTGCCAAACCACCCCAACCACGCGCCGCATCGACGCATGTCACCATAAAGCACGATGTAACAAATATTTACGAAAATATGACAGGAAAAGGCGGCCCACCCGTCGCCCCTCCCCCCACGCGCATCCCCCGCCTCCCGCCCGCAACTTCTGCGCTACGCCGGGTGCTCAAGGGCAAAGTCCAGCTCTGGGCGGATGAATGGCCGATATGCGGCTCAGCCCAGGCCAGGCACGTGCTGGTGGAGCTGTTCGACTACACCTGCCCCGATTGCCGCCACGTCCATCCCCTGGTCCGCCAGGCGGTGGATGCCTTCTCCGGCCAGTTGACCGTGGTCTCCGTGCCCATCCCGCTTGACCCCATGTGCAACCCGCTGGTGCCCATGCTCGACGCACGGCATGCCGGAGCGTGTGACTACGCCCGTCTGGCCCTGGCCCTCTGGCGCATCGACCGACAAGCCTTCGATAAGCTAGACCAGACCCTCTGGGCCGGCTCCCAAGCCCCACCCATCGAGCAGGTCCGGCAAGCAGCCCAGCGTCTGGTCGGCCCCGGCCGATTGGAGCAGGCCCTGCATGAGCCTGTAGCCCAGCAGCGTCAGATTGAGGCCATCGGCATCTTCCAGTCAGCCGGCGTAGGCAAGCTGCCCAAGCTGCTGTTGCCCGAGGCCTCGCTGTGGGGCCGAGTGCCGGGGACCAAGGAACTGTTCGACGTGCTCCAGAAGCAGCTTGGACTCAACCGACCGGCGAGCACCACGCCGTTCTCTGGAGCCTGATCGCCAGCGTCGAGACGCATGGGATCGATCCGCAGCGGTATCTGAGAAGCGTGCTGGCCAAGATCGGCCAGACGCCCATCAGCGAATTGGAACAGTTCCTGCCGGAGGTGTGGAAGGCGGACAGCCTGCGCCGGCCGCCCGGTCGCATCGAGAAAGCTCACGCTTGACCTTGCGACCGAAGCTCCGATCGCATCTTCTGCAGATACCCAGCCCATCGCGAAAGCAACAGGTCCTTTCCCGTCGGCTCGTGCGCGGCTCGCGGATAGGCGGATTCGTAGCTCACAAACGGGGCGACTTCCTCGGGATAGTCGAAGTCCGCGTAGATCTCGTCTACGGCCCCAAGCGGATCGGCAACTTGGTCCTTGTGTTCAAAGAGCCACTGCAACGAGAGAAAACACCACTTGCGCTTGGGGCGATCCTCCTGTTCAATCGTGTGCGTCGATATGGCTTGGGTCAAAATCTCCCGGACCCGATAGAGATCTGAGTCATTCAGAACGGAAAGCCGCATCTCGCAAGACTCAAGCGAGGAATCGGCTCTGACCTTCTCGATTGCCAGATCACGCACAGTCCGCTCATCGATGTACCCGTGATCGAGACCATAAAGCATGTCCTGCCATGCAAGGTCAGCGTTCCTAACAATGAAGTCTTTTGTCAGATCAGGATAGTTAGGCATTATCCGGGTCCTTTCACTGCTGTCCCGTCCGGCCGGAAAAGCGGTACGGGCTGATTCGGGAACCCAGTTATACCGCCTCCCGGTATAAATCGCTGGTGGGTCAGTACGCCTTTGTTGTCAACGATCCACTCGAAGACACCCGGCTGCCCATTTACCTCCCCCATCACCTGAACGAGGTTACGCTGAATGCCGTCGCCGCCTCGTATGGTGAAATGCTGCCCCTGACTTGCCATATCCCTCACAAATCGCGGTGCCCGATGCATTGGGTCTGTCTTAAGCGCAGAACCTGCGGAGGGAGCCCCGCTCAACTCCTCTGCTGCCAATCGTGCTTTGAGCGACTCGAATTCTGCTGCGGAGGACGAGCCGATGGTGTTCGCCGAACGGACATGTTGTCTGGGTCTCGTCAAACGCATTGGAGGAAGCGGCACTGCGCACTGCTTGAAACCGTTTGGAGGGTCAGGCAAAGGGGTCAGGAGTCATTCCTATCTCCTTTCTTTGCCGGTCGGCCCGGCTCTCGATAAGCCGACTCCAGTTCCAGCACCTCCCTCGTCCAGGCCTCGAACTCCGCCGAGCCAAAGGACCGGCCCTTGGTCATGCACGCCCGCAGCGAACGCTCGTCGGCCACATCCTGCGGCCGATTCACCAGCGCCAGCCAATCCACCGGCTCCTCCACCGGCCATGTCGAGAGCATCGACCCTTCCTCCCCATGCACCCGCCGCCACAGGCTGCTCCAGCGCCACTGCTCGGCACGCTGCACCAGCCCCGCTCGAACCGCGTTGCGCTCCACGTACCGGCACAGCACGAGGAAATGCTCATCGCTCTCCACCGGGAAGCTCTTGAAGCGGCCCTGATACAAATGGCCGCTGCCGGAGGTGTGATAATGGGCATGCCAGCGCTGCGTGTGCGTGACGGTCAGCCAGCGCATGAACTGCGACAGCCCGCCATCCTCCGCCGGCCGCACGACCAGGTGCCAGTGGTTGGGCATCAGGCAGTAGCACAGCACCTCCAGCGGCACTCTCCCCAGCGCCTCGGCCAACACCCGCTCAAAGGCCTCATAGTCGCCATCCTTGCGGAAGATCGTGGCCCGTGCGTTGGCGCGGTTGAGCACATGATAGACCAACCCACCGGGACAGCGCCGCAGGCGACGGGGCATCGATGCATGCTAAGCCGACCGGCCGACGGGCTCAAGAGTTATGACCCTTTTGCGTGCTCCCGGCGTTATCGAACTCTGCGCGCCCGGAACAGCAATCCGCCGAGTGACAGGACAGCCAATCCAATTGAGGGCTCAGGCACCTGGCGGTCGCTGGGGCTGGCGACCAGAGGCGACACGCCTGGACCGGCCAGGCCGGAGCTCACTTGCAGGAAATCGTACTCGGGAGAATACGGACTGGTGAAGACCAGCAGACTGCTGGTATCGCCGGCGGCAAGCTCGGTCCCGTTGAAGAACCAGGCCATGGACGTGGTGTTGTCTCCGCCGCTGGCCGGCGATTTTTCGGTCGCCGCTCCTATGGGTATGAAGGCCGGCGCCAGCACCGAGCCGCGTCCATCGGCCGCGTCCAGACCCACCGTGAGCGTATCAACGCCCGGAGAAGCAGAGGTGATCGAGACGATCTGGTAGACGTAGGCCATTTCCCCGGGACCGCCCGGGGCCACTTGAGCGATGGCCTGGCTGTTCAGGTAGAGCTGAAGACCACCCGGCGCGAAAGCGGCCCAGTCAACCTCGGCGACCAATGTATCTCCGAAAGCGGCGCCGGCGATGTTAACCGCTCCGTGCCAGCGTCCGGCATCGGGCCCAAAGCCGTCATTCAACGCAAAGGGCGTCGTGGCCAGCGGTCCAGCGCAGACCTGGGACAGTCCACCGAGTGTGATGGCCAGGAATGCGGCCGCGCGAACGCGTGTGCGAATGGAGAGTGTGAGTGCCATGTCTTGACTCCCGTGCGGTTCAGGAACACTCAGCGAGCGCGCCGGCGACGGCCACGGCCCGTGAGACAGCAGATTGCGACGGCGGATGCCACAGTCAGAAGCGAAGCCGGCTCGGGGATCGGGCCTGGCGTGGGCACGCCGGCCACAAGCGCCTGGGTTCCGCCATCGATCGTAAGGGCGGCGCCAACGATAGGCAGGTTAGGAGACGAAAAAGCGAGTCCCCAGGTGCTCATGCCCGTTGGAATCTCCGGCGAGAAGAGCCACCTCGCGTCGGGCGTGAACGACGCCGACAGCGGGCTGACGTCGCCGATGTCGAACGAGCCGATCGTGTTGGCCGGATTGGAGACACCGATGATCTCCGCGGAGACACCCAGGTTTCCCGTGACGAAGACCTGATACGTGTAGACGAGCGCATCACCGGGCACGTACCCCAGGCCGGCGAAGTTGGCGTTGAAGCTGGCGGCGTCAAAGACGGCGTAATCGATGGTGCCGCTCAGGCCAAGGCCGTTGTTGAACGGGACGGCGCCGGTGACCCCTCCGAATGCCGCGGCATGCCCGATTAGAATGCCCGCCTGAGCACTGGGGGCGGCGACCACCAGGATGCAGATCATTGCCAGGAAGATCGCGATCGGCGCAGCGGTTGGTTTGCGCATTTCCTCTCCTATCACGAGTCGCCGAATGGCTCAACACCCGCGGATTCAGCGAATTGCCACGAAACCGGACTCGAAGGAGCCCATCTCAGCAGGCGAACTGGGTTGTCCGATGACAAGTCTACCTCTGCAGGCGCGAAAGCCAAAGCAGTATTTCGCATTTCGCTGTTTTTTTGCTTGGCGAGTTCCGCCTTCGTGAATCCAGGCAGGATCGGTATACCGGTTAATGTGGAGGTGCGGGACTACGGCGTCGCCGCAAAGAGATGCTCGGCGGTTCACTGCCCAAGACCTGCACGCTGGCGACTTTGGGATCGTCATCAACGTACGCATTCGCACCCGTCGTGGACCCAAGCCCCGACCCTGCTCTGCCTACTTGCTCGCTACCTTCGGATGCTGCTTCTCATAGTCCTTTGTCAATAGGTTCTCCATGTACTTCCCGTCATACTCATACGCCACCTTCTCGCCGTTCGGACCCGTCGCGAGCCGGGTCTTCACCTTCCCACCCTGCGCGAACTGCTGCATCGTCTCCACGTTCCCAAACACGTAGGTCACCCCGTCCCGCTTCATCTCGAAGTACTGTGGCTTCTTCGCCATCTCGCCCTTGCCCGCGCAACCGGCAATCCCGCCCAGCAGCAAACCCAACGCAATCACCATCGATTTCATCTTCAACTCCCAGATACAGGTCCTTATTCGTACTGTCCTTCCAACACACGCCAATTCCCCGCCATCATTCTTCCTTGACTCCGCCTCGCTCCACCTTAACTTGGTCCACAAGCGTACCGCCCTCCGTTAAGACCGGTCCGCCCAACTCGCTAAGTCCGCGTTAAAGGAGCCCCCAATGCCCACCCGTCGAAGCTTCCTCGCCTCCATCGCCGCCTCCGCCGCACTCGCCGGATGCTCTCATTCCGCCTCCCGCGCCTCCAAGGCACCGGCCAAACCCGCCAACATCGTCTTCCTCTTCTCCGACGATCAGCGCTTCGACACCATCCGCGCCCTGGGCAACCCCCACATCCATACCCCCAACCTCGACCGCCTCGCCCGCCGATCCTGCTGCTTCGACCGCGCCTACATCATGGGCGGCACACACGGCGCTGTCTGCGTCGCCAGCCGGTCCATGGTCCTCACCGGCCGAAATCTGTTCCGCTCCCCCGATCAGCCGCCACCCGCCATGCCCCTCTGGCCTCAAGTGCTCCGCGACGCCGGCTATGCCACCTTCCTCGCCGGCAAATGGCACAACGGCGCCCCTTCCATCGGCCGCTGCTTCACTGCCGGCGACAACATCTTCCTCGGCGGCATGTCCGACCAGTCCCGCGTCGCCGTCCAAAGCTTCGACCCCGCCGGCCGATACCCCAAGGCACGCCAACGCATCGGCGACAAGTTCTCCTCCGAGCTCTTCGCCGATTCCGCCGTGCACTTCCTCCGCGAACACCCCGCCAACACCCGCTACGCCATGTGGTGCGCCTTCACCTCGCCCCACGATCCCCGCACCCCGCCCGGCCGCTTCGCCACCATGTACGACCCCGCCAAACTCCCCCTGCCGGCCAACTTCCTCGCCCAACACCCGTTCGACAACGGCGAAATGGTCGTCCGCGATGAGAAACTCGCCCCCACTCCACGCGACCCGGCCGTCATCCGCCAGCACCTCGCCGACTACTACGGCATGATCTCCCACCTGGATGAGCAGATCGGCCGGATCCTCGACGCCATCGACCGGCGCCCGGACGCCGACAACACCGTCATTATCTTCGCCGGCGACAATGGCTTAGCCATCGGCTCGCATGGCCTGCTCGGCAAGCAGAACCTCTACGAACACTCCATCCGCGTGCCCCTGATGCTCGCCGGGCCCAATATCGCCCCAAGCCGGTGCCAAAGCCCCGTCTATCTCCTGGATATTTACCCCACCGCCCTCGAATCCGCCGGCATGACCCCGCCCGACGGCATCGATGGCCGCGCCCTCTACCAATCCATCGCCGGAAACGGCCTTCGCTCTTCCATGCTCTTTGCCTATCGACACTTCCAGCGCGCGGTCTCCGACGGCCGGTATAAGCTCATCCGCTACACCGTCAACAGAACCGTCACCACCCAGCTCTTTGACCTGAAGAAAGACCCCAACGAACTGCACGACCTCTCCACCGACCCCGCCCACAAGGCCCATTTCGCCCGCCTCCAGAACCTGTTGGCCGAACAGCAAAACCGACTCTCGGACCCCACCACCCGACCTTCCGCCCGCGCATGAAAACGGGCCGGTAAGACCCGGCCCACTCATCAACATCAACCTGAATCCATGTATCGATTCAATCTCTCACATCATCCGTATCCACAAGGCGTTCCAGCGACCGCACGCAATCGCCCAGCTCCTCGATGCGCCAATGAAAACACCGAATCGGCTCACCGTTCAAAGAGATGCAATATCCACCGCCATCTTTGACGATCTGGTAAACACCCCAGTTCGTCCGCCGGGTGACAACGACCTCCTGACCACCCTGCTGCTTAGGTATAAGTAACATGCCCGACTCCCCATGTTAAACCGGGCACTTTATACCACGTATAGGAACACACTTCCACAAGATTCCGATTCTTCGGAAGGCTTTTTCAGCAATCAACTGTTGCGCCAGAAGCTCGGTTCTTTTCGCGGTCCTGGCAGTCATTTTGTCGTGATTCTCGCGTGCACCCGATCCCTCTGGAATTCCACCCGGACAGCGTCGAGATCGATGCGGATCATCTCATCCGAATCGCTGGTTCTGGCCGTCGGCGCCGCCTCGGTCGTAACATCTGTGGCCGTCAGGACATGCAGGAAGCAGACCATCTGCTCGGCGCTGGCCGGAGAGACTTCTATGCGGCATTCCGGGGCCAAACCGGTCTTCTTCCTGGGGTCATACCGCTGGCCGCCATACGCGTACAGGTCGGCGCCAGAGACGAGCTTCACCTGGGCGTCGGTCGGCAGGAGGGTCTGGACGAACAATCGGCCTCGGCCGTTGGTCATCGCCAGCCTGCCATCGAGCCACTCCGGCCGCTGCATCGCCTGAAGCAACCACTTCTTCTTCTGGCCCGCGTCTTTCGATTTCACGCGGTCAAAGATGATGAACGTGCCTGGCCGCAGGTAGACGACCTGGCGGGTGACGAACTCGACCTTCTTGGCCGAATAAGCCCTCGTGGCGTCGCCAGCCATGTAGACGTACGGACCGGCATCGTCGAAAGCGAGCATGTCGGCGATGTCCATGGTGGGGTTCTGGCGATTCCAGTCATCCACATCGGCGGCAGCGCCGTTGTGGTGGCGCCAGGCGTGGTGCTGGCCGCCGTCGTTGCCCGTCACCCTGCCGGCGCGGATGCCCGGCCATGTCTCGGCCGGATCCTCCACCAGCACCACGCTGTGGGCGATGCTGCGGAGGTGGTAGTTCACATCGTGGACGCTGCCAAAGCCATCGTAATGCCCGCCATCACCCGCCAACTCGCCGCCGCGGTAGATCAGGAAGTGGCCGACATCCAGGTGCTGGTGGGCCGTAAACCGGTCGCCGCATCTGAAGAAGAAGTGCGTGGCATCGTCATCCCACGAGCTGCGGGCATAGACATAGCCCGGGCCTGGGCTGTAGTGCGAAAGCCTGAACTTCGAGAGGTCGGCTTTCTTCACGGTTGTGTCGCGCCAAAGGAAGTCCTTGTAGGCGTAGTTGCCCACGGCGACACGCGGCGTCTGCTCGTTGAAGGCATGTACTGCCTGGTGGTCGGCGTCATCGCGGTAGTGGTTCACCAGGATGCGGCGGGCAGCCAGAGCTTTGTCGCGGTCGCCGCCGAACAGCCGGCCGCCGCCATCGCCCATGGGGATCGGCCGCCGGGAGCCATACTCGCCGACGCCGGGGTACATCTCGAACATGCCGGCGATGGCGCGCCGTTTCCAGAACTTCTCGGCGGGCTTGAAATAGTCCATCTGCTCGCATCGCTTGGCGATTTCACAGAAGAGGAGCCATTCGTAGGACCAGTAGTGGACGTAGTAGCCTTCGGCGAAACCGCCGCCAGCGCCGGCCAGTTCGAGGGCGGGGGCAGCGCGCTTGAGGTAGTCGGCTTCGACGGTCGCCAGGATATGGGGCGCCCGTGGGTTCTCGTAATAGCATGCGTAGGCGGCGACGCCGTAGCCCCAGTTCTTATAGCCATACCACGCGTTGTGGAAGACGTGCGTCTCGCTCTGCACGTTGGCATCGACGGTTCTGTTCATGTACTCGATGAATCGCAGGCGCTGGGCGTTGGTCCACCAAGGCCAGCAGAGGTCGAACACGAAGCCGGTCATGGCCAGGTCGTGGCCGAAGGTGACGTGGCCGGTGCGAATGGGGGCATCGACGACCTTCATGGCCATGGCGATGGCCTTTCTTCCCAGCTCGGCGTCATCTTCCACGGCAGCGACGATGCCCATTGAGATGGCGACGGTGTAATCGCCGGCCTCGCCGCTGCGGGCGACGGCGGCCATGCGGCGATAGGCATCGGGGCGTTCGGCCTGGAGCTTCTTGAGGTCGGCCAGGGACCCCAGCAGGCGGGGATGCTCGCGTGGCACTGCCTGCCGGGCATAGGCCGCTGCCGCGCAAACCAAGACCACAACCATCGCCAGGTGCTTCAGCATCGGTGCTCTCCGGGAAGTGTCCACCCTCTATACCCGCTCGCGGGCGCGGCGTTATGCGGCCCGCCCTTCGCTTCGCTTTCACAGCCTCCCCACATGCAAACCGCCATCCACATGGATGACGGAGCCGGTGGAGTAGGCCAGGTCGCCTCGGGCGATGCTGGCGACGAGCTTGCCGATGTCTTCGGGCAAGCCCCAGCGGCTCTGGATCAGCAGGTTGCCTTCGCAGATCAGCTTGTCGTACTTGCCCTTCACCGCCGAGGTCATGTCCGTGGCGATGATGCCGGGGCGGATTTCGATCACCGGGATGTCGAACTCGCCCAGGCGGGCCGCCCAAAGCTGGCTCGCCATGGCCAGGCCCGCCTTGCTCACGCAATATTCCCCCCGGCTTACCGACGCCACCGTGGCCGAGATCGAGGTGATGAACACGATGCAACCGGCAAACGCCGCATCGGCCTTCTTCTGCTCGATCATCCACCGCGCTACAAGCTGCGTCAGGAAATACGGCCCCTGGAGATTGATCCGCATCAGCCGCTCGAAGCTCTCCTCGGTCGCCTCCAGGATGTCCGCCCGCACCTTGGGCGCTACGCCGGCGTTGTTCACCAGCACATCCAGCCGGCCAAATCGCCGCCGAACCGCCTCCACCAGCCTCTGCCGGTCGGCCGCCACCGCCACATCCGCCTGGACATACAGCACATCGACCCCGGCCGAGGCGAGCTGCGCCATCGCCTCGGCCGCCTCGCCCTCGGCCGCGGTGCCTGCGATGGCCAGGTTAAACCCATCGGCCGCCAGCTTCAGCGCCACCCCCAGCCCGATCCCGCGCCGGCCGCCGGTGACCAACGCCACTTTCCTCGCCAGTGCCATGTCATCTCCTCCAGCGTTTCCGCCCAATCCGGTCAGGCCGCTCCAAAGAACGCATAATACGGCTCGCCATTCGCGATGCGCTGCACGTACAGCGCTGTCTCGCGGGCGTGATAGTCGCCCCACATGCTCGATTCGCCGCTGGGCACCTTCTGGCCGCGCGGAATGTGATCCCACCCGTTGGGGCGATGATACACCGAATGCAGGATCAGCCCCTGGTGCCTGGCATCCACGCTCAGGTAGGGCGCATCGAAGATCGTATCGCACACCGTCAGGCCGGCCTGCCAGTAGCGGCGGGCCTCCTTCTTCGCCAGCTTCGGATCGAGATATCGCCCCAGCCGCAGCAGCCCCTGCGCGGCGATGGCGGCGGCGGATGAATCGACCGGCTCGTGGTCGTTGAAGGGGTCGGCCGGTCGTCCCAGGTAATCGCCCATCTTCGCCAAGCCGGCCGCGCCGGTATCCCAGTAGGGCACGCCGTCCGTCGGGGTGTTCTCGATGTAAAAGTCGCAGGTGGCCGTGGCGGCCTTGAGCATCATCGCCTCGATGCTCTGCCGACCGCCGTGAGGCTTGAGCTGGGCGTCGGGGATGGTGCGGATGAACTCCAGCTCTTCGGCGAACCCCAGCATCGCCCACGCCAGACCGCGCGTCCACGTGCTGAAGGGGGAATAGCCCTGCTGGGTGCTGGGGCAGCGGAAACTGCCATCGTTGACGTTGAAGATGCTCTCGTGCGCTGTCCGCCCGCGCACGTCGTACGAATCCCGCCCTTCGCCATAGAAGACGTTGTATCGGGCGGTGTTGGCCGAGTGCTCGATCAATCGCCCCAGCAGCGAAATGCGCGCATCCTTCTCGCCCATCAGCGCATGCCCGAGGCGGTGGGAGATGGCCAACGCCCGACACGAGCGGATGGTATCGACAAACAGCGACTGCGGGCCGTTGAACGAGTAAATGTATCCTGTTCCATCGGCCATGTTCCGCCAGCGCGCGGCCTGCACAGCGCCGCTGATCTTCAGGGCCAGCTCGTAAAACTCGCGCTCGCGAGGATTCTCTTCAATCCGGCCTTCACCCATCAGCCGCCAGAGGTTGCCGTAGGTGCTGACGTTGTTGAAGCCGTGGTCATGCACGCCGATATGGCTGACGTGGCCGGCCATGACCTTCACGGTCATCTCTCGGCCGATTTCCAGGTATTTCCGCTCGCCGGTGGCATCAAACTGGAGGAGGGCGGAGCCATATTGAAACCCCTGAGTCCACTCCGTCCAGCCGCGGGCGGTGTATTGGCCTTTCACGGTAAACACCGGCGAACCCTTGCCCGGCGTGCAGGTCTTCCCGATCGAGTCGATCTTATTCGCGGATGTTTCCCAGAGACGTTCGATCTTCGGGATGAGTTGACCTGGCGTGAGCTTGGCGTTGATTTTCATCATCGGCGGTGTTTCCCTGTATTGGCCGCCCAAGCCTACCGGCGGCCCCCCACCCCATCAAGCGACACCGTGGCATGGGCAGCCTGCCCACGCCCCGCGCAGCGGGCGCTAATTGTGGCATTGGCAACCCTGCCAATGGCCCGCGCAGCGGGCGCCAATGGGTCCGGGGCGCCCAGCCCCGGCCGGCGCAGCCGGAATTCACTATTCATCTCTGTCCGGGTATCTCGAAGCAAGCCACAACGAGTAGCGCAACCCCAACCGACAGCAGAGCCACGATCAGAATGGCTATCCAATTCTCGTAAACGAACACCTTCAAGGCTGGTCGCCGCCGAGGCGTCGCGTAGTCCAAGACCTCCCGCCTGTCCTGATCCATCGCGCGCTTCTACCAAACAAACCACCGACCCACACATGGATGTGCGGATCGGTGGCTTGATTCTTCTCCGTGTCTCCGTGCCTCAGTGGTGAGCCAGATCAAGCGTGCTTGCTGAAATAGCTCTTGGACTTCTGCGGGTCGGGCTTCATGGTGTCTCCGCCGGGCTGCCAGTTGGCGGGGCACACCTCGCCGTGCTCGCGGACGAACTGGAACGCCTGGAGCACGCGCAGCGCTTCATCGACGCTTCGGCCGACGCCCAGGTTGTTGATCGTCGCGTGCTGCACCACGCCGTCGGGATCGATCAGGAACAGCCCGCGCAGGGCGATGCCATCATCCGTCAGCACGCCGTACTGCGCTGCCACTTCCTTTTTCAGGTCGGCCAGCAGCGGGTACTTCAGGCCCTCGATGCCGCCTTCCTTTCGCGACTGCTGGCACCAGGCCAGGTGGGTGAACTTGCTGTCGATGCTGACGCCCAGCACCTCAGCGCCCAGCTTCCTGAACTCATCATGCCGATCCGAGAACGCCAGGATCTCGGTCGGGCACACGAACGTGAAATCCAGCGGATAGAAGAACAGCACCACCCACTTCTTCTTGTAGTCATCGAGGCCGACGTTCTTGAACTGCGCATTGTGAACGGCGTCGAGCTTGAACTGCGGAGCCTGCTTGCCGACAAGGAATGCCATGGCTTTCCCTCAAAGTTGATGTCTTAGAGCCCGGTTGATGATCAACAGCCCGCCCCACAAAGGCGGCTGAGAACCTGAACGGGCTATTCATAGGACCGGTCGCTCCGGAATATCAAACCGCGGCGGTCTTTTTATCCATTCGCCAAATGTCTGATCTGCGGAATGGCATATGAGGGAGAATGCCATAAGGCCTTATAAATGATCGGCTTATGCAACTCAGAAGAAGCCGCCTCCAAACGAGAAAAGGCCGGACCGCGCAGTCTTGCGCGGTCCGGCCGGGTCAGTCCATTCACCAGTGTGGATCTTGTGCTTAGAGCGCTCCGCCCCGCGGGCGGGCGCGCTCGAGCTCGCGCTCAGCGTTCGCTCTCGTCTGCCACTCGACGTGGCCGTCGTTGTAGAGGATGTTGATGCCCTCGCCGCCGTGGGCGCCAAGCTTCTCATGGGCCAGGATCACATCGGCCGGGTTGTTGGCGTTGCCGCCGAGGTAGACATAGTCGCTGTTCTGGTTGATCCAGGCGATTCTCTCGGCCTCTTTCATGTTGCCCCAGTTGCCTGGGGCCGACTTGCCGCCGGCCGGGCAGATAAACACCTGCGGCGACAAGTCCGTTGCCAGGGCCATCGTGCCCAGGTCGGGCGGGAACCTCCTGTTGTCATTCTGATAGAGCATGACGCCCATGCCGATCTGCCGCAGGTTGGACATGCACTTCACGCGGTTGGCGCGCTCCTTGGCGGAGTTAAGGGCCGGAAGCAGGATGCTGAATTGAACAGAGGCGAGGGCAACGACGGCACCCTGCTGAGAGGCCATCACCTCAGAACCCGGGAAAGGGCTGTAGCCCTTCATGTGCACGCCGGCCTCGTCGGTCCACGAGAAGCTGGCTGCGGGGGTCAGATATCGCTTGAGCACGGGCAGCGGCGGGATGATCATCGGCTCGGTCTTGACGCCGAACATATCGGCCGCCCCGAACCCGAGCTGCGACAGTGCCAGCAGCATCTGGTAATTCTCATCCGCCGAGCGGGGTAGATCCATGAAGGCCATGCCGGTGGCCTTTTCGCCGCCAAGCTGCTTGCGGAGCCTCTGGAACTCGGGATTGTCCAGGATCGACGACTTGTTCGGGTTCACCGCAGCGGCCACGACCTGCGGATACAGGGCACCGTAGAACACGCCATCCTTGATCGTCCATGCCGGAGAGACCACCGGCAGAGTCACATAGTGGACATCGATGTTACTGACCCTGGTCTGGCCGAACGTGACGCGCATCTTCTGCCGCGCCAACTGCATGTTGGCCATGTTGTCGGCGACCATGGAGAGCTTTTCCAGGGCCTTGTTGGCGTCGGCGGGGCGAGCCAGACGATTCACCACGGTCATGCCCAGCCAGCCCGATCCCGATGCGCTCGGGTCCATGTACATGCCCCACTCATCGCCGAAGGTCTGAAGCAGGTCCCGCTGCACATCCATCGCCAGGAACATCCGGGCGCCGCCCAGGCCCTTGTCGAACATCACCTGCGCCTGGGGATCGATCTTGCCCACGGCGTTGCGGATTTCGACGACCAGCTTGGCCAGGTCGAATCGGCCGGCGGCCATCGACGTGGCCGACCCGGGAATCAGCCGCAACATGTCATCCGACACGGGCTTGGCATCGAGCATGGTCAGCATGCCCGGCCGGGGCGATGGGGCCGCCAGAAACGCCTGAGTGGCCCAGCCTTTGTTCTCAAATCCGCCGGTGAGCACGAGGCGCTGGAGCCCTTGCAGGCCGATGGCATCGCGGACCTTCGGCCACATCTCCATCGCCTGGGGGTCGCCGCCCATCTGCACCAACTGGTTGACCATGGCGAGGATCGCCTCAATATCGAGGTAGACGATCGCGGCCGGCTCTTTCTGGACCTGTGCCAGCGCCTGCTTGAACTTCGCCGAAGCGCTCAGCGAGTTGGCCGCGTTGGCCAACGCGCCGGCTTCATCCGGATAGCCGATTGCGAACACAACTACATCATTTTGACGGAAGGTCTTAACCGGCGGGCCACCCTGGGCCATTTCGGCAAGCTGGGTGAACTGGCGAAGCAGGGTGTCGGCGTCATTGCCGGCCTGGCAGATCAACCCGGCCTTCGGCATTGGAAAGCCCTGAAGGTCGATGCCCGCGAAGAAGAACGCCGTCGGGTGCTTCCACAGCGGCGACCCGATCGCCAGCACTCGGCGCAGCTCGGCGGCCGTCGCCGGATCCTCGCGGGCGATCCGGTCAATCAGACTGGGCACGAACTCACTGAAAACCTTGGGAATGTTGGAGTTATCCAACAACCCCTTGAGGTTCGAGTTCTCATACGCCGCGCCCAGGGATTGGCTGCCCTGCCAAGCAACGTAAATCTGGGCATCTGCGGGTACACGATCGGCCATGGCCTGCGCCATGACCTGCACGGGAAATACGATGAAAGCTAAAAGACATGCGAAGCGCGCTGACATGAAACCTCCTTTGAATGCCATTGGAGCTCTTTAGTGTAGAGTCGAGGCACCCACGGAAATATTACCGTTCCACCCGGAGCGTGTGAGAGATGAGTATAACTATGGGGCAGAGCACGAACAAGAAGAACCCGTACTCCGCGGCGCGCCGCCCGGTCAATACGGGAAGGTATTGTTCATCTCGGCGGTGGCGATCTCGTACATCGCCAGCCCCAGACGATCGACGAGCACATCCATGAGGCGGCGGCCTTTGTCGGCCGTGGCGGCTGACGGATCGCCCACCCCGGTATCCTCAGTCAACAGGTGCCACGGGCGGGTGATGCTGATCCACCCCTCGCGCACGCTCTTCAGCCGGCATGGATTGGCTTTGCCCTTGCCGGCCTGTTCCAGCTTCACCCATTGCGGGAAGAACGCCAGCCCGAGACTGGTCTCGCTTTCGTCGGCATGCTCCGCAGCCCTGTCGAAGATCGTGGGATACATGTCGGCCGCCATCCGGTACCAGTCGCACAGGCACAGGAAGACCCTGGTGCGGTGGTGCAGTTCGCGCATGAGCGGCTTGAGCTCGTTGCCGCCGTGGCCATTCAAAAGCAAGAGCTTGCGAATGCCCTGCTGTTGGAGCGATTCAACCACATCGGCGATGATCTTGAGCAGCGTCGTGGGGGTGAGGCTGATGGCGACGCCGCCCGGCACCTGAAGATGGTTGGTGTTCACGCCGAACGGCAGCGCCGGCAGCAGCAGGACTCTGGCGCCGCGGCCATAGGCGGATGCGCAGGCGCGCCGGCCGATCTCTTCCACCTGGTAGGTGTCGGTGCCATAGGGCATGTGCAGGTTGTGCGGCTCGGTCGCCCCGAAGGGCAGCACGGCCAGATCCCACTTGACGCCCCGCACAAACGCATGGCTCTGTTCGCTCAAGACCCAGTCATTGGACATGCCCCTCAGCTTATCCGGAGGGCCGCAAGGCCGCGAGCCCCAGAGACCCTGGTGGCGGGATCGGCCGCCCGCAGTGGGTTTGGGTGTGCCCAAACATTCGGGAGATGGCATAATGAGGGGGTTGGCCGGCGGAG
>CAZMXI010000029.1:0-33440 GCA_964570205.1 uncultured Tepidisphaeraceae bacterium
ACCCCCTGTCTCCCCATATTATGCCCATGCCCGGAAATTTGGGCACGCCCGCCCGGCGGCCGCCGGAACCGCCGCGTGAGGTTACGCCTCCGGCGCGGTACACTCGGGGCTTATGTCGAACGGGCTCATCGAACTGGCCGCCAATCTCCCCCGATCCACCATCGTCCTGATCGGGGACTTGATGCTCGACCGCTATATCTTCGGCCAGGCACAACGCCTGTCGCCCGAAGCGCCGGTCCCCGTGTTGCATTTCCAGCATGAGGAATACCGCCTTGGCGGCGCGGGATCCGTCCTGGCCGACCTGGCGGCCCTGGGAGCCCATGTTCGCGTGATCGGCGTGCTCGGCCAGGATTCCGCCGGCCAGGAGGCCCGCCAGCGCATCCGCCAGTGCGGCGCTGACGACAGCGGCATCGTCGAAGTCGCCGACCGCCCCACCGTCACCAAGCTGCGGTTGCTGGGCTCGGCACAACACCGCCAGGCCCAGCAGATGATCCGGCTCGACATCGAGAATTCCGCCCCCATCACCGCTGACGTGGCGGCCAGGGTGCTCGAACAATCCGCCAAGGCACTCGATGGCGCTGCGGTGCTCTGCGTTGAAGACTACAATAAGGGGTTGCTCACTCCCGAGCTGATGCAGAAGCTGATCGACTTGGCTCGCCGCCGCAACGTGCCGGTCATCATCGATCCGGCCAACATCCCGGACTACTCCAAGTACCGCGGGGCCACCGCTCTCAAGCTCAACCGCCCCGAGGCCGAAAACGCCACCGGCCTGGCCGTCCGCGAAGGCGATCACTACGCCCCCGCCGCCGAGCGGCTCCTGACCACGCTCGACCTCGATGCGGCCATCGTCACCCTCAACGAACACGGCGCCTACCTGGCCACGCGGGAAGGCGTTCGTCGCCACCTGCGCACCCGTGAGCGGCAGGTGTTCGACGCCACCGGCGCCGGCGACATGGTGCACGCCATGCTCTGTGTGGCGCGCGCCGCCGGGGCCAGTTGGATCGACGCCGTTGCCCTGGCCAACGTCGCGGGCGGGCTGGAGGTCGAGAAGCTCGGCTGCGTGCCCGTCACGCCGGATGAGATCGTTCACGACCTGCTGACCGAGGGCCCCCGCGACGCCGGAAAGCACCGCACCCTCGATGCCCTGCTGTCGGAGCTCCAGCGACACCGCGCCATGGGGCGCAAGATCGTCTTCACCAATGGCTGCTTCGACATCATCCACCTCGGCCATGTCGAATATTTCCGCTTCGCCAAGCGACAGGGCGATGTGCTGGTGGTGGCGGTCAACACCGACGACAGCATCCGGCGCCTCAAAGGCCCCAAACGCCCGATCATCAGCGAGGAAGACCGCATCTCGGTCCTGGAAGAGTTGGAGAGCATTGATTATGTCATTAAGTTCCACGATGACACGCCCACGCGCCTGCTGGAGCTGATTAAGCCAGATGTGCTGGTCAAAGGCGCCGACTACTCGAAGCAACAGGTGGTGGGCTGGGATGTTGTCGAGAAACAGGGCGGCCGGATCGCCCTGGCCCCCCTGATCAAGGGCCGCAGCACATCCAATGTGATCGAGAAGATCCTGGAAGCCTACAAGGATGACTGAACCCATCCCCATGAACCTCATCCTGAAAGATACCGCATTCGGCAAGGGCGTCTTCGCCGGCGAGGCGATAACAGCCGGGACCATGATCCTCCGCTTCTCCGGACCCCACCTGCGCTATGCCCAGACCACAGCGGAAACGTACGCCCTTCAGATCGACACGGATCTATACATCGGGGCCTCTGGCGAACTGGATGACTACGTCAACCACAGTTGCGACCCCAATGCCGGCATCCGCATTGAGGGAACCGATGTCACGCTGATCGCCATCCGCGACATCGCCCCGGGCGAGGAAATCGCCTTCGATTACTCCACCGTCATGGCCGAGGATGACTTCGAGATGCGCTGCATGTGCGGCAGAAGCTGCTGCCGAGGCCTGATCCGCGACGGCAAGCATCTGCCTGAGGCAACATGGCGGCGTTATCTGGACCTCGGCATCCTTCCCCGCCACGTCCGGAACTCCCGTGCTGACCAGCGGATGTGACCCACGGCGGCATCCCGCCGGCGGAACAGGCCCCGAGAACCTGCCTTCCCGTCATGCCTGCCGCAGCCGCACCCTGAGGAGGCGACACGACATATGCAGATATGTCGGATTTTTGTTTCAGAAATCAGATTCTCTCAACTGCCCCATGCTGTTTGGACGAAAACTACATCAGGTCGGGGATGCTCCCTACGGGTCAGCGTTCCCTTTTTCTTGAACTCATGATCGATCCTTCGCGGATCGCACCTCCGCGGCGGGCGACCGCCGCAGACCAGAGGAGCATTGCATCATGGAGACGCAGTTCCCGGGCCAAGGCCCGGCCGGTCTGCCGTGCAACCAGACCGCAAGGCTCAGCTACAAATTCCAACGACTTCGGGAACGTATCCGCCAGGCGGTCCAGTCGGGCGAGTTGACGGGTAAGCTCCCCGGCGAGCGGACTCTGGCAAAGAAATTTGACGCCAATCCCAAGACCCTGAGCAAGGCGCTGACCGATCTCGCCGCCGAGGGCCTGTTGGACCGCAGCATCGGCCGCGGCACCTTCGTCCGCGACTGCGGCGCGCCGAGGCAGCGTCAGGGGAAATGGCTGGTCATCTGCGAAGCGCCCCGTGACTGGCCCATCGCCGACCAGGTCCGCGCGCTTCATCCCGATATGGAGGTCGTCAGCAACACTGAGGCGCTACGCCCGAGTTTTGTCAGCCAGTTCACTTCCGTCATCGACTTGTCAGCAGGCACACAGCCCGAGTTCCACCGCGCCATGGCCGTGCGCGGCGTGCCGGTCGTCCTGATCGGACGCGAGCCCGTCGTCTACAAGACGCACGCCGTTCTCCTGGACCGTCTGTTCGCAGCGAAGCGGCTGACCCGGTCGCTGCTTCTGCGAGGTCACCGAAGTCTGCTGGCGGTTACGGGCGATCGGATGATGCTCGACGCATGCCGCCTCGGGGCATCACACGAGCCGGAGGCCCTCATCACCGCGTGCGCCGTGGAGCAACTGCCGGAGGCAATGGCGCGTTCGGGCGCCACCGCCGCCATCGGCGACGGAGAGGATGTCGCCCGGCGCTTACGGCATCATGCTGGCCATGCCGGCGCGGCCGATTTGCTGGTCACCGCCATCGGCGTCTGCGATGCGCCGGTGTGCCCAGGCATCTACATCACTCCGGCCGCCCTGGCCCGCACCGCATGCGATCTTCTGGCCAACGCCTCCGCAAGTCACCCCACGGTCCTCTGGCTCACCGGCAACGGCTTTGAATGCGAGCACGCCGCCAGCGACAGCGACCCCATGAGGCTGCCGTCGGCCTGATGGCATGGGCACGAGCGGTTGGAGAAGCCAAACGCCGCCTCATCCGGGGCGGCGTTTGCGTTCATGCCTTTCTCTCGATGCACAGCGATCAGTAGTCCGCATTATGCACCACCAGGCTGTACATCGTGCCATCCCGGTAGATGTCGACAGACTCGACCCGGGCCCCATCCCGCGGAAAGTGCTGGCCGGACTCGTTGTACAGCAGCGTGAACTGGATTTCCTTCAACTTGCGGCTTTCCATCTTCGGCACAAAACACACGTACTGCCGGTTGACCCAGATTTCGACGTCGTTCCAGTCCTCATCGGTGAAGTTGACGACCTCGACGCGGTTGTCGAAATAGCCGACCTGTGCGCGGGCGCGCGGCTCGGCAGCGCGGGGAGCGTCGGCCTTATACGGGAATCGCTGCCCCGCGTCGGCCGCGAACTGGTCCTTGCTCTTCCGGAGGTTCGGGTCTGGATTGGGGAAGATCGTCGGCGATTCGCACCCAACGAGCACCAGAACGCTCGCCAGCATCGTCCAACGTGAGAGAAGCCTGTTACATCGCATCATGATCTGCCTCACAGACTGGGGCGCGGTTCGCCCATTCCGCATGCGCCCGCTGCTGCGATTATCGGACGCTCCGCCAGCGCCGGTTTAACAAATCGCACCGCTGCAGTCGCGAATTCGGTCTTGCCCCCGGGCGGGCAGTTTGTATAGCCTGTCCGCCTCTACCGATTGGAGACCGACCTATGCCCCGGCAGAACATCAACCTGCTCTCCGCCGATGCCTTGTCGCCCGTTGCCCGCCAGGTCCTCATGCTCGACCTGCCGGAGGCTTACCGGCGGCTGGTCGTCGACGGCCACGGCAACCCGCACGCCCGGTCCATGCTCGAAGGCGCCACCGGGGAACGCCTGCTCTCTATGCCGGTGGCCAGCCATGACGATGCGACGGCGATGCTGGCCGGCCTGTGGCTCTGGCATGACTGGCTGGAGGAGTCACACCGGCTCGCGCAGGCGGTCACCACGCCCACCGGCAGCTTCTGGCACGCCATCATGCACCGCCGCGAGGGCGACTTCGGCAACAGCCGCTACTGGTATGCTCGATGCGCCGGACATCCTGTCATGCAGGCCATGATCCAGCACGCAGCGCCCATCCTGCACCCCATGCCGGCCGACAACATCCTGCTTCGCCTCATCGGCCGAGAGTGGAACCCCAGCGCGTTCGTCGATCTCGTCGAGACGGTGCATGACCAGCCCAACGATCCGCGGCACGCCGCCGCCGTCAGCCTTCAACAGGTGGAGTGGCGTTTGCTTTTCGATTTCTGCACCCGCTCGGCCGTGAGGTGATCGGACCTTGCCAGCCAGTCGGCCCTGCCTTAGTGTGTTGTCATGAGTACGAAGACGCCTGCCGCGGTGGCCAATGAGATTCCGCTGGATGTGAAGGTTGCGGTGGCCGCGGCGCGGTTCAACCAGAAAATCGTCGATGAGTTGCTGGCCGGATGCCTGCGCCGGCTGGAACAGCTCGGCATCAAGCAGAAGCGTGTGGAGATTCACCGCGTGCCGGGCGCATTCGAGCTGCCTCTGGCCGCCCAGGCTCTGGCGCAGACCCAGCGATTTGAGGCAGTGATATGCCTGGGCGCCGTCGTGCGCGGCGAGACGCCTCACTTTGACTATGTCGCGGGCGAATGCGCCCGCGGGATTGCCCGCGTATCGCTTGATGAGCGGGTCCCGGTCATCTTCGGCGTGCTGACGACCAATGACGAACAACAGGCATGGGACCGCTGCGGCGGCCAACACGGTCACGCGGGCGAACGCGCCGCCGACGCCGCCATCGAGATGATTCTGCTCCTGCGCACGGTGGAGCGGGCATGATGGTCCAGCCCCTTGCCGGTTCAAATACGCAGAGGCCTCGCCCAGACCGGCCACCGCCTTTTCGCTGGGCTCCCAATCGCGGATTCAGCTTCATATGAGCCAGACGCGCCTGTCGCAGAGCGTGAAGCAGACGGAAGCCGTCGCCGCGGAGCTGGCACGGAACCTGCGCGGCGGCGAGTGCATCGGGCTGGATGGCGAGCTCGGCGCGGGGAAGACGCAGTTCGTGCGCGGCCTTGTGGAAGGGCTCGGCGGGCAACCGCGCACCGTTTCCAGTCCGACCTTCGTCCTGCTGAATGTCTATGAAGGCGGACGGCTGCCCGTTTATCACCTGGACGCGTACCGCGTCGGCGGCCCGGAGGATTTTGAGGCGATCGGCTTCGCCGAGTTGCTCGAGCAGGGCGGCGTGGTGGTGATCGAGTGGGCATCGCGGGTCCGGCCACTCCTGCCGTCAACGTGCATCGACGTGCGGATTGAAGCACTTGGCGCGCGCAAGCGGCGTCTGACCATCGGCTGAAACGAACGCCGGCGAATGCGCTTCGATCGAGGGATCGCAGCGCATCCGCCGGCTGCTCAATTCACCGCTTATCGCGTCCGGCGAGCCTTGCGGGAGACCGGCAGGCGGTGCGTCTTGCGGACGCGCGTCTGCGTCTCTGCCTGATCCTGGGCGACGGTCGCGGCCATGCCGGTGCCGCCCTGGCTCTTCTCAACCTGGCTCTGGACATACGCCTTGCTCAGGAAGGCGAAGTCCGCCGTGGTCACCTTGCCGTCGAGGTTCGAGTCGCCGGCATTGAACCGGCTCTCGCCGCCTGTCAACTGGTAGGCCACGTAGCCCTTGCTCAACTCGGCAAAGTCCGCAGTCGTCACCTGTCCGTCGAACGTGTAGTCCGCCGTCCAGGTGTACTTCACCAGCACGCTGTTGTCGTTCACAGCCTGCCCGGCGAACTGCGTCCGCACCGGGTTCGTCAGCGCCAGGTCGCCGGCCGTCACCACGGCCAGACGACGCTCGGGCTTCGCCAGCTCACTGCTCGTCAGCGTGCCGCCCGTGATGCCGCCCGCCAGAAGCTTGCGCATCGCGTCGGCCGACGACGCATCCGCACAATCCACGATCAGGCTGTTGTTGTTCAGGTCCAACGCGCCGATCTGGACGTTGCTCAGGCGAAGCGCCTTGCCGGCGTTGGCCGGGAGCGATCCGCTGACGCTGTCGCCCTCGCCCACGCCATGCACCTGGATCACCTCGACGCCATCGAGGTTGACGGATGCGGTGCCGAAGCTCACGACGTTCTCGGAAACCACGCCGCTCTCGGCCTCATCGCCGCCCGTGATCGCAACCATGTCGCTGCCGACCTGGCCGTTGTAATTCACGATCACGCCCGCCAGGCTGCCGCCGGCCAGGTTGGCCACCAACTGGTCGTTGCCGGCGCCGGCATTGAACGTAATCGTAGCGCCCGCGCCGACCGAACCCTTGAGATTGCCATTCAGATAGACATTGACCACCGCGCCGGTGGGGCTGAGCGTCAGCGTATCATCGCCGTCGCCGCCGTCGACGACGCCGTCAAAAGCCGACCCGCCGAACAGCACGCGGATGTCCTCGGCGCCGTCCACCACTTCAACCATCGCCGCGCCGCCCGGCGGCGTTGTAAAGGACATGCCGTCGGGCAATGTCGCACGCACCGCGTACGTGCCGACGTCCAGCGCGCCGAATGAGAACTCGCCGCCGGCATTCGTGATCGACGCCGGTTCGCTTTCGCTGGTGGTGACGTCCACGCTCCAGGCGACGATCTGCCCTTCATCGCCGTAGGCGTTGTCGCGGACGCGCAGAGTCCATGTGCCGTTGGGGTCTTCGCCATCGAGGATCCCCAGCGATTCCTCCGGCCGGAACGATCCCGTGAACGGCGCGCTGCCGAGCCCGATGCCGGTCGCGGCTTCATCGTCCAGTACCGTGTTGGTGAAGTTCTTGCCGGAAAGACCCGCGTACAGCACCAGTTGCACTTCGGTGCCGGCGGGGCTCACCAGGATGATGTCCAGGTCGGCGTCGTAATCGTGCGTGATGTTCAGCGTCACGTTGATGTCGGCGATCGTTCCATCCAGACCGCTGACCGCCAGCGCGGAAGTGCTAACCTGTTTGTCCACAATCGCCACCGGCACATTCGCGGCGTCGTGCGTCGATCTGCCTTCCTGATAGACGCCGTCGTTGTTGCGGTCGATGAACACAAGTTGTCCGGCCAGCGGCACGTCCGCCCCGCCGTATTGCATGTCATTGTTGATGTCTTCAAACACCACGCCGCGCACCACCGCTCCCGGGGCGAGCGCGAAGGGCACGAACACCTGGTCGTCCACGCTGGTCAGCGTCCAGGGACCATCCGTCGGCGCCGGCGCGATCTGAATCGTCCAGGAATCCAGCACGGCCCGCACCTGATAGCTGCCCGGCTGCACGCCCGCGATCATGTAGTAGCCATCCCAATTGGTTCTGGCGGAGGGCTCGCCCTGATCCTGCGATTTGTTGTTGTTCACGTCAAGGTAGACCGCGCGGTCCACTTCGGCCCACTCGCCGACGTCCATCACGCCGTTGGCGTTGTCATCCAGGAACACCCGCCCGCGCACCAGGCCGCCCGGCGGCACAACCGCGAGTTCCAGGTCCCAGGCCTCCTGACCGCTCTGGGTCATGTTGAACTCAAACGTCGTGTCCACGGCATCCCAGCCCGCCACCGGCAGCGATCGGATGTTGTAGCTGCCCCGGGGCAGGTCCCACAGTTCCCAGTAGCCGTCGGCGTCGGCGCTGGCCGCCGCGGGTTCGCCCTGATCCAGCGCCAGGTTGCCGTTCAGGTCGGCATACACCGTCCACCCCTGAACGCCCACTTCGTCCACATCCCAACCGCCATCCTCGTCGGCATCCGCGTAGACGAAACCGGCGGCGATGCCGCCGTAGTACCAGGCGAAGTCCGCCTCCACCAGATCCTGTTGCGATGCCACCGTCAGCAGCCGAGACGAATCCGCCTCGCTCATCGCAAACCAGCCCGTCTCCGGCGCAATCAACCGCACCAGATACGATCCCGGCATCAGACCCGTGAACCCGAAGCTGCCGTACTCGTCGCTCATGCTGCCCGGCTCGCTCAATTCATCCCAGTTCCCGTTCTGGTTCAGATCCAGGTAGGCCCTGAAACCGGACAGGTAATAGTCCATCTCATCGACGTGGCTGTTGAAATTGTAATCCTCATAGACCAGACCGCTGATCGCCCCGCCCGTGGCCAGGCCAAAGTTCAGGTCGGTCTGTTCATCGCCGCTGAACACCTCCAGCGGATACGGCGCCTCGGTCGCAACCCAATCCGTCACGTTCAGCAGCGCCAGCTCGTACTGCCCCGGCGGCACCACGTCGAAAAGATAGGCACCGTCGGTTCCGGTGGTGGCCACCAGTTCGCCGGCATCCTGAACGCCGTCCCCATCCTCGTCCAGCAGGACCTGGATGTCGCTCAGGCCCGTTTCGCCCGCGTCGCGCCAGTAGCTGACGTTGACATCCGCATACACGAACCCGCCCACCGTGGCCGGCGTCACCGTGCCGAAATCCACCGCCAGATTCTGGGTCGTCTGCTGGAAGACCACCGTCTGCGCGCCGTCGTTGGTTGTGGTCGAGACCTCGCCCGCAAGCAGGTCGCACCGCACGGTATACGTCCCGGCCGCAAGCCCCGTGAATGCGTAATGTCCGAAGTCGTCCGTCGTCGTCGCCACATCGCCGGCATCGAATACGCCGTTGCCGTTCTTGTCGAGGTAAACCTGGGCGCCGACCACCGCCTCCTCGCTGTAGTCGAACACGCCGTCGGCATTGTCGTCCACAAACCGGTAACCGTAGATCGCCGCGCCATTGACCCGGCCGATCTCCACCCACTCGGCGTATCCGCTGTTCACCTGAACGGCCGCGAAGCCGCCGCGCGGCGAAATCACCGTCTTTCCCGCTGCCGCCAGCACGCCCACCCGATACATCCCCGGCGCCAGGTTCTCGAAGCTGAATTCGCCCAGGCTGTTGGTCGTCACCAGGGGCTCGGGCGAAACGCCCGCATCTCGCACGCCGTTCTTGTTCAGATCCAGGTACACCCCAACGCCGCTCACGCCCGCCTCGCCCGGGTCATCATAGCTTTCGTTGGCGTTCGAATCGGTGTACAGGATGCCCTCGATCGCGCCATACATGTAGGCGCCGAAGTTCGCGACGAATCGCGTCTCGGCGGCCGCGATCAGCACGGCAGCGCCCGAGGGGTTCGTGCTGGCAATCCATCCGCTCGGCCGGATAAGCTTCGCCACGAGGTTCGTCCCCAGGGGCAGGTTCGAGAAGCCATACCGCCCCTCATCGTTCGTCAGGGCCTGCGGCTCGCTGGCATCGACCACATTGTCCCTGTCGAGATCGACGTACACCGTCCAGCCCGCCAGCGGCATCTCCCCGTCGCCCATCGCCTTGTCGCCGTTGACATCCTCGTACACCATCCCGATCAGAACACCCCCCGCCGCCAGACCAAAATCCACTTCATCGGGGCCCGCCGCGCCGGTCTTGATCGTCACCCGGTGCCCGTCCGAAGTGTTCGTCACTGCATAGCCCGTCGAAGGCGCAACGCGGATCACATAATCCCCCGGCGTCAGCTCCGTCAGCTCGTACGCGCCTGCCTCGTCCGTCGTCACCGCCGTTTCCCCAACATCCAGCAGGCCGTTGTCGTTGGCATCGATGTAGACCTGCCGGCCGGCCAGCCCTTCCTCTCCTCCGTCCCGCCAACCGTCAGCGTCATCATCCTCAAACACCACGCCGGACACGCTCTGCCTTGCCACAACCGCGAAATCCGCGATGGCCGTCTCCCCGTCGCCCACGGTCACCTCTTGCGCCGGTCCGGCCGGTGACACCGCCACCCAGCCCGGTTCTATCACCTGCGTGACCGCGTACGTCCCCGCCGGCACGTTCAGGAATGAATACTGCCCCGCGTCGTCCGTCGTCGCCAGCGGCTCCTGGTTCGTCTCGAAATCCAGCATCCAACTCAGAAGCTGCCCGACTTCGTCCTGATACTGGTCATATATCCATAGCTCCCAGACGCCGTTCGGGTTTATTCCATCCATCGCCGACAACGGCATCTCCGGCCTGAACGAACCCGTATACGGCGATGTCGCCGCACCGTCATTGATGCTCATCGCCGCTTCATCGTCCAGCACCGTCCCGGTGAAGTCCGCCTCATAGGCCCCACCCACGGTGTTCACCAGTTCCACCTCGCTGCCGTCCGGAGCCACCAGGACCACGATCAGGTCGGCCGACCACGTGTGCTCGATGTTCAGCGTTACATTCAGGTCGCCAATCGTCCCCGCAAATCCGCTGACGTTCAGAGTCTCGAACACCCATTCCAGGTCGACAATGTCCAGCGGCGCGTGCGTGCTGGTCACCGGCGTCCGCCCCATATCCAGCATCCCATCACCGTTCAGATCGAGGAAGACATCCCACCCGGCAACCCCCGCCTCCCCCGATTCCTGTGTGCCACTCTGATCCAAGTCCTCATAGACGATGCCCGAAATGATGCTCGACCCCGTCGCCATCGCAGCCTGCGGCAACCCCAAGTCCGCGCTCAGAAACAGCCGGCGCTCCAGATCCTCGACGCAGCGCGAAGCCGCCACCCTAACGCAAGATTCACCGTGCACGTGCTTTACGCGTGAGCGCACAACCGAGTGCCGCCTGGAAACCAGTGCGATTCCCGAACCATTTTGCATTTTCTACTCCCGATATGTCCAACGGGTGGCCTGCATGTATGCGCTGCAGGGAGTGTCCACCCTCCTCCCGGCGCTGGCCCTCAGAAACTCAAGCGAATGCCTTCCAGATTCCTCATTATGACTCACCCCCACTGCTTGGCAAGTTAACCGGCCGGTTTGCCCGTTCCGAGAATACCGAAGTTCCCTATCTTCCCATTTTGCCCCTCATAACAAGCACGAACCGCTGTTTCCGGTGTAGTATTAGGCGTCCGGCCGACACGCCCTCCGCTGTCGCCTGGAGCTGATTTGCGTAGGCATGTGCTCGTCCGCCCCTTACGTCGGCCGGGAGGTCCGTGATGTCGAGATGGTTCTCTGCGGTCTTGGTGCTGTTACTGGGCGGTTTGAACCTGGCCCCCGCCGCGAATCCATCGCCTGCCCCCGCCACTCGCCCCATTCGCGCCGCTTTCCCCATGGTACCTGCCGATCCTGACGCGCTCGCCAGGTTTGACCAGCTTCTGGCCCAGCTCAACCACGATGACTGGACCGTCCGCCAGAAAGCCCAGGATGAGCTGGTCCTGCTCGGCGACGCCATTCGTGAGAGGCTCCAGGCCAGCCTTCGCTCCGCCCCCAATGAAGAGGTTCGCACCCGGCTCGAAGCCGCCCTTGCCCAGATCGCCGAACGGGCCCTGGTCGGACCTTCGATCGTCACGATCAGGATGAAGGGCGCTCACCCCAAGGAGGTCTTCGCCGAACTCGCGCGGCAAGCCGGCGCCCAGCTTCGCCCCAATCCCACCAACCTATGGGAGAGCCGCGAGTGGCCCAAGGTCGATCTGGACATCGACCAGCAACCTTTCTGGCAGGCCATGCGCGAGATATGCTCCAAGGTGGGAGTATCGCCCCAGACCTCCGGTCGCGAACGCGATATGGTCATCATGGACCGCAACGCCTCCGGGCGGCCCTTCGGCGAGGCCCCCGCCGTCGTCGCCGGCCCTTTCCTCATCGTCGCCAATTACATCAACCGCTCACACTACGTCGATCTGAACCAGCCCGCCAATGTCCGACGCACCGCCACGATTCAACTCTCCGTTTACGCCGAACCCAAGATCCGTGTTGTCCAGGCGGCCTATGCCCCCGATGTCGAGGAGTGCGTCGACGCCCGCGGCAATGACCTGGCCATGCCGCGCAATGCCGCCGTCACCCTGCACATGCAGCCGCCGTCCGGCGGGTGGATGTGGAACATGAGTGTTTCGCTCCAGCCCAAGGCAGACACCGGCGACAGGATCGCACGCCTCAAGGCCGCCACCAGGTTCATGATGCAGACCAAGTCCGAGACCGTTGAGGTCGACAACGTCATGGCCGCTTCCAACGTCACCAGGACCATCGGCGGACGCAAATTCCTGCTCAAGGACATCAAGAAGATCGGCGACAACAACTATGCCACCCAACTCACCGTGTACAAGGCCGGCTGGAGCGCCCAGGAATGGACCATGGCCTATGCCTGGAACACCTTCCGCCTCGTCGACGCCGAGGGCAATGATCTGTCGCGCGTCGGCGTCAGCCAGACCAGCGCCGGCGCTGATCAGATGAACGTCACCCTTCAGTTCCAACGCCTCAACTGGGCTGGCCAGCGGGAAGCCGGCGAGCCCGCCAAACTTGTATGGGAGGTTCCCACGCAGACCCGCGAGGTCGAGATCCCCTTCGAATTCAAGGATATCCCCCTGCCCTGAGACAAGCCGCCTATGGATCGAGAGAACGCTTTCCCCCTCCGGCGAAGTCGCCGCCCGTCCTTACCTCGTCACCACCAGCAACACCTCTTCCGCGTACAGCGCATCCTTCTTCCGGTCCATCTCGCGCACGCGGCCCTCCGCCAGCGCATACCCCTGCGCCACTTTCACCTGCTGCCGGTCTGACCAGTCCAGAAAATCGCTCAACGTCAGCAGATGGATGTTCGGGGTGTCATACCACCGATACGGCAGCGTCTCGGTTACCGGCATCCGCCCGCCCAGCGACAGATCCAGCCGCACCCGCCAATACGCGAAGTTCGGGAACGACACGATGCCCGTTCGCCCCACCCGCAGCATCTCCGACAGCACCTCCACCGGCCGGTGCAGCGTCTGAAGCGTTTCCTCCAGGATCACATAGTCGAAGTTGCCGTCGGCGAAACCTCGCAGCCCCGCATCCAGATTCGACTGAAACACCGGCACCCCTTTGTCCACGCACTCGAAAACCGCCTCCGCCTCCAGCTCGATGCCCTGGCCGCGAACGTGCTTGTCGCGGATCAGCTTGGAAAGCAGTTGCCCCGTCCCGCACCCCAGATCCAGCACGCTCGCGCCCTCGGGAATGATCCGTTCGATCACCGCATCCTGCCAGCGCACCGGCGCCGTCACCGCATACCCTTCCAGCGCCAACGGCTCCGGGCCGTTGCGCAGCCGCCCCAGAAACGCCGTGAGCTCATCCTCGCTCATCGTCGCCAGCGCGGGGTCCATCTTCCGCAGCAGCATCCTGATGAATTCCTTGGCCGCGGGAGTCATTTCGCCGGCCCTCCCAGCACCGCCCGCAGCAACTGCCCCACCGGCCTGGTTTCCACCAGGAATGCATCGTGCCCATACCGCGACGGCACCTCAACATACGTGATCGACTTGCCCGCCCGGCACATCGCCAGGGCAAACTCGCGGCAGTGCGCTGGCGTATACAGCCAGTCCGAGCTGAACGACACCACCGCCACTCGCGATTCGATGCGCCGGCACGCCTGCACCAGATCACCCCCGCCCCACCTCGCCGCCGCGTCGTAATAGTCCATCGCGCGCGTGATGTACAAATAGCTGTTGGCGTCAAAACGCTCGACGAAGCTCTTGCCTTGGTAATCCAGGTAGCTTTCCACCTCGAATTCCACGTCGAAAATCTGCTCGGGCTTCGTCCGATCCCGACGCCGCCGGCCGAACTTCTCGTGCATGCCCTCTTCGGACAAATACGTGATGTGCGCCATCATCCGCGCCACCGCCAGACCGTGGTTCGGTGGCGTGCGGCCATAGTAATCGCCGCCGCGGAAGTTCGGGTCGGCCATGATCGCCTGCCGGCCGACGGCGTTGAAGGCCACCCCCTGCGCGCTCAACCGCGGCGACGCCGCCAGCACAATCGCCCGTTCCACCCGCTGCGGATACGCCAGCGCCCACTCCAGCGCCTGCTGCCCACCCAACGAGCCGCCCACCACGGTGTGCAGTTTCGGGATGCCCAGCGCATCCAGCAGCATGGCCTGGGAACGCACCCAATCCCCCACCGTCACCGCGGGGAAATCCATCCCATACGCCTTGCCCGTGGCGGGATTGATCGACGATGGCCCCGTCGTCCCGTAGCAGCTCCCCAGGAAGTTGGCGCAGAGCACATAGTAGCGATTCGTGTCGATCGGCTTGCCCGGGCCGATCACCGTATCCCACCAGCCGGGGCAACGAGTGCGGAACTTGCGCCCCATCTCCTCGGCCCGCTGGTCCCACCCGGCCACATGCGCATCGCCCGATAGGGCATGGGCAATCAGCACGACGTTGTCGCGCTTCTCCGACAGCGTCCCATAGGCCTCATACTCGACCGTCACCGGCCCCAGGGCCCCGCCCCCTTCCAGCTCAAACGGCCGATCCGCCGGCGCAAGCTCGATCCGCCGCGGCTCGGTCCAGCCGACGGAGGTCGGGCTGTCCGGCGGCTCATGCTGGCGCTTGGGCCGCGGCGCACACGAATGTGTCGGACTCACAGCCAATCATCGCTCCTGTACAAACCGTCAGGGTGCGCCTCTTGCGCGAGGCGCACCCTGCTTGATCGTATGGACTTGCCCCCCCGATGCAAGGTCAACCTATTTCTGCGACGCGGCCAACGCCTGCTCCAGGTCGGCTGTGATGTCCGCCACATCCTCGAGCCCCACCGACACGCGGATGAAATCGGGCGTCACGCCCGCCTTCGCCTGCTCTTCTTCCGTGAGCTGCTGGTGCGTCGTACTAGCCGGGTGGATCACCAGCGTCTTGGCATCCAGGATGTTCGCCAGGTGCGAGCACAGTTTCACCGAGTTGATGAACTTCTTGCCCGCCTCGACGCCGCCCCTGATCCCAAAGCCCAGGATTGCGCCGGGGCCCTGTGGGAAAAACTTGGTCGCCTTCGCATGATCCGGATGCGATGCCAGCCCAGGATAATTCACCCACTGCACCGCCGGGTGCCCCTCCAGGAACTGCGCCACTTTCTGGGCGTTGGCCACGTGCTGCCGCGCCCGCAGCGCCAGCGTCTCCAGCCCTTGCAGGAACAAAAAAGCATTGAACGGCGACATCGCCGCCCCGGTATCGCGCAGCATGGCGCACCGCGTCTTGAGCACGAAGGCCAGCCCCGGCGCCACCGCCTTGGCGTGCCCGCCGAACGCCTCCCAGAAATTCACACCGTGATAGCTCGGATCCGGCTCGGTGATCTCGGGGAACTTGCCCGAGCTCTTCCAGTCAAAGTCCGCCTTCTCCACGATCGCCCCGCCAATCGATGTGCCATGCCCTCCGATCATCTTGGTCAGCGAATACACGACGATGTCCGCGCCGTGCTCGAGCGGATTGTGCAGCGGCGGCGGCGTCACCGTGTTGTCCACCACCAGCGGAATGCCATGCTTGTGGGCGACCGCCGCAATCGCCGGGAAGTCATCCACGTTGCCGCGCGGATTGCCGATCGACTCGGTGAACACCAGCCGCGTCTTGCCGTCGATCGCCTTGTCAACATTCCTCGGGTCCGATGAATCCACAAATCGCGCCTCTATCCCGAACCGCTTGAGTGTCCACGTGAACAGCGTGACCGTGCCGCCATAGAGATTCGAACTGGCGACGATGTTCTGCCCGGCCGACGTGATCGTCGCCACCGCGTAGAAGATGGCCGCCATCCCCGACGCCGTGGCCAAGCCACCCTGCGCCCCGTGCAACGCAGCCAGGCGCTTCTCCAGCACGTCGGTTGTCGGGTTCATGATGCGCGTATAGACGTTCCCGAACTCCCTTAGAGCAAATAGGTTAGCCGCGTGCTCCGTATCTTTGAACACGTAACTGGTTGTCTGATAGATGGGCACCGCCCGTGCCAAGGTCGCCGGATCCGGCGCCTGCCCCGCGTGAATCGCCCGCGTATCAATCCCCGACTGCTTCTGCTCGGCCATAATCAAGCTCTCCTATCAACAAGGTGGGTCATTAAAGCGGGCATGCCCGGAGAGGTCAAATCCACCATCATGACGGACCCTACCACCCAAAGCGTTCGCTTTTCCATGGACCGCCATGCATAGGGTATCGGGTCTGCTCTCAGAGGCCGGGGGCGTCGGTCGCGCGCAGCTCATGGCCGCAAATCCACTTAGCTCCTTCAAAGTCCATTCCGTGGAACGAGCCCGCGACGAGGCATCGCCCGGCTAAGGAAGGTAAACGAGTTGTAACAACACCGGAGGAGCCGGAGTTTTCGCTTGCGGGTTTCTGCGTCGGCCGGTAGGCTGCCGGAGGACTTTTCGCAACCGACGGTGTCAATCCGGGCTGAACGAAACCTGTCGTGGCAAAAGGATCGCGTATGACCACGCGCCGACACTTCGCAAGAATCTCTCTGGCTTTCCTCGCAATCGTTTGCTCGGCCTGGGCCGCCACCACCGAAGTGATGTTGAAGGATGTATCGCAGGACAAGCCTCTGGTGCTCGACCAGAACGCCGATTACCACCTGATCAATGTGCATGTGGCGGGCTTGGTGGACTGCCCCGCGCTGACCCTGGCCGGGCGGATCAGGTCCATCACGATCGAGCGAAGCGGCTTCGGGCGGGTATGGTCGGGCATGGAGGGCAAGGCGGCCGCCGTGGAATGCGCCGGAGCGATGGTTGGCCGGCTCATCGTGAGGGATTCGTCCTTTTTCGATACCGAAAACCAACTGGTGAGCCTGAAGGACGGCAGCTTCGGCAGAGTGACCTTCGAGCGATGCCGGTTCAGCACGAGCGCCGAGTTCCTGAAGGAGGCGTATACCGCCAATCCGTGGCGCACGACGCCTCCGAACACCGAGTTCTATAACATCGACCGCCTGGAGCTCCTGGACAGCGAGTTCGTGAACACCACGGTGGTCATCCATCCATCGGTCAAACAGGTGATCATCCGCGGCGGCCCACCGAGCCTGCAGGTGCTGAACCAGCGGATCACGCAGGTGATTCACCTGAGGGCGGACCAGTTGGCCGAGAGCATAGCCCCGCCGGGCAGGGCCATGGCGATGCAGGATCTGGCTGATGGTCGGGGCTGATGGGCAAACCTTTGCAGGCGGGGATTGTCTGTCATGTCGTATACCGTTCAACCGTCTCGCGCGGCGTTGTTGGCGCGCGTGGGTCCTTTCCATATGAGGCGAAACATGCGGTCTGCCCTTTTGGCGTCGGTGTCGAGCATCCTGATCATCTTCTGCGGGTTCGGGTGCACGCGCACGCGGACGGTCTATTACGACCAGTTCGGCCGCGTTCACGAGCAAAGGCAGAGGGTCAAGCTTTACATCAAGGATCTGGCCGACGAGGGCGGCGGGCTTGCGCACCGGGGCACATGGACAGGCGACGGAGACTGGCCCGATGAAGCCCGCGGCGGCGATGAAGGCGACCTCTTTGGGGTATGGATTGAGATTCGCAGCGAGAACAACTACCACAGCCGCCAGACCATGGTCCCGCGGAAGGATGTGACGTGGCGGCCTGTCCAGGGCGTTTCGGGCGAGGGCGACGAGGCGGTTCTCACGATCTTCCGGCCGGCGGGGAAGATCATCTGCACGGGCTCGTACTCCGGGCAGAGAGGCAGCGGGCAGGTGCGGCTTGAGCCGGACACGGCGTACATGGACCGGCTTTCGATCATGCTGGCCGGCGGCATCGAGCCGGCCGACGTGCCCCTGCTGATGATCTCGGGGCTGGAACTGGAATACGCCGGCCGGATGTGCAGGGCCCTTGCGGAGAAGCCCAGGCTCGACGAGTTGCTCAGGCTGCAGGGCTATGGCGTGACGCCGGAGTATGCCACCGATCTGGGCAAGGCCGGATATTCGCTGCCGCCGGGGGATCTGGTCGAGCTGCGGAAGCACGGCGTCTCGGCTGAGTATGCCGCGAGCTTGAAGAAGGCGGGATACGACCTGTCGGTGGAGGATTTGACGACGTTGCGGCGGCACGGCGTCAGCGAGGATTTCGCCGGGGCAGCGCGCAAGGCCGGGTATGGCCGGACCGTCGATGAATTGGTCGAAGTGCGGCGACACGGCATCTCGGAGGGTTTCCTTTCTGAGTTGAAGGCGGCCGGATATGACCTGCCTGTGGGGGATGTGGTGCAGATGCGGCGACACGGCATCAGCACCGAGTTCGCCAAGGGCGTGCGAGATGCGGGATACGAGTTTTCGATCAACCAGATGATCGAGCTGAGGCGACATGGGGTATCGGTGGAGTACCTGAAATCGCTGCACGACCCGGACCAGCGAGACCTGACCGTCGAGGAAATCGTCGAGTTGCGGCGGCGCGGGGTGGACCCGGAGGTTGTCAGGAAGATCCGCCGGCCGTAAAACAGCCCCGCCGAAGCGCGCGATGATGACGTTGAACGCCCGGCAGAATGGATGTGAATGGACATGACGAATGGCGATGATGAATATCGTGGCGGGCCAGGATCGAGACTGGTCTTCTGCTGCAGCGGCGCGGCGGATGTGGGGGAAATCGGGCATCGGGCAGCGCGGATGCTGGACGATCGGGGGGTGGCCAGCCGATTCTGCCTGGCGGGCATTGGCGGCGGCGTCGAGGCGATGCTGCGCAAGACGCGTGAGGCGGAGTGCGTGCTGGTGATCGACGGCTGCAAGGTGGGTTGTGCGCGGCGGACGCTGGAGCAAGCAGGGTTCAAGGATTTCGAGCGGGTGTGCGTGGGGGAGATGGGCATCCCGAAAGGAAGCTCACCCGTCACTGATGAGCGGGTCGAGCGGGTGTTCGAGCAGGCCCGCGCGATGATCGAGGCGAAGGCGAACTCCGTGTGAATCATGGGTTTGAGTTTGTGCGACAGAGGGCGGCGAGGGATTCGCCGTAAGGCGGTCGGGCAACGCCATGCTCGGTGATGATGGCGGTGACCAGGTCGGCGGGGGTGACGTCGAACGCGGGGTTGTAGATATCCACGCCGTCGGGGGCGGTCTGGCGGCCAAAGCCGTGAGAGAGCTCTTTGGGATCGCGCTGTTCGATGGGGATCTGCCGACCGGTGGCCAGCGAGAGATCGATGCTGCTGGTGGGGGCGGCGACGTAGAACGGCACGCCGAAGTGCCTGGCGAGGATGGCGACGCCGAGGGTGCCGATCTTATTCGCGACGTCGCCGTTGGCGGCAACGCGGTCGGTGCCGACGATGACGGCGTCTATATGGCCTTCCTGCATGACGGTGGCGGCCATGGAGTCACAAATCGTGGTCACGGGGATTCCGTTGGCATGAAGCTCGAATGCGGTGATGCGGCTGCCCTGGAGCAGGGGACGGGTTTCATCCGACCAGACATGGAAGCGGAGGCCTTTCTCAGCGCCGACGTAGATGGGGGCGAGGGCGGTGCCGTATTGCACAGTGGCCAGTCCGCCGGCATTGCAATGAGTGAGGATGCCGATTTCGGCGTCGGTGGCGGCCTGCCGGTCGGTTTCGGCCAGGATGAGGTCCAGGCCATGCTGGCCGATGGCTCGGCAGACGTGGTTGTCGTGGTCGATCATGGACAGGCATTCGGAAAGCATGCGCTGCTTGATCAACTCGACGGCCTGTTCGGGGGGAAGGGCGGCGGCGTCGCGGCCGACATCGCGGGCGGTTCGGCGCATGCGGTCGATGGCCCAGAAGAGGTTGACGGCGGTTGGGCGGCTGGTGGCGAGATAGTCGGCGACGTGGTTGAGGCGGTCGTAGAAGCCGAGGAGTTCGCGGCCGCGGTAGTCGCGAACGCCGAGATAGACGCCGAAGGCGGCGGCGACGCCGATGGCCGGGGCACCGCGAACGACAAGGCGCTGGATGGCATCCCACATCTGCCTATCGCTGGTGATGTCAATGTGGGCCTGTTCGGTGGGCAGCCTGGTCTGGTCGAGGAGGCGGACGGCTTGGCCGGTCCATGCGATGGTCTGGAGCATCATCGGGGCGATTGTAAGAGGAGGCCGGCACCGAGGGGAAGCAGCGCCGGGCAGGCGCGCGAAGCAAATGGAACCGCAGATGCACCGATGGCAGCCAGCGCAATCTGTACTGTGGGACATTCTGGGACATAATGGGACATGGGCGAGGCATAGGACTTGTGTTGGCAATGGTTTATGCGCATAGAGTCGCATATTGCGTATTGCGTGGGGAGAGGATGGGTGCGGAAAGAGCATTGGGCTGGGGCGATATGAGATTGTGAAAGAGCGGTCTCCGGGGCTGGCCCGGAGGGGGCGGATGGGCCGCCGATGTTCGGGGTATTATACGGCTTCGTTAGGTATTTGTTCAAGTGGCCTGCGGATTTTTCTGGAGTTTCTTTCGGGGGGCGGAGGGCGGATCGGGAGTGGGACGAGCGGATTCCCCAGCAGCAGATGCATCTGCGCAGCCCGCGTGCGCCGTTGTGCGCGCAGAACTGCACCTGCGGGCGATTGACCAGCGTCAGCCGCTCGGATGAGCACTTGGTAGCCCAACCTACCGAGGCAGCGTCGCGGGCAACGGGGCATCGATGCATGTTAAAGAAGGCGGACTGGCGGGCTCAAGGGTTATGATTCCCTCCCTTCCTCGAATCAAATCAGTTTAATTGGCTAATTGTTGACCTACAATAAGATGACTATCGGGGGTGGAGGATTTGCCATGTCTTCAAGTCGTTGGTGCATTGTCCCTGGTTTCCTTTGGGTTGCCCTGTTTGCCGCCTGTCGGCAAGCGGGAGCGCAGTATGAATCCGTCGTGAACTCCAGCGGCGTCCTGAATCGCAAGAACTGGATAGTGCCCTACACGGCCGTTGGCGGCGACGGGCTGCGCACCAACGGCATCGTGCAATTCACAGACCCCGGCTCAGTGGATGCTTCAGGATTGGCCGTGACCTATGACGTATTCCGCCTTCTCAGCATACCCTGGGTTCGGGTGGGACAGACCTACTACGAATTGTCGGCGGCCCGTCTTCAGGCGAACAATCCGGTGCAGTTGATCAGCGACCTCCAGTTCGTCCTTGATGCCAAGTACAACATCAACGAAGAGAACCTGTTCATCGATGTGACCATGGCGGGCAATGTCGGCGGGCTGTTCGTGTACGACGTGACCGCCGTTGCCCAGACGGGCGCAGCGATTGACGAGTCGGTCCAGATAGCGCTGAGCACTGATCCCGAGACGGGCAAACCAGGGCTGGCCGCATCGGTGGACATCGTGGATCTGGTGATGGGCGAGGCGGCGAAGTGGCACACGCAGTTCAACGAATTCTCCGCGGCGATGGCGGCGCCGTTTCAGCCTGGCGGCCTGAACCTGATGGAGAAGGTGCGATTCAAGGATGCCGGGATCAGCAAGGCGATCGTGTTCTGTCTCGATAATCGCCTCGACCCCAGCCAGAATCCAACCCAAGGCGAAATGCTGTACATCCACAACAACGCTGTGGGGGAGCAGACCGACCCGGCATCGCTGGTCGACGGCGAATCGATCTTTGGTCCCGGCCGCCAGCGCGATCCCTACCTGTCGCTGATCTCCAGCGGGCAGGTTACCAGCCCGGATCGCCCGGTCCAGGGGGCTGGTTTCGCGGCGGTTTTCCAGGACCACGGCGTTGGTGGCGGAGTCCGCTTTCCGCAGTCAATTACCGACAATGTCGACCTGCTACGGCAAACGTCGGCCTGGAATGCGAGTGTCGTCACCCGACCGCTCAATCCACAGAGCACGGGCGTCATCTTCGTGGTGCGCGGGCGGATCGAGGAGTTGACGGCAGTCACGACATTCGCGGTTCCGGGAAGCGGCTATGTCACGGCGGTACCCTGGACCACGTACCAGGTGACTCCCGAAGAACCGGTGGACCGCTTCGAAGTCCGCCTGTGGTATCCCCAGGAAGCGCTGATCGCCCTGGATGAGGACACCATTGCGATGTACCGCTATGACGCCGCGGCGCAGCAGTGGCTTTCAGCGAGTGCGTCGACCGTCGATGCGGCACGCAATCTGGTGACGGGCGTATTCGAGCTGCAGGCAGGATCCGTCGAGCCGGTCGTATTCTCTCTGTTTGGCCATGAAGCCCCCGCCACAATGGCCAAGACGATCGGCATCGGGCCGGTTGATGCGAACGTCGGGAATCGGCTTGTTGTGCGTGGCTTCGCGGAAGTCGAAGGCCTGGTCAGCCTGGAGAGCATCGCGGCCGATCCGCTGGAGCCGCTGGCTCCCACGCCTGATGGGTTCTTCCCTCCTCTGATGTATCACCGGCTCGTAACGGACGTACCGTTCGATACAACGGCTACGGTGACGCTTAACTGTGCCCTCGCAGAACTGAGTTCCGTCAACGAAGCAGGGTTGCGCCTGTTCGCCTTCGACGGCAGCAGCCTCTTCGACGTTACGCTGGAACTGGACATATACACCAACAGCGTGGAAGGGTCGCTGGTGAATGACGCCATCCTGTTCGTCAGTCAGCCCATTCCCGAACCCAGCCTGACCACGCTGGGGCTGGTGGTCGCCGGTTGGCTTATCACACGCCGACGTTCATGAATCGCCATGGCCCGGTGTCGTCGAGGATCAGGTCGATCACCTCGCCGGCCCTGGGCTTCATCCCGCTCAGCAGCGCCCCGATGGTCTGCGCCAGCAGTACGGGGGCATCCCAGTAGCCCTGTGCCCGGCACGCTTCGTAGCGGGTGCGGCGCCCCGGGGGCTGGGACCGCTTGCGACGGTTGCGGCAGCTCGGCCGCCCACAGGTTCATCCCCAGGCCGAGGGGTGGAGGATTTCGCTGCCGTCGGCAGCTATTGCTCCGCCCACGCACGGCCGGGCGCAATCGCGGCGTCGGCCGCGAGCCTTGCTTGCGTTTGTTGCGCTAGCAATTACAGTGAATGGCATCCATACGGGAGTACATCCATGCGGCTCACGTCACTGGTCTCCGCGTTTTTCGCCATTCTGGTTCTGCTGGCCTCCATCGGATGCGACGGCGATTCCGAACAAAGCGGTTCGGCATCCTCCGCCGGCGCGGGCGGCCCATCGAGCCCGCAGCGGTCGGCCGCGGTCGCGGGGACCCGGCCGGCCCTGCCCGTCGCGGTGCGGAAGGTGCTGGAATCGGCCACGGGAACCGTTCGCCCGGCCGGCGGGCGCATCGCCCTGGTCGGCGGAATCGAATTGCTGTTTCCGGCGGATGCCGTTGACGCGGAGATTCCGGTCACGCTGCGTCTGCTGGATGGCGCAGCGCTCTATCCCGGTCCCGGCGATGATCGCCTGGTGATCGAGTGCGACGCCCCGATCAAGCAGTTTCGCAAGCAGGTCGAGATTCGCATTCCCCTGATTGCCGACGTCAAGCCGGAGCAGGCACAAGACCTGATCGTCGGTCGGATCGATGAAACCACGGGCTCGGCGATGGTCTATCCCGCGCGGGTTGAAGTGGCCGACGGCAGGACGCACCTGGTCGTCTCGACGGATCGGTTCTCCGGCTGGATTCTTTTCGGCGGCAAGCTTTACCTGGGGTACAAGGCGATCGGCGCGGTCGGGAATGTGCTCGATCTGGCCAAGTATCACCTTTGGGATTCGATTCCCGCTTCGCGCGACCCCATTCGCATACCGATCTACTCGCAGGGGCTCAGCCCCGAGTGTCTGGCGGGGTCCATTCAGATGGCCACCAAGGCGGTCGATCCGCATTGCGGCGAGACATGGAAGATTCTGGAGGCAGGGCGCATCAAGGGCGGGTGCCCGAACCTGTCGGCGGCGTGGAACAGCGGGCTGGCGCAGATCGCGCAGGAGCGCAGCGGGGCAGCCCCGACAATCTGCTGGTGGGACGCGGTGTTTGACATGCGGGGCACCCCTCTGCTCGGGGCGCTGAATCGTTATCTACGGCGAGCCATAGGCGTACGAGGGCATCCGATTGTCTTCGGATCCACCGCGCTGCGGGACAAGGACCGGCCCACGTTCCACGCGGTCGTTCTGGTCGGGTACGACGCCAATGGCAACTGGTGGGTGGTCGATCCGCAGGTCAAAAACAAGGATGACATGAAGCCGGTCAAGAAGACGGCCGACGAACTGGGGCTGAGCGGCGGGATCAAGAACAACTTCCTTACGATGGAGCTGAACGCCGAACTGAAGTACCACCGGGAGATCCCGTTCGTGACGGTGAACGTTCCACCGCGCGGGGTGTGGTTCGAGGGTCCGGCGGGGATCGACAAGACGGTGTATGTCTTTGACTGGGATGGCCGCCAACCCGGCGGGCAGGCGTGGATTCGCAAGAACTCGCTTGATGAATCGGACAATCCGCCGCCACCGGTTGCGGGGGTGATCGCGGGGGACATGACGCGCCTGTCGATGATGGCATCGAGCCCCGGCGTCGGGCTTGAAGTGATCAACGCCGACCCGGATGCGCCGCGCAGGGCCGAAGTATCGATGCAGATTGTGAACCTGGAGACAAACAAGGTGGTTGCCCCCACCGGCGACACCGGGCCGCTGCAACAGTCCCTCACCATTCCGCCCCATTCGCGCGCTTATGTGAAGTTCAGCGTCGATCTCAAGCACCTGCGCGGCGAATCCCGCAGCGACCAGCGATTCCGTGCGACGGTGACGGCCCTGTCGGACGCGGTTCCCGGCAACGCCAGCGAGGGGATGCTTATTGACCGGGCCTCTTTCGAGTTTGTGCTGGCGCCCGAGGTTCTGCCGGTCGGCTACTGGGTTCTGAAGGAGAGGAGAGCCGCGGACTCGAAGCTATATAAGGATGACGACTCCGACCCGCAAGGCAAGATCGTCACCACGCATAAGAAGGTCGCGGAGGGCAAGTTCGAAGGCACGCACACCATCAACGGGCAGATCCGCCTCAAAGGCACCCGGTTGATGACCCAGGACGGCGACTTCAGCAACATCGAGATGGACTATATGTGCACGGCATCCGGCGATCTGACATGGGATGCATTGCCGGACATCATTCCGACGGGCGCCACGTGGAGCATCGGCGTCACCGGCAGCGTGACGGAAACGTGCAAGCCCGACCATCCCGCCGCGCGGTACTTCGTGAAATCGGCGCGACGGCGCGCCGCGGTTCCCACGCTGTTCGACCCCTCGGGCGATGGCCTCGGCTGCTGGTTCGACCACGCTGAGTATCCCGTGTTCGCACATACGTTCGCGAAAGAGGGCTTCCACGCCGGAACCGTGATGATGCTGGGGCACAACAAGTCGGTGCTGCGCATCGGCGTCAACGACAACGTGAGCGAAGACGTCAAGATCGCCTTCAAGAATGTGCCGGATGGCACCACTCAGACCAGCGAACTGTTCATCGTCCTGCTGAAGGGGCGCACGCCGGCCGCTTCGGTCGGCGAGGCATGCATCTATGAATTCAAGAAGACTCCGCCGCGCGAGCTCGAGGCGAAGCTGAAGGCGGTTCTGGCCGACCCGGGCTATACCGCTCCGCCACTGCCCGATTTCACCCGTGGAGCCACCGCCGCCCCGAGCGCTTCGCCTTCATCGCCCCAACCCAGCCCGGGCGCCGGTGCAACCCGGATGTTGGGATTGAAGCATCTACCGCCGGCGCTGGCCGCCAGGGAGGAGGCGGTATTTGAAATCAACGTCGAGAAGCCTCCAGTGTCGGCGAGTTACGCGTGGGACTTCGGCGAACCCTCGTTTAAAGGCAAGCCTTGCGCCTGGACGGACACGAATCGCTGCAAATACAGCTATGGCAAGCCCGGGAAATACACCATCACCGTCACGGTGCGCGACAAGGCGAAGTATGCCGTCGTGCTGGACAAGAAGAGCTGGACAGTTGAAGTCGGCCCGGAGAAATGACCAGGGACAAGCCTGCCGTGGCCGATCCCGGTGACGCGAAACGTGGCTTTTTCTTGCTTGCGCAACCGTCGCAGGTTAGAGTGATTTGTCATCAGGGTGTGTCTGGTTCCCCCGGGGTGGAATGTTCCTTGGTCGATGTTGGCGGGAGCGGATATGTTTCGGGCTTTCGAGCGGCTGGAAGAACGAAGGCTGCTGTCGAGCATATCGGGCATGACATTCGAGGACCTGGACGCTGACGGCATCTGGGAGGCTGGCGATGCCCCGCTGCCCACCTGGCGTGCCTACGCCGACCTGAATCGGGATGGGGCATGGCAGGATGGGGAGCCGTTCGCGACGGCCGGTCCCGGAGGCTTCTACAGCCTGGAACTGGATGCGGGAAGCTACATTATCCGGGCGGAAATCCAGCAGCCGTATGTCCAGTCGTATCCAGCACAAGGGTATCACGAGGTTGCACTTCCGGCGGGAATGGTGCAGATGCACGTCAATTTCGGCGTGTATCGAACCGGCTCGGTCATCGGCACGGTTTCGGTCAAGGACAGCGGGGCCAGACTGGCCGGACGGCGAGTTTTCGCGGACGTAAACGAAGATGGAACGTGGCAGGATGGCGAGCCATCGTCAACCACCGATGCGCAAGGCAGTTATCGCCTGGACCTGATGCCGGGTGTTTACCAGATCAGGGCGGAGGCGCCGCAGGGATGGGCGACCGACCTGCCGGGCGAGGGGGCCTATGCGGTCACGATCCGGTCGGGAACGCTCATCGCATGGAAGGACTTCACTCAGTACCAGAGCGACGGAGTGGTTGCCGGAAAGGTTTACGCGGACAGCAATCAGAACGGCGTGGAGGATGCCAGTTCCAGAATGTGGTTCCCGGCCCCTGTCAGGCAAGGGTCAGCGTCCCCAGGAAGCACCGGCCGAGTTCCTCCGGCGTGTCGTTCAGTGAGATGGTCCTGGGCGAGGACTCGTTCGTGCTGGGGCGGAACTTCGCGCTGACGCAGAAGGCGAGCATCAGCGGGAAGGTCTTCGCCGACCACGACTGGAACGGCAAACAGGCCGCCGATGAGCCTGGCATTCGCGGCCTTCAGATTTATGTCGACGCCAATAACAACGCGGTGCTCGATGCCGGCGAACAGTCGGTGTTCACGGATGAGGATGGGAATTTCGAGCTGAGCCTGGAGGCCGGCCGCCACGTGCTGAGGCTCATCCCACTCTCCAACAGCTTCTGCAGGAAGCCCAAGGCGGGGGTCATGAAGCTGAAGGTCGCGGCCGGCAAGGTGCTGACGGGAAGGAACTTCGCGCTGGCGTGGTAAGAGCGGCGGCGCGGGCGGACTGCAGGAAGCGAAGGCAGGAACCGCAAAGAGGGGATATATTTTTAGTATTACTAATATTTGATATAGAACTAGTACAGTACGGATACCATGGCAAATTGGCCGTTTTTCTGCTGCTTTCTGCCCAACCCGATCTGGACCGGGCGATCTTCAGCAACTACAGTAGCTCGCATCAACAAAGGAGGTCTTGATGGGCGGGTCCAATCGCGGGCCAGGTGGTTGCGGCGTATCGATGATTCAACAACTGGAAGCGAGAATGATGCTGGCCGGGCCCGGCGAGGAGCCGCTGTTTCCCGGCCCACACCTTGCGCCGGTGGCATTGCTGGCGGGCGTTTCGGCGTCATTGCGGACCCTGCCGGCCGGGCAGCCGGTGAGATTGACGGCGGTGCCGGCGCTGGCGGCGACGATCGAGAGCGTGCGGTTCTATCGCGAGACGAACGGCACGCCTGATCTTCAGTTATACGACCCGCAGGAGCCGGATCTCATTCTGGACACGCTGATTTACGAGGATTTCTGGATTGACGACGGCTGGGAGATGACGATCCCGACGACGATCCTGCCGCCGGGAACGTATACGTTTTATGCCGAGGCGGACAGCGGCGGGAGCACGGATGTGCGGTCCGTGACGGTGACGGTGGAACCCGGATGCGCGATCGAGGGGCGTCTGTGGCACGATCTGGACCCCAATGGCGTGCACGATGCGTCGGAGCCGGCCCTGGCGGGGTGGCAGGTGTACCTGGACGTGGATCAGGATGGCGCCTTGACGGACGGCGAGCCGAATCAACTTACTCTGGAAGACGGCTCTTACAGGTTCAGTGGGCTGAACGTGGGCACATACACAGTGGGCGTGGTCGGCATGGACGCCTGGCAGTTCGAGGCGGCGGCGACGGCGGAAGCACCGGTTCTGGAATACGGACCCGTTCCGGACCTGGCGTCGCTGGATTTCCCGATGCGCTACGACCTGCGTGACGTCGGTTTGAACGCGATCCGGAACCAGGGAGACTGCGGGACGTGCTGGGCGTTCGCGGCGATGGGCGCGATCGAAAGCGCGATTCTGAAGGCCGGGGTGGACCAGGTCGATCTGTCTGAGAACCACCTGAAGAACACCTACGGGCACGATCCGGAACCATGCGACGGCGGAGATCAGGACATCGTGCTGGGGTACCTCGCGCGGCTGAGCGGGCCGGTGCTGGAGTCGGACGATCCCTATTTCGACTATGACAACCGGATCTCGCCAGGCGGGCCGGTGGCGTACTGCGTGCGTGATGCGATGTATCTGGATACGACCGAGGAGATCAAGGGCGCGTTGATGACGTATGGCGCGGTCGTGACTGCGATGTACATCGACGACGCCTATTTTGATGAGGGGAGGGACACTTACTACTACAACGGGCCCGAGACATACGCCAATCACGACGTGGCGATTGTCGGATGGGATGACACGAAGCTGACCGGGGCGCGCAATCCCGGCGCGTGGCTGGTGCGCAACAGCTACGGCACCAACTGGGGGATGGGCGGATACCTCTGGATTTCCTACGATGATGTGGTGGTTCCGGAGGATGCGATCTGCTACGGAAACGTGACGCAGGTGGAGTATTCGAGCGTGTACACGCACGCGCCAGCCGGGCCGATCGCGGCCATCGAGGAGCCCTGGGCGTGCGTGGCCTTCACGGCGTCGCGGGAGGAGCCGTTGACGGCGGTCAGTTTCCATACGCTGGAAGACGGCGCGAGCTTTGAGATTGAGATACACCGGACGATAGACGGCGGGCCGGCGGGGCTGCTGGCATCCGAATCGGGCACATGCGCCTACAAGGGCTATCACACGATCGACCTGACAACGCCGGTGGAACTGTCGCGAGGGCAGCAGTTCTTTGTCGTGCTGCATCTGACTGACGGCGGCGATGAGCCGCAGGCGATTTCGCGGTCGGACTATGAGGGAATCGGATACAAGACCACCGCGACGGCCGCTCCCGGCAACTGCTTCTTCAGCGACGACGGCGGTGTCTGGGCGGACCTCACGAACGAGGACCCGACGGCCAGTTTCTGCATTCAGGCGTACACCGGCAAGGTGGACCGTGCGAGCGGCCAGCTTGACGTGCGCGTGACATACGCCCAGACGGCACGGAATGTGGACTTCTTCGCCTTTGACCCCGCATCACAGCCGCAAGCGGAGATCGTGGGTGAGGTTTTCACCGTCGCGGAGCGGTCAAGTGTGACGCTTTCGGGCGCGGGGCTGGCCGTGGGCGCGGCGACGATCGCCGCATACGAATGGGACCTGGACTACGACGGCGAGGTCTTCCAGGCCGATGCGACCGGGGCCGCGCCGAGCTTCAACGCGGCCGGCATCGACGGCCCGGCGACCCGAACCATCGCGCTGCGGGTGCGCGACAGCGCGGGAGTATACAGCGAGATCGTGCCCGGCACGGTGCAGATCGAGAACGCCGCGGCGGCGATCAGCATCGCGAATCCGGGCAGCGGGCAGGAAGGAAGCCCGCTGAGCATGACGGCGACGATCGAGGATGTTGCGGGCGATGTCGCCGCCATCCAGTGGCAGTTGTGGCTGGGCGAGGCCATGGTGGCCGAATCCAACGAACAGCCGTTCACGTTCACGTGCGCCGATAACGGCGCGTTCACGGTGCGGCTGGTGGTGGAAGACAAGGACGGGGCCATCGCCGAACAGACGATGCCGGTGACGATCCAGAACGTGGCGCCCGTGTTGGAGGCGGCCGGGGCGGCATCCGTCGAAATCGGCCAGCCATATAGCCTGACGCTGGCGAACGTAAGCGATCCGGGCACGGACGCGGTCAGCGAGATACGCGTTGACTGGGGCGACGGCAGCCAGATCGAGTCGTTTGCGGGCACGGGCGTTGCGCAGCATGCCTACGCCGCCGAGTACGGCGAGTACACGATCTGCACCTGGGTGGTGGATGAAGATGGGATGCATGCTACGGCGACGAAGCGGGTTTCAGTGACTCCCCCGCCGCGAACCATCGGCGGCCGGGCATTCAATGATGTGAACGGCAACGGCGTGATGGATGATGGCGAAGCCGGGCTGGCCGCGTGCCAGGTGTTCCTGGACCTGGACCGCAATGGCAAGCGAAGCCGGAAGGAACCGATGGTGCTGACGGACGACAACGGCAGCTATGAGTTCCAGGCTGTGCCTGCGGGGAGCCATCGTGTGCGGATGGTGACGCCCAAGCGGTGGCGGCACAGCGTAAGCGGTGCGGTATTCAGCGATGTGGCGCTGGCGGAGGACTCGTTCGTGCTGGGGCGGAACTTCGCGCTGACGCAGAAGGCGAGCATCAGCGGGAAGGTCTTCGCCGACCACGACTGGAACGGCAAACAGGCCGCCGATGAGCCTGGCATTCGCGGCCTTCAGATTTATGTCGACGCCAATAACAACGCGGTGCTCGATGCCGGCGAACAGTCGGTGTTCACGGATGAGGATGGGAATTTCGAGCTGAGCCTGGAGGCCGGCCGCCACGTGCTGAGGCTCATCCCACTCTCCAACAGCTTCTGCAGGAAGCCCAAGGCGGGGGTCATGAAGCTGAAGGTCGCGGCCGGCAAGGTGCTGACGGGAAGGAACTTCGCGCTGGCGTGGTAGCTCAGGGATGCGATGTGATTCTTTTTTCCGGCGGGCCGATGAATCCGGCCCGCCGGTTTGTTTTGCGGCCGCGGACAATATGAGCCCGACACGCCAAGGGCATGGACATCCGGGTGGTGGCAAGTGTTCGTGGGGAGGGTAGAATTTGCCATGGTTGTTGAGTGGTGTTAACAGGAGCAGCTTATGCGTCATGTGATCTCGGCCCTGGTGATGAACGAGCCCGGCGTGCTTTCCCGCGTGGCGGGCATGTTCTCGGCGCGGGGGTTCAATATTGACTCGCTGGTAGTCGGCCGGACGGAGAACCCGGAGCTGTCGCGCATGACGATCGTGGTAACGGCGGATGACAACACGCTGGAACAGGTCCGCAAGCAGCTTGCGAAACTGGTGGAGGTGGTGAGGGTGCGGGATTTCGGGGGGACGGCGTACGTCGAACGGGACCTGCTGTTGATGACGGTGAACGTGGGCCCGGAGAAGCGGGCCGAGGTGATTGAGATCGTCCGCCAGTTCCGGGGGCATATCGTGGATGTGGCGCGGGACAGCCTGATGATCGAACTGGCGGGGACCGAGGACAAGCTTGAGGCGATGGTTGAGCTGATGCGGCCGTACGGGATTGAGGAACTGGCCCGCACAGGCGTGATCGCGATGCTGCGGGGGACGCAGAAGGCGAAGGACAAGGTCGCCCCGCCGCCGACGAAGAGCCGGACGCGCAGCGCCAATGCGCCGGCGGCGCAGGCGCTGCCGCCGAGTTAAAACTGCCCAGAAGTCGTCACGAATCACTTCAGGTGAGAAAGAATCGCCTGGACGTGTTGGTCTGTTGCGCCCTTATTGGAAACGACAACCTGTTGGGCGCGGCGGGCCATTTGAGTGGCTGATTCCCGATCCGTCAGCAGAGCCTCAACCGCCTTCGCCAATCCCGGGCCGCTGTTCACTTCGATAATCGCCTTCGCCTCGCGCAGGCGGTTCATGGGCTCAGAGAAGTTCCCCGCAAACGGCCCAACGATCGTCGGCTTGGCCAGGGCGGCCGGCTCGATCATGTCCGAGCCGTGCTGGCGCGGGCCTAGATCGACCAGCGTCCTGCCGACAAAGACCGCATCCGCCAGCGAATAGAACTTGCGCAGCTCGCCCATGGTGTCGCCGAGAATGACGTAGTTGGCGCCTTGCGCTGACTGGCCGGCCGTCTGCGAGCGGCGGAGCAACGCAAAGCCGGCGGCGGTGATGATCCGGGCAACATCGTCGAACCGTTCCGGATGGCGCGGGATGATGGCAAGGCGCAAGGCGGGGGTTTGCTTCAAGAGCTCGCGATACTGGTCGAGAATCAGCTTCTCCTCTCCCGGTCCCGTCGATCCGCAGACCCAGACGGGACCGTTCTCCAATCCCACGGCCTTCGCCAGTTCGTCCGCGCCGGGGATGCTGTCGGCCACCGTGGCCGTATCGAACTTCATCGTGCCGGTGATCTGGATGCGCTCCCGCGGGGCGCCGAGGGCGGCGAACCAGTCGGCGTAATTGGGATCCTGCACGCACAGCAAGGCCAGCCTGTTGAACATGCCGGCGACGATAGGCCTGATCAGGCGATAACGCTGATAGCTGGGCCGGGTCATCCGGCCGTTGAGCAGCACGACCGGCACGCCGCGCTTGTGACACTGGCGGATGAAGTTCGGCCAGATTTCCAGCTCCATGAGGACAATGAGACTGGGGCGGAGGCGATCGAGCACGCGTGTGACGGCGGGCGTGAAATCGAGCGGATAGCGGATGATCGTCACGCCTTCGCTCTTGCCATACAGTTCCTGGGCGCGGGCGAAGCCGGTGTCGGTGGTGGTGGAGATGATGATACGCAGGCCCGGGCGAAGCCGGGCAAGGCGTTCGAGCAGGCCGCGCGTTGCGTTCATTTCGCCGAGCGAGACGGCGTGGATGAGGATGGCCGGGGCATCGCCACGGCGGTCGGGGACATGGCCCATGCGCTCGCGCAGTGCGCGGAGGACCTTTCGCCGCGCCGAGGGCCTGGCAAGCCAGACCGGAGCGGCCACGCCGACGCCAATCCAATAAGCGATGTCGTAATGGTTGATCATGAGCTAGGAGGGCCTGCGGGAGCGCAGCACAAACTGCGGATGAGCGGATGAATCGGCCGATTGGGCACACGGCCCCGCGTCTGCCGAGCGGATACTCTTCAACATCCCGACAGGTTAATGGCCCGCGCGCAACAGGTCAAAAACCGGCAGACCTTGTTATCCGCCCGGCGCGATAGCTGGCCCAGAGCAGTAGGACATCTGCAACCAGTGCAAGTGCGCGGAAACGGAAATCGACCCTGGGGCTGTCGAAACGGATCATTCCACAAATGCCGCCAGGGCAGAGGGTCGGCGAGCAGCGGGATCGCCGGTCAGTCATTGCGGCCGCCGCGGCTGGCGGCGTTGAGCTTCTCCCTGGCCTGTTCCAGGGCGCGTTTCGCATCGGCGACGCCGGGGTTGGTCTCCAGTGCCTTGGTCTTGAGCTTCTCAAGAGGCGCCTTGGCTCTGATCCAGGCAGCGCTGGCCTCGACCAGGGCTTCGCGGTCGACCGGGCGGGCGGCACGGAGCTCCCTCACCCGCGTTTCGGCGGCCTCGGCGGCCACCAGCGCCTGCTTGTATTCGGTGCTTCTGTAGAGGTCTTCCAGGCATTGGGTGGATGCGGCATCGAGGCGTTTCTGTGCG
>CAZMXI010000030.1:0-28004 GCA_964570205.1 uncultured Tepidisphaeraceae bacterium
CTTGCCGGGTGTTCCGGCAAAGCCGCCGACGAAGGTGTAGCAGCCGGGCTCCCACAGGCCGACGCCCCAGTCCTGATCGTTCACCAGGGCCGCCCAGTTCTCGGTGGCTGCGTAGCGAACCCACGGCCAGCCGCCTTTGGCTTTCTCTTCTTCACTCTTCTGAATGCGGGTCAGCGCATCGTTGGCAAAGGGCTTGTCGCCGCTGTAGGTCATCAGGCGGTGCAGCGTGCCGATGGTGTAGACGGCGGGCAGCTCCTGGCCCCGAGCGGGGTATTGGGTTTTGTCGGGGCGGTCGACGGCCATGCGGCTGCGGACTTTCGCGGTGTTGCCGGCCAGCTCGATCCAGCATTCAAACGTGCATTCAGCGGGAACGTTGTCCAGGGCGTACTGCATCGGTATGCACTTGATGTAGATCGATTTGCCGTCATTTCTGTGGTCGAGGATGCGGGACTGGTTCTTGAAATGGTCGCCCGCCTGAACGGGGTTCCACCCCAGACCCATCCAGTGGGGCGAAGGCTGTTTGCCATGGGGTGTGAAGGGCACGGGGCCGGAGTAGTGCGACATCTGAATCTGCCTGCCCCAGTCCCAGTTATTGACCAGGTTGGCGGGGTCGCCCGACTTGGACAGGTGCGTGATGGCACCGCCGGCGTCAAGATTCACCCCGATGCGGATTGACCCATTGTCAAGATAGCTGATGCGCGTATCGGCGGCGCCAGCAGTCCCGCTGGTGACAATCAACAGGCTGGCGACAAGAGATGCAGCGATGGTCTGGGTCAAGCGTCTGCTCCGTTTAGAGTTCTCACCAGCATGTACCGGTGGGAGGGGTAAGAGTTGAGACCTGGCGGGGGGGACTGCGGTACAATGGTCGAATCAACCGGATGCGGTAGCGAGAAAGGACCCCTATGGAACGAATGCTGTTGCTCGCGGGAATGAGCGCCCTGGTGCTGGCATGCACGTGCTCAACCGGGGTGGCCGCCGAGCCGGTGCGGCTCGTGGTGGATGCGGGCCGGCCGGGCGCGCGGATCAGCCCGACGATGTACGGCGTGTTCTTTGAGGATATCAACTACGGGGCGGATGGGGGGCTGTACGCCGAGTTGGTAAAGAACCGGTCTTTTGAGTTTCCGAAGCCCATGACCGGCTGGCGCGAGGCCAAGCCGGGCGGGTCGTCAGGGACGTTGAGCATACTGGATCAAGACTCCTTCAACCCGGCCAATCCGCACTACCTGCGAATGAATGCGGACGAGGCGGGCGAGGGATATGGCGTCACCAACGAAGGCTTCGCCGGAATGGGCGTCCACGGCGGCGAGGAGTACATCTTCACCGTTCAGGCAAGGACAGCACGGGATGCCAAGGTGGCGTTGCGTGTGGAACTGGTCAATCCGGGCGGCAGAGTGCTGGCGCAGGCGAAGGTGTCGGACATCGGGTCGGCGTGGGCGAAACGGACGGCGACGCTGCGGCCGGCATCAACGGAAGCCGGCGCGCGGCTGCGCCTGTCGCTGGAGTCGGCGGGGTGGGTGGATATGGACATGGTGTCGCTGTTCCCGCGCAACACCTGGAAGCAGCGGGAGAAGGGACTGCGGGCGGACCTGGTGCAGCTTCTGGCGGATCTGAAACCGGGATTTGTGCGGTTCCCGGGAGGTTGCATTGTCGAAGGGAGGGATCTGAGCAACCGCTACCAGTGGAAGCACACGATCGGCAAGGTGGAGGAGCGGCGGCTGATCATCAACCGGTGGAACCAGGAATTCAAACACCGACCGGCGCCGGAGTATTTCCAGAGCTTTGGACTGGGGTTCTACGAGTACTTCCTGTTGTGCGAGGACATCGGCGCTGAGCCCCTGCCGATCGTCAACTGCGGGATGGCGTGCCAGTTCAACACCGGTGAACTGGCCCCGCTGGACCAGCTTGAACCCTATATCCAGGATGCGCTCGACCTGATCGAGTTCGCCAACGGTCCGGAAACCAGCCCCTGGGGCCGCAAGCGGGCGGAGATGGGTCATCCCAAGCCGTTTGCGCTGAAGTTTTTGGGGATCGGCAACGAGCAATGGGGGCCGCAGTACATTGATCGGTATCAGCGATTCGCCCAAGCGCTGAAGGCGAAGCATCCGGAGATTCAATTGATCGCCAGCGCCGGGCCTCAGCCGGCGGATGATCGATTTCGCTTCCTCTGGTCGAAGCTGAGAGAGCTGAACGCGGACATCATTGATGAGCACTGCTACGCCGCTCCCGCCTGGTTCTTCGACAGCGCCAGGCGCTATGACGGTTATGACCGGAGCGGGCCCAAGGTATTCATGGGCGAGTATGCGGCGCAGAGCGTGCAAACCGTCAGTCCGGAGAATCGGAACAACTGGCACTGTGCCCTGTCCGAAGCGGCGTTCATGACCGGCATGGAGCGCAACGCCGATGTGGTGGTGATGTCTTCGTATGCGCCGTTGTTCGGCCACGAGGAGCGTTGGCAGTGGCGGCCCAACATGATCTGGCTGGACAACCTGCGGGCGTATGGGACGCCGAATTACTACGTGCAGCAGCTTTTCGGTCTGAATCGCGGTGATCGGGTGCTGCCGGCGGAGGTGCGCGGGCAGGAGCCGGCGACGAGCGGGCTGCCGGGGTTGTACGTCTCTGCCAGCCGGGATGAGAAGGCCGGCGAGATCATTCTGAAGGTTGTGAACAGCGCGCCCGAGCCTAAGGCGGCGACGATCGAACTGGCCGGAATGAAGCGCATCGAACCACGATGCAGGGCGATCGTGCTGGCGAGCGAGAGGCTGACCGATGAGAACTCGATCACGGATCCGAAGAAGGTGGCGCCGGTGGAATCGATGATTGACGGCATCGCATCGGAATACGGCCATACATTCTCGCCCTGGTCCGTGACCGTGTTGCGGGTGCGGGGAGAGTGGTGATCGGGCGAGTTGGCCTCTTGTTGTGAATGGCGTTGGATCGGATAAGCTTTTTCTCGTCGGCCGGGCGGGGCGCGCTGGCGCTCGCGACGGCCGGGTCCCTGGGGCAGGCATTTTCGGAGTGGAAAGGAGCGGTTTGGCGCATGTTGAATCGACGAGAACTTCTGGCGGCGGCGGGCGTTGCGGGGCTGGCATCGGTAAGCGGTTTGCGGCAGGCGCGGGCGGCGGAGGACGCCAATGCACGCGATGTTTACGAGCTTCGGCAGTATCAGATCACCGAGGAGCAGAAGCCCGGCTTCGACCAGTTCATGCGCGAAGCATTCATCCCGGCGATGAACCGGATGGGCGTTTCGCCGGTGGGCGTGTTCTATCCGATGAGGGATATCAGCCCGGCCTATGTCCTGTTGCGATATGCCTCGCTGGAAGCGGCCCTCACCAGCACGCAGAAACTGCTTGCCGATAAGGAATTCATGGCCAAGGGCGCGGATTTCATGAATGCCCCGGCCGAGAAGCCTGCGTTCAAGCGCGTGGAGAGTTCGCTGCTGCTGGCGTTCAACGGGATGCCCCAGATCGGAACGCCGGTGAAGAACCCCGGACGCGTGTTCCAGCTTCGCATTTACGAGAGCCCCAGCGTGAAGACCGGCCAGAAGAAGATCGAGATGTTCAATGATGCCGGCGAGATTGCGATCTTCCGTCGCGTCGGCCTGAACCCGGTGTTCTTCGGCGAGGCGATCGTCGGATCGAAGATGCCGAACCTGACCTACATGCTGGGCTTCGAGAGCGAGCAGGCCCAGCAGGCCGCGTGGAAGAAGTTCGGCGGCGACCCCGACTGGCAGCGTCTGCGGAAAATGGCCGAATACGCCGACAAGGCGATCCTCAGCGGCATCACCAATCTGCCGCTGAAGCCGGCCGAATATTCTCAGATCTGAGTTCTGCGTTTGCGGATACGGTTCTTTCGCGAGCCGCGGGACGCCTTTCGGGTGTCCGCGGCTCGCGGCATTCCGGAAGGCCGGCTTGCGGCGAATTGGCCGGAAGTGGCGGCGATGGAGGCGCATCCTCGAACAGCATCTCACTCGCCGGATCGTGGCGACGGTATCGCTGCATGGCCAAGGCGTGGTTGCGCACGGCGTAGCAGTAGACGCACCCGTGCGGGCAGGTGTCGTAGTCGCCGATGTCGCGGCTGGCGTGGCAGGCGCAGTCGGGACGATTTCCTCTGAGCCCGGCATGGATTGGCCTGCCGGCGATGTCGGAAAGACGCCGGGCGTCGATGCAACGCGCCTCGGCCGCCCCATCGACGACATACTGCCGCTGCGAGCAGATCGAGAGCCGCATGCCGCGCGAGCGGGCGATCCGGACCAGCTTCTCGCATAGCCCGTGCTTGACCTCATCGTCGGGATCGGTCCAGGTGAAACCATGGTCGCGGGCGGCCTGGGTCAAGTTCCGCAGCGTCTTGCGATAGATCTGGGCGAAAGAGATGACGACCTCATCGGTCACGCCCTGCAGCCCGGCCGCGATGCGCTCGAAGTTGCTGAGATGGAAGTCGGCGGGTGTGATCGAGGAGAAGACGATCGTGTCGTATCGCCACACGACGGTCCGCGGGCCGAATTCCCCCGCGATGCGTTTGAGGAGATCGATCGCCCTCGCGGCCGCGATCACATGGTGGTCGAGTTGGCGCGGATACCCCATCACGCCATGCTGGATGACGAACGGGTATCCGCGTTTGTGAACTTCCGAGAGCGCCGCAAAAAAGGGTCCGATGTTCCGGGTCCAGAAGACAAAGCCATCGACAGCTTCCGGCCGCAGATCGACCGTGTAAACCTGCCGGCCATAGGGGTTGACCATCCTGCAGTACCCAGCTTCGAGGCGGTTCAGGAACCACTGCCCGTAGAAGGCGGGAATGTCGGTCTTGTAGCTGGCGGAGATGATCATGGCCAACACCCGAACGCAGCGGACGCGTCCGCCGGCGCTCGATCCGCTGCGACGACCTGGGCCGGCCTACCGGATGACCGTCGCCTGCCGCTCGGGCCCCAGGCTGACCATCTTGATCGGCGCGCCGATGAGCTTCTCGACCGTGATGACATACTGCTGCGCTTCTCGCGGCAGCTCCTGGAAACTCCGGCAACCGCTGATGTCGGCCTTCCAGCCGGGCATCGTCTCGTAGACCGGCTCGACGTCGGCCAGCACATCCATGTCGGCCCGGAAGTAATCCAGAGTCTGTCCACGGTACTTATAGCCGGTGCAGATCCGCAGTTGGTCCAGGCCGCCGAGCACATCCAGCAGCGTCATCACCACGTGCGTGGCGCCGCACAGGTCCACCGCGTACTTGACGGCGACCGCGTCGAACCAGCCGCAGCGGCGGGGGCGGCGGGTGGTGGTGCCGTATTCATTGCCGCGCTCGCGGATGTAGTTGCCCGTGTCGTTGTCCTGCTCGGTCGGGAACGGCCCACCTCCGACGCGAGTCGAGTAGGCTTTGATGATGCCCACAAAGTTCTGAACGGCGCGTGGAGGCACGCCGGCCCCGGTGAACAGTCCCAGTGCCGAGCACGAACTGCTTGTCACATACGGGAATGTGCCATGGTCGATATCCAGCAGCACGGCATGCGCGCCTTCGAACAGGATGCGCTTGCTGGCCTTGATCGCCTGGACGAGAAGATGCGTGGTATCGTCCACAAACGGCTGCATGCGGCGGCCGAAATCGCGGTACTGCTCGAAAACCGCCTTCCAGTCCAGCGGCGGGGCGTCATAGAGGCACTGGAGCACCTTGTTGCGCTCGGTCACGATGCGGGAGATCTTCTGGCGGAGGTTCTCCTCGTGCATGAGGTCGGCGACGCGCACAGCGGTGGCGCGCTGCATCTTGTCGGCGTAGGCCGGACCGATGCCGCGCCGCGTCGTGCCGATGCCGCCGCCCTCGGCGGCCGATTCCCGCGCGGCGTCTTCGGCCTTGTGATAGGGCATCACCAGGTGCGTCTTGTAGCTGATGCGGACGTTCTGGGGCGAGATCGCCACGCCTCGGGCCAGGAACTCATCGATTTCCTTGAACAACGCTTCGGGATCGAGCACCACTCCGTTGCCGATGATGTTCATGATGCCCCGGCGGAAAACGCCGACCGGCAGCAGGTGTGTCGAGTATTTCTCGCCGCCGATGCGCACGGTGTGGCCGGCGTTGGCGCCGCCGCAGTACCGGACGACCATATCGGCGTTCTCGCCGAGAAAATCGACGATCTTGCCTTTGCCTTCATCGCCCCATTGCAGACCGAAAACGCATGTGTTGCCTTCGAGGTTCAGATTCACGATTGATCGACCTTTCGAGGGAGTGTTCAGTTCCGTCGCGCAGCCGGGACAGTAAAAGGCCCGGCCGGATGTGTCAAGCAAGAGCCCGGCGGGCGAACGGTGCTGTTGGTTGGCCGTCCGAGCGACGACGTCCGGTAAAATTTCCCATGATCAGTCACGGCTGAGTTTGACGATGACAGAGCGACAGGTAGTATGGTGCCCAACGGGCAGGAGACGCGTGGCAGAGGGACCTCGCCAGGCGAAACTCCTTGAGGCTTGCATTCATTACTATTGCGCCGGCAACGGGTTGCATTGGTTCATGGAATGCGATGCCTCTGAATGTTACGGGCGCATGGGGCGAATGCCAGCCGTCAGGCATAAGCCCGCATTAGCTCGCTTTCGTGGTCCTGTTTACCCTGGCAAGATGCCGGGCCGGGATGTCCGGCAGTTCTGCCTGGGTCACAGGTCGTTGTAACGGAGCGAGTTAGGATCGGGTGATTCAATGGCCAGGAATCCTATTCTCGACCTGTCCCTGTCGCAGGTCCTGCGAGCCGAAATCGCTCTGCCGCTGCAGATGCTGAATGTCTATACCGTCGGGAACTTCCTCAGTGCTTGGCGCAGTCCCAAGACACAGAAGAGCATCGAGCAGATTTTCGAATCGCCGCAACAGGCGCGACATGCCGCTGCAACCTGCGCGGCATGGCTGGGCATCGCTGTCCCGCCGTCCGCAGGCGTGCGAGCCTGGTGGCGGACCGACGAAGCGGCAGTCGTGGCGCAAATCCCTGCTCTTTAACAGGTTGTGCCGACCATGCGACGAAGCTCCGGGCCGAGACGCCCGGCGCGAGGTTGTTTTGCATCCTCTTTTCTCACCGAGTCACATCACGAGCATAATCCAAGCCGTGCCAATCGCTACGGTCACGAGCGTGACGGGAATGCCCACCAGGCAATAAGTCCTCAGCCTCAGATCCACACCAAAAGCGGCGGCCGACTCGGCTACGATGAGATTGGCGATGCTCCCGACCAGCGTGAGGTTGCCGGCCCACGTGCTGATCAGCGCCAGCAGATGCCAGAGCTTATGACTGTCGGCCTGCGTCAGCGATGGCTGGAGCAGCAGGACCGCGGGCACGTTGCTGACGAGGTTGCTCAGAATGAGAGTGACGGCCGCCAGCGACACCGGCTCATCGAGGCGCAGGCCAGTCGAGGCGATGGCTTCGAGCGTCTGGCCGGTCAGTCCACGCTGCTTCATCGCACCATTGACGATGAAAAGTCCCAGGAACATCAGCAGCAGGTTCCAGTCGACCAGTTGGTAGAGCTTCGCCGCTTTCGCCCGGTGTGAGCAGAGAAGCATGCCGGCGCCCGCCAGCGCCGCGATCGCGCGCCACTCGCTCGCGCTGGGGCCATGCGCAAAAAGGAAGAATACAACCAGCGCCGCCAGCAGGAAAAGGGTCTTCCAGATCAGGTAGGCATCACGTTCGGGAATGTCGGTCTGAAGGGGCAGGCTCGACGGGACAAGCGTCTGGCCTTCGCTGCGATGAGGATCGGGCGCGGGACGATCTCCGGCATCGGCGAGAAGAAAATGGTGACGAAAGGCCAACACGATCATTGCCCAGCAAAGCGCCAGGGCCAACAGGACAACGGGAGTCATGATGAGCATGAAGTGCCCGAACGGCAGGGCGGCAATGGTCCCGATGTACATGTTCTGCGGGTTGCCAATGATCGTGGCGGCCGAGCCGATGTTGCTGGACATGGCCAGGGCCAGCAGAAAGGGGATCGGGTTCTTCCTGGCGGCCAGCAGCGCCTGGCACAGCAGGGGGGTGAATGCAAGGCAGACGATGTCGTTGGCCAGAAGCGCTGAGAGCAGGGCGCTGATGCCGATCAGCCCGGCGAGCAGGCGCTTGGGGCGGTCGGTCAGGCGCGTCAGGAACCGCCCCGACCATACATAGAAGCCGGCGACGCGCAACTGGGCTGAGAAGATCATCAGCCCGAAGAGCAGAAACATCGTCTCGAAATCGACGTGGTTGGCGGCCTCGCGAATCCCGATTCCGTGCACAACCAGCATGGCGATGGCGCCCAGCAGGGCAATGCCCGTGCGGTCGAGCACCAGCCTCGGAAATTCTCCCAGCGCAATGCCCGTGTACGTCAGAGCGAACACAATCCACATCAACGCCTGTACTCGATCCATGCGAACATTAGAAGCGATCGGGCCTCCCTCGGAAAGAACCCCGCGTAGACGCCCGGGCGGGCGCAATCGCGCGGCACAGCACACCCTTCGCCGGCGCGTTTCGCCGTGTTAACGGCAATGGCGGGTGGAATCGAGCAACCCGGGAGCGTCGGCGTCTCCCATGAAGCGGGTCACCAGTTCATTGATGCCGTCGGCGGCGATGTCGATCTCTCGAATCGACTCCGTGGACATCACATCGTGGGGCCGGCGGTTCAACAGCGCACAGGATAGCTTGATGGCATTCAGGTGATTGCGGATGTCATGACGCAGCATGGAGAGCGTCATATGCGTCCCACGCTCTTCGTGCTCCGACACCTGAACAGTCTGCTTCATGCCGTTCATGATCGGTGAATCCTTTCAAACAGGTCATCAGGGAAGAGCCTCATTCAGAAATCACCAGTGTAGCACCGCCTGCCGTGTGATCAACGGAAAACCCCGGAAAAAGCGAGGCGAAATCGAGGCGAGCGAGGCCCGCGCCGCGGCGGCGCGCCCCGAAGGCGCCCATGTGCCCCATCGCGGGCTGGCCCATGTGCCTGCCGCCCCGTACAATGCGCCCCAGTCATGAACGACCGGCCGCCGCGCGGGCGAACCGGTCGGTTGGAGCCGTATCCTTATGTCCAGACCTTCGCAGCCAGGCGGCAAACGCGAGCGCCGCCACCCCCGAGTGGACTATCGTGCCAGGTCCCACGAGAATGCTCATGCCAACGGCGACGACAAGCCGGCGGCCATTCCCGTTGATCCCCTGATTCCCGGCGGCGCTGCCGAGTTGATCACGACGCAGGCGGCGCTGGATGAGCTGATCGAGTCGCTTGGAAGACTGCGCTGCTTCGCCTTCGACAGCGAATTCATCGGCGAGTTGAGCTACTTCCCGAAACTGTGCCTGATCCAGACGGCGACAACGCAACACATTCGCCTGATCGATCCGCTGGCGGGACTGGACTTGCGCGGTTTCTGGGATCTGCTGGCCAACTCCTCCATCGAGAAGATTGTCCACGCCGGGCAGCAGGACATCGAACCGGTTCACCGGCTTTCGGGCAAGGCGGCGGCGAATACGTTCGATGTGCAGATCGCCGCGGGCTTTATCGGCATGTCTTACCCGCTGGGGCTGTCGAAACTCGTGCGGGAATTGACTGGTGTGCGGCTGGGCAAAGGCTTCACCTTCACCCATTGGGATCAGCGGCCGCTGACCAGCGTTCAACTGCGCTATGCCGCCGATGATGTGCGGTACCTGCACGCGCTGCGGGCGGTGATCGGGAAGAAACTCGATCAGATGGGGCACGTCGAATGGGCCAGGCAGGAATGCGCATCATTCTGCGACCCGTCTGTGTACGAATTCGACCCGGCTGAGGACTATTTGCGCGTCCGCGGCGCGGGAGGGCTGCCGCCGCGCAACGCCGTGATTCTGCGGGAGTTGTTCGCCTGGCGGGAAGACGCCGCCCGGCGCCATGACAGCCCGCCACGCGGTTACCTGAAGGATGAGATTCTGGTGGATATGGCGCGGTCGCCCGTCAAGGAAGTGTCGGATCTGGCGCGAGTCAGGGGATTGCCCAAGCCCGTGGAGATGGCCGAGGGCGACCGCATCGTGCAGGCGACGGAACGCGGCCTTGCCCTGCCCGCGACGCAACTTCCGCCGGTCGAAAGGCCGGAAGAAACCGCCGGCGAACGATTTGGCACCGATTCGCTGTGGTCGACCATCCAGGTCTGGTGTCATGGGCAGGGGGTGGACCCGGCCCTGGTCACCAGCCGGCAAGAGGTGATCCGGTTCTATCGGGACATTCAGAACGGAGCGCCGCCCGCCGACCACCACCTGCTGCGCGGCTGGCGGGGCGAACTGCTCGGGATGAAACTGATGGAATTCCTGGAAGGCAAGCGGTCTGTCAGTGTCCGTTGGGAGCGTGGTGTCCTCCGGTCGCAGGTCTGAGCTCCCGCACGCCTGCTCTATACTCCCGGCTGACATGCCCTAGAATATTCCGCTCTATGATTGTGCGATTAAGCAAGACATTCCGCTTTGAAGCATCGCATCACTTGCCCACGTTTCCGGAGGGGCACAAGTGCCGACGGATGCACGGCCATTCCTATCGGTTTGATGTGGTTGTAGAGGGGTCTGTGGAACCTGCCAAGGGCTACTTGATCGACTACGGCGAGATCAAAAGGGTGACCGAACCGCTAGTGCGGCACCTCGACCATCGTTGTCTCAACGAGATCGAGGGCTTGGAGAATCCGACGGCCGAGGTGCTCAGCCAGTGGCTATGGGACCGGCTGAAACCAGGCCTGCCCTTGCTTTCGGCGGTTGTCGTTTATGAGACTGCCAGCGCTGCGTGCGAGTATCGTGGCATCTGAGGGGCGACGTGGTGGCCGGTGGCTTGTTGCCGGACGCAGACGGAACCGCATTGCCAGTATTGATAACGAGGGCCGCGCCCAAGTCGCGCGCCATTCCTGCCGAAGCTAGGTGGGTCGAAGGAATGGAGCGAGGGCCAAAGCGTGAAGCCGTCAGACCACATGTCAGCGTGCCTGCGCCGATTGACGCGGGCGATTGAGGATGCAAGACCGCTGATTCCGGTCTTTGTACTGGCGGCGGTCTGGTTTATTGGCCAGGCACGGCCGCACACCGGCGGCACGCCGCAATTGGCTCGCGGCCGCACTGCGGTGCGGGCCGCATCGGTCCAGGGCGAGAGTTGCGTGCAATGCCATCAGGTGGATGTGCTCTTTTCACACCCGGTGGGCATCACGCCGTCAATGCGGGTGCCATCTCACCTCCCGCTGACCGAGGGGAAGATCACCTGCCTGACCTGCCATGACAACGATGATCCCGCGGCCCATGATCGGGCCCGGCAGCAGCATTCGCCCATGCTTCGAGAAGGCGGCAGCCCGCTGGGGCTGTGCGTGGAATGCCACGATCCTGGCGAAACGCGGAGGGGGCATGGGTCCAGGCTGACACAAGCGCACCTTCTCTGGCCAGGCAAGTCATTTTCAGATAAAGGATTAACTGGCGGAGTGGATGCCGAAACCCGCAGTTGTCTCGCCTGTCATGATGGCGCGGTGGCGCTGGATATTTCCGATGGCATGGGTGTGTCAAGCCACGGGGAACATCCAGTGGGGGTGGAGTTTAGGAGCCGGCGGGACACCGTGGGGCGGCCTATACGAGAACGGACTTTTCCCCCCGCGGCGGCGTTGGATTCGCGAATCCGCCTGTTCGATAATCGCGTGGGATGCGGGTCATGCCACAGCCCCTATTCAACAGAAAAGCACCTGCTGGTGAAAAGCAATCACCTGAGTGCTTTGTGCACCAGTTGCCATTCTTCCATCTAGAAACAGGCCGAGACAAGTGCGGTATCCGTTCCCGCATACAGGATGGGGGCAAAACGAGCGGGTCTCAGGGCTGAGACAAACCCGTTGGTCGGCGTGTGGGGCTGCGTGTGCAATCCCGATCTAAGTAACGGGCTTAAATATGTTTGCAAATATGGCCATCGCCGGAGATGATCTGGCATCGGAGTTGTCTCTGTTTCTGGCAACCAGGAGTGTTGCATGAGACGGACGGTGGTGAAGTTTCTGGCGGCCGGCACGATCTTGCTGGCGGCCATTGGTTATCTGGCTTACGCCGGATTGAAGGATGGATGGGTTTCCTATCACTTGGAGGTTGACGACTTCCGCAGCAGCCCCAAATATCGTACTCAAAGAGTGCGATTGGCGGGCCAGGTCAGTGAAGAGAACCTCAAGATGGCCAGCGGGCAATTGGGCGTGAGCTTCACTTTGCAGGGCAAGTCGCATCAACAGGCGGTGAACTATCGAGGCGTGGTGCCCGACATGTTCAAGCCCGGGTGCGAAGTAGTGGTCGAGGGCAAGCTGGACGGGGCGGGCGTCTTCCAGGCGGACAGCATGCTCACCAAATGTGCCAGCAAGTATGACTCGGCCGAGCACGACCGCAAGCGAGCGGAGAAGCAGTCGTCATGACAGACCTGATCAAGACAGTCGGCGACGGCAGCCTGGTGCTGGTGATCCTGGCGGCCGCGGTGGTTCTCCTGGTTTCCCTGGCGGCGGTGCGGTTTGAATCCGAAGGGCTTCGCCGTGCCGCTCGCCGAGGGATTGCCCTGATGACGGTGTTGCTGGTGGCGGCGTCGGCAGTGCTGCTGGTGGCGCTTTTGCGGGGCGAGTTCGCGTTCAATTACATCGCTCGGCACACGGAGAAGGCGCTTCCGGTCGGGTACAAGATCGCGGCGTTCTGGGCTGGCCAGGAAGGCAGCGTGCTGTTGTGGACGCTGATGCTGGCGGTGATGAGCACGATTTGCGCTTACTGGAACCGCCGGGAACAGACCGGGCAGTACGCGGTGACGCTGGGCGTGCTGGCGCTGTCCATCGGCTTCCTGGCGGCGCTGATGGTGCTTCCCGACACGGAAGAGGCCCATTCCAATCCGTTTGCGGTGCTGCCCGAGGCGCGGCCGGACGGCAAGGGCATGAATCCGCTGTTGCAGGACCCGGGGATGATATCGCATCCGCCGATCCTGTTCGCCGGCTATGCGGCATGCACGATTCCATTCGCGCTGCTGATCGGGGCGCTTGCGGCAGGGAAGATGGACAACCGCTGGATCATGCAGGCCCGGCCATGGGCGCTGGTGGCGTGGATTCTGCTTGGGGCGGGGATCATCCTGGGATCGGAGTGGGCATATACGGAACTGGGATGGGGCGGTTACTGGGGATGGGACCCTGTCGAGAATGCATCGCTGCTGCCGTGGTTCACGGCGACAGCGCTGCTGCACTCGATCTTCGTCCAGCAGCACCGGGGGATATTCAAGCGATGGAACGCCGTGCTGGCGGCGCTGACGTTCCTGCTGTGCATCCTGGCCGCGTACATCACGCGGAGCGGGATCGTGCAGTCGGTGCATGGGTTTGGCGCCTCGATGATCGGCAATACGGTGCTGGTGTTCCTGATTCTCTCCGGGCTGGTCAGCCTGGTTCTGATCATCCGCCGGTGGGGCGATATGCGGCCGGATCACCGAATCGAGGAATTGCTGTCGAAGGATGGGGCGCTGCTGTCAGGGACCGTGCTGCTGGTCCTGATGATGGTGACGACGATGGTGCTGACTCTGTGGCCGGCGCTGGCCAAGCCGTTCTCGGACTCTGCAGCCGCCATGACACCCACGCAGAACGCATACAACTTCACGGTGCTGCCGATGGCGCTGGTGCTGGCGTTCCTCATGGCGCTGTCGCCGCTGCTTTCTTATGGAAAGAACGAATGGGAGAAGCTGCGGGTGGCCCTTCGGCTTCCGTTTGTGCTGTGCGGCGTAACGGTGATCGGCATGCTGGTGTTGGCCATGCTCGACAACACCGATGAGGAAGGGCGGGCCATGAGCTGGTTCTGGGCCACCCTGGTGGCGGCGCTGGGCGGGATCATTGTTGGAACCATCGGCGTGGACCTGATCCGCTCTGTGAAAGCTCGTTTGCAGGCCACGGACGAGGGCTGGGTCGCCGCGACGCTGCTCTCGTTCGACGCCAACCACCGGCGGTGGGGCGGGTATCTCGTGCATGTCGGGATGATGATGTTCATCATTGGCGTGGCCGGGTCGGGTCTGTTCAAGACGCAATACGAGGTTCCGCTGCAACTCAAGCAGTCGGCCGAGGTTGGTGGGATGAAGGTGACCTACGCGGGGCCGCGGGAGGCGAAGGGGCCGAACTACACGGCGGTGATCGCCGACCTGACCGTGGTCGAGGCGTCGGGCCGGCAGATCGACATGCATCCGGAGATGCGCGTGTATCAGCCGCCTCGCGGCCAGCGGCAGCAGACGAGCGAGGTGGCGCTACGCTCGAACTGGCGTTCGGACCTGTTCGTAACCCTCGGGGAGTGGGCCGACGGCGGATCGCGAATTATCCTGAACGTCACGGTGTTTCCCCTGCTGATCTGGCTCTGGATTGGCGGAATCGTCATGATGGTGGGCGGGCTGTGGTGCCTGGTCCCGACGCTTGCCCGCCGGCCTGTGCCGGTGGAGGCGATGGAGCCCAAGGCGACAGCAGGGCCGGCCGGTGCATCATCGCGGCGTGAGCCGAAACGGCGAGCGGGGCTGGCATTGGATGCGACGAATTAGGTGAACAGAGCCGCGTCGGCGCCATGAGGGATGTCGAATGACGGAATGGCCAACGGCCGGGGCGAGGCGCGCGAGCGGGGCCTGCACATTCGACATTCTGATTCAGGCAGTCCCAGCGCAGTAACCAGGAGAGACTCATGCGGTTGGCGAGTTGGATCATCATGGCGTCGCTGCTGGCGCTGGCGGGGGTCGCGACGGGCCAGGGCCAGAAGCCGCCCATGCCGCCAGGGCATCCGGATGTCGCGGGCGTGGGCATGGGCGGAATGGGTGGCATGCCCGCCGGACATCCGCCGATGATGCCACCGGCAACCAACCCTTCGACGCACGGCAAGATCACGGTTCGGCTCGTGCAGGGTACGCAGGGCGGTCCGGCCATTGGCGAGGCGCCGCTGAAGGTGCAGTTGTGGCATCAGCAGAAAGTCTTCCGGGAACTGGATGCCAGGACCGACAAAAACGGCGTTGCCGTGATTGACCAGGTGCCGCTGAATCCGCCGTTCCAGGCCAACGTCATGCTGACGTATGCCGGGGCGGAGTATTCGGGACTGACCAGCGCGATGGACAGCCTCCACCCGGAGGGGAAGGTGGACGTGACGGTCTATGAGTCGACGACCGAGGCGCCGGCCTGGCGCGTCGGCATGCGGCACCTCAGGATGGAAAGGACCGAGGACGGGAAGGGGATTTTCGTCTGGGAGATGATGGCAATCGAGAACCCGTCGGACAAGGCATGGCTCGGGGAAGCCCGGGCGGACGGCGCACGGGTGACGCTTTCGATCCCGTTGCCGCCCGGCGCGCGGGATCTTCAGGTGGGCCGGGACCTGCACCAGTGCTGCTCGACGCTGAAGGATGGCAAGCTGGTCACCACCCAGGCGCTGTTGCCCGCGATGACCATGGCGGAGTTCGCGTATGTCGTGCCGCTTCAGCAGAACAAGGCGAGCGTGAGCATCGTGGCGCCGGCGCCGGTGAAGCACATGATCGCGATGGTGGCGGCGGACGGCACGCTGGTGGAGCCCACGGGGATGGAATCGCAGGGAGCGAAGGATACCCGCGAGGGTCAGGTGCAGATGTTCATGGCGCAGGATATCGGAGCGGGGTTCGAGGCGAGGCTGCTCCTGACGACGCCAGCGCGCGTCGCCAGTTCGGGAGGAAACCCAGCGAAGGTGATCGCGATTGTAGGTGTGGTGCTGATCCTGCTGATCGGCGCGGGGATCGTGCTGTTCAAGGGCCCGGCCGGAAGAGCCAAGACCGCATAGTTCAGGCGCATCCAGCCACGGGCGTGCGGCCCGTGTCACCGACATGTCGGCATTGCCCGCGCAACTCGACTCACCCGATGCCGCCGCGACGAACGCGGCGATGGTGGTGAACGCTGCGGGGCTGGGCAAACGGATTGACGAGCGGTCGATCCTGAGCGGGATCAACCTGGAGGTTGCGGCCGGGCGGTTTGTAGGCCTGCTGGGCGCGAACGGGGCGGGCAAGAGCACGCTGCTGAAGATCCTGGCTACGCTGATGCCTTCGAGCGAGGGCGAGTTGAAGCTGTTTGGCCGGAGCGTGAGCCGGGATTGCCCGGCGGTGCGTTCGCGGATCGGGCTGATCGGGCACCAGACGATGCTCTACCGCGACCTGACAGCGAGGGAAAACCTGGAGTTTTTCGGCCGGTTATATGGGGTTCCGGACCCGCGCGGCCGGGCGGAGCTGCTGCTGGAGGCGGTGGACCTGATCGACCGGGCCGACGATGCGGTGAAGTCGTACAGCCGGGGCATGGCGCAGCGGCTGGCAATCGCGCGGGCGCTGGTTCACAAGCCGGACCTGCTGCTGGCGGATGAGCCTTTTGACGGGCTCGATGCGCCATCAGCGCGGTCGCTGGAGGGGATTCTGGGCCAATTACATGAGGCGGGCAAGACCATCGTGCTGGTGAATCACGACATCGAGCAGAGCCTGCGGATTGTGGAGCGCGCGGTAGTCCTGCGGCGGGGGAGGATCGTGATCGACCGTCCGGCGAAGGAGCTGGATGCGGCGGCGGTGCTGGGTGAAATGGAGCACGGTTGATGCGCATGCTGCGGCAAATCCTCATGCTGGCGGGCAAGGACCTGCGGATCGAGGCCCGAAGCCGTCAGACCGTGGGCCTGGTGATCGTTCTGGGGGTGTTGATTGTGACGGTTCTGGGGCTCGGACTAGGTACGGAGCATGCGGCGGGTTCGGCGGCGACGGGAGTGCTCTGGGTGGCGTATTTGTTCAGCGGCGTTCTCTGTTTTGAGAAAACGATGGCGGTCGAGCGTCAGGATGGGGCACTGGCGGGGCTGATGCTGGCGCCCATGGACCGGGGGGCGATCTATGCGGGAAAACTCCTGAGCAATGTCGTTCTGATGCTGTCGGTGGCGGCGGTGATCACGCCGGTGGGGATTCTATTCTTCCGATTTGACCTGTCGGGCAACCCCGGGGCGTTCCTGGGGATCATGGCGATGAGCATGGTGGGATTCGCGGCCGTGGGAACGCTTTTCGCGGCGGTGGTGAGCTCATCGCGGCTGGCGGGGGGATTATTGGCCATGGTGATCTTCCCGATCACGCTTCCGCTGGTGATTGCGTCGACAAAGCTGGTGGGCCAGCTTCATGAGCCGGGGTTGTCGTTCAATGGCTCGGCGTTTGCTGTACTTCTGGCGTTTGACCTCATCTTTGTCGTGGTGAGCTGGCTCGCGTTTGAGTGGGTCCTGGAGCCTTAGGAGTCCTGGTGATGTCTCGGCGAGCGATATCGTTCGGTTACTGTGCGGTGACGCTGGCGACGCTGGGGGCGGCGCTGGCGCTGCTGGTGGCCTACACGCCGCGAGAACAGACGATGGGCCAGATACAGAAGGTGTTCTACCTGCACATGCCGATGGCGATTAACGCGTTGCTGGCGTGCATCGTGGTGTTCATTGCGAGCATCGGCTATCTGGTGCAGCGCAAGGGGTGGTGGGACGACCTGGCGGTGGCTGGGGCGAAAGTGGCCGTGCTGCTGTGCACGGGGGTGCTGGCAACGGGGATGATCTGGGGCAAGAGCGCCTGGGGGCAGTGGTGGGCGTGGACGCCGAAGCTGACGTTCAGCCTGATGCTGTGGCTGCTGTACGTGGTGTACCTGATGATCCGGTCGTCGGTGGAGTCGCCGCAGCGGCGGTCGCTGGTGTGCGCGGTATACGGGGTGATGGCGTTTCTGGATGTGCCGCTGGTGTGGTTGTCGGCGAGACTGATTCCCGACCCGGTTCACCCGAGCAGCATCGACGTGGCCGATTCGCGGATGCTGGTGACGCTGCTGGTGTGGTTCGTGCCGGTGACGCTGATGACCTTCGGGTTGATTGCGGCGAGATTCAACCTTAACCGCAGGGCGCATGAATGGGAGACGAGTCGCGGTTTCGAGGTGGTTGCGCCGCGTGCGCCGCGGGTCCGCGTGACCGAGGGGATCGTCTGACGTGGCCCGTGTGCCATGGCCGGTCGGAAAGGCAGAGATGGATCAGGGAACCAAGTTCGCCATCATCGCTTACGCTGTCGGGCTCGGGCTGATGCTCGGGTATGGGCTGCTGCTGTGCATCCAAGGCCGCTTGACGTGTCGTCGCGAACGTGCTGAGGGGCGGCAGTGATGGTGCGAATCTGATTGCAATATCCGCGTCCTGGAACCTGCGGGGAGGCTTACACCTGCGATCATTCATCCTTTGATGGCCTTCCCGCAGTTCCTTCTTCGCGTCATTCCAGCTTCCATAGCTTGGCTGAGTTCATGCCGCCGGTGACGAGGGCCTGGCCATCGCGCGAGAGGGCCATGGACCAGACGCCGCCGGTTTCCGCCGGGACCAATCCGAGCAGTCTGCCGTCAAGGCCCCAGAACCGCAGGTGGCCATCCATGCCGGCGCTGAGCAGGCTTTCTCCATCCGGATGGACGGCGACGGCGTGCACATCGCTCTTGCCCGCGTCAAGCCTGCGGAACCGGGATGAACGAGAGTCCCAAATCCGGATCGAACCGTCGGCGGCGCTGCTGGCGAACTGTTGGCCGTCCGGCCACCAGGCGAGGGAGAGGACGGCGTCTTCGTGGCCTGTGAACGGTGCGACATGGGTCCGCGTCCGCACATCCCAGAGCCATATCTCGCCGCCCCAGCCGCCGCTGGCCAGCCTCGCGCCGTCCGGGGAGAAGGCGACGGCCTGGATAAGCCGCCCCTGACCGCTGAGGGTCGCGACATGTTCCCCCTGGGCGACATCCCAGAGGCGGATGGTGGTGTCCACGCCAGCGCTGGCCAGAAGCCGGCCATCGGGAGAGAATGCCAGCGTTTTGACGGGGCCGGCGTGTCCGGTGAGTCGGCGCGCGAGTCGGCCATCCTGGGAATGCCGCAGAAGCACATCGCCGCCGCGGCCGGCGCTGGCGAGAATGCCGCCGTCGAGGGAAAAGGCCACGGCGTGGACGGGTTCGCTGCCGTCGGACTGCGACCAGAGCCGGCGTCTGGAGGCGAATTCCCAAAGTCGCACGACGCCGGCGCTGTCTGCGGTGGCGATTCTGTCCGCGCTGGGTGACAGGGCAACGCTGTAGACCCATCCCTGGTGCCCGGGGAGGGTTGCGACCATGCTGGCCGCGTGCGAGGAGGTGAAGGGGTTGCGGCCAGCGATGAGAGACCTCACCATCGGAATGAACAGAGCCAGGGCAACGAGGACGATGGCGGCGGAAAGACCATAACGCGGCCACCGGCGCGGCGAGGGAAGGGGCGGCGCGAAGGTCAGCGGCGCCGCGGGCGCGGTGAAGGCGATTCTGGTGGGAATCACCTTGGGCGACTGCTGTGCGGGCTTGGGGTCCACATGCTGGCCGCGTTGGACGGCCTGGCGCGAGGGGAATGGATCGCGGCCGCCGAGCAGTTGGGCTCGCTGGCACCAGGGGCACTCGTCGAGGTGGCTGCCATAACGATGTTGCTCGTTGACCGTGCACACGGTGAGGGCCGCTTCGGCTTCGTCAAGGGCGTCCTGCCATTCAGTGGTGTCGGGTCGGGCCGAGGGGTCGCGGTGGCCGTCGACGAAACAGCGGATGAACAGCTCGCGCAGGCGAGGATGCAGGGTGGCGAAGTCCGGCGCGGTGGCCTTGGGCAGGTAGGGGGAACGTGCCCGGGGCGAATGGGGGAAATGCCCGGCGGCAATGCGTTCATGGTAGGGAGGGGCCTCGCCGCGGCCCTGGTAGACGCCCTCGAAAGGGTGGGTGCCTTCCATCAAAAGTTGAAAAGCCAGCACCGCGAAGCCGAACAGGTCGTGTTCCGGGCGGCGCGAGACGTCGGCGAATCTCGCGCCGGCCAGCTCGGGGGGTGTGAACTCGGGCTTGCCGACGCGACATCGATGGATTTCGCCGGTTGCGGCATCGCGGATCTGAAAGGAATCGGTGTCAACGAGGGTCACAAGGGCAGTGCTGGTGACGAGGATATTGGATTCGTTGACGTCGCCGACCACGCAGGATGCGGCGTGCAGGGCTCGCATGGCCGCCGCGAGATTCCGCGCGGTGCGGTAAAGATACGAGGCATTGAACAAGGGGCAGTTCTGTTTTCGGGCGGCGGGGTTGTAGAAGGTGATCAGAGGATAAGCGCCCACGACCCGGGGCATGAGAAAGCCGACGATGCGCTGTCCGTCAACGGACCGGAGCAGGTCGACCGGCCAGGCGATGGCGACATGGCCGGTGACGGGCTGCTGCGGCGGATTGGCGAGCATGGCCGCGAGCTTGAGGGCCTGGGTTTCGGACGGGCGATGGTAGAGCTTGGCGGCGAGTGCGGGATGTTCGGTAACCGTATAGATGCGGGCTTCGCCGCCCGTGCCGAGCAGCGATGCGGCCTGGAGAGTGACCAACGAGTTTGTGCTTTGGCGATATAGCTGCATGGACCGATCTTCTGAGGAGTATACTCGGGCGATTGCTGTTGATCTGCATCCGGGCGGTTAGTACCCTGCGGCCTGATGCAGTGGTCAGGCCGGGCCGGGGAGCAGATATCATGAGCATACGAATAGCATTCGTTGCATGGTTCGCCGCCGCGGCATGTTCTGCGGTAACCGGAGCAGCGAGGCCGGGGCAGATCATCTTCGCCGTGCGGCAGCCCGGAGGCGGGGGGCACTGGTATGAGAATTTCGGTTACTACGCCCAGGACCCGAGCAAGAAGCTCTATGGAAGTCTCGGCCGGCTGTGCCGGATGGACCTGAAAACCGGGGCGCTGACCGTGTTGCTGGATGACCCGAAAGGCGCGGTGCGCGATCCGCAGGTCCACTACGATGGGGGCAGGATCCTCTTCTCCTATCGCCCCGGCGGGACCGATTTCTACCATCTCTACGAGATCAACATCGACGGGACAGGCCTGAAACGGCTCACCAGCGGGCGGTGCGATGACATCGAGCCGACCTATCTGCCCGACGACCGAATCATGTTCTGCTCCAGCCGCTGCAACCAGTGGGTCCCGTGCTGGTTCAGCCAGGTGGCGGTGATTTACCGCTGCGACGCGGGCGGCTCGAACATCCAGCGGATCAGCGCCAACATCGAGCACGACAACACCCCGTGGATGCTGGCCGACGGCCGGGTGATCTATGAGCGGTGGGAATACGTGGATCGCAGCCGCGTGGGGTTCCACCATCTCTGGTCGATGAACCCGGATGGGACCGGGCAGATGGTGTATTACGGCAACCTGCACCCGCACACGCTGATGATCGACGCCAAGCCGATCCCGGGTACCGACAACGTGGTTGCCATCTTCTCGCCCGGACACGGCAAGCAGGAGCATGAAGGGGCGGTCACCATCGTGAAGCCGCATGCCGGGCCCGACGACCAGTCGGCGGCCCGCAAGTTGAACAAGGGCGAGGATTTTCGCGATCCGCATCCCCTATCGGCCGAAGAGTTCCTGGTTGCGCGAAAGTCGGCGATCCTGCTGATGGATGGCCAGGGCCGGACGACGGAACTGTATCGACTGCCCGATGCGCTGGCGAAGGCCGGGGCCGAGGTGCATGAGCCCCGGGCGCTTCGGCCTCGCCCGCGCGAGCCGGTGATCCCGTCGCGAAGCTCGGCCGGGCAGACCACCGGCCGGCTGATGCTCCAGGATGTGAATGTGGGGCGTCGAATGGAAGGCGTCAAGCGGGGCGAGATCAGGAAGCTCCTGGTGCTGGAAAGCCTCCCCAAGCCCACGAACGAGAGTGGCAAGATGCCGCCGATGAGCTTTCTGGGCACCTATACGCTGGAGCGGGTCCTTGGAACCGTCCCCGTTGAGGCGGACGGATCAGCATATTTCGAGGTGCCCGCGGTGCGAAGCCTGTTCTTCGTCGCCCTGGATGAGAACAACAACTCCGTCAAGCGGATGCAGAGCTTCCTGTCGGTCATGCCGGGAGAAATCAACTCGTGCGTCGGCTGCCACGAGCACCGCACGCAGGCGCCGCCGCCCACGCAGGGCTCGCCCCTGGCACTGCAGCGTCCGGCAAGCCGGATCGAGCCGCTGAAGGATATCCCGCAGATTTACGACTATCCGCGCGACATCCAGCCGATCATGGACAGGCATTGCGTCTCCTGCCACGACTATGCGCGGCCGAAGGATGTTGCGCACGGCCCGCGCGCCGGTGGCGTGATCCTGAGCGGCGACCGCGGGCCGATCTACTCGCACAGCTACTACCAGTTGACGGCGTTGGGCCATGTATCGGATGGCCGCGACCGGCTGCACACCAATCTGCCGCCCCGGTCGATCGGCACGTCGGCCAGCCCCGTGATGAAGTTGCTGGATGGGTCGCATTACGGGGCGAAGCTGACGGGGCACGAGATCGACATGATCCGCTACTGGATCGAGTCGGCCGCGCCCTATCCGGGAACATACGCCGCGCTCGGCACGGGCATGATCGGCGGCTATCCCAAGAGCCAGCTCGACACGACGGACCGCAAATGGCCGGAATCGGTTCAGGGGGGCGCGGCCATCCAGCGGCGGTGCATCTCGTGTCATGACAAGTCCATGCCGATGCCGCGGTATCTGTCGGATGACCTGGACATGGTGCTTCAAAACCCGGCGGATGATGACATCCGCATCCGGTGGTCGCGGCATCTGTTCTTCAACCTCTCCCGGCCGGAATGGTCGCTGGCGCTACTGGCCCCGCTCTCGAAGGGCTCTGGTGGAATGGGCTTGTGCGGGGGGGATGTGTTCAAGGATACGGCCGACGCGGATTACCAGGCCATTCTGGGCATGATCCGCGCTGGCCAGGCGCATCTGAACCGCATCAAGCGTTTCGACATGCCGGGTTTCCGGCCGGATCCGATGTACATCCGCGAGCTTCAGCGGTTCGGAATCCTCGCGCCCGACCTGCGGGCCGACAGCCCGGTGGATTACTACGCGGCTGACGAGCATTACTGGCGGTCGCTCTGGCCCAGGCCGGGCAAATAGGGCAGGTTCAGTCATCCATCAGTCGGCGCGTGCGGGGATCGCTGCGCAAAGTTTCCAGGGCGTTGTGCAGCCGCGATTTGACCGTGCCGGCCGGGATGCGCAGGGCCGACGCGATCTCTTCAAGGCTCAGGTCATCCACGAATCGCATGAGCAGCACTTCGCGGTGGACGTCCGACAGCGTCGCCAGGACGATGCCCAGATCGCCAAGGTCCGGCCGGTTGGCCGGCGCGGCGGGCACCTGATCCAACTGAGCATCGCCCGACGCGAATCGGCCGCGCTTCCGGCTCGCAGCGATGGACAAGTTGCGGACGACCGGGTAAAGGAACGTCGTGAAGCTCGCGGTCAGCCGGAATCCGGGGAACTTGCGCAGGACATAGGCGAAGGTATCCTGGAGCACATCCAGGGCATCCGTCTCATTGCCGGCGAATCGCCGCGCCAGTGCGGCAACCCAGTCACGATACCGTCGATAGAGGGCCTCAAACGCCTCCGCATCCCCATCGTTGATGGCGGCGATGAGTTGAAGGTCGGTGCGGTGATCCTGCTCGCCCGGACTCACAGTGCTCATCATACCCGACCAGAGGTACCGTGTGTGGGGGCCGGCGCCCCTTCTCACCCTGCGATCCTCGCATACAATGCCCGCCGAATGGCCAAGCCCCGCAACGACCTTCTACACCGGTTGCAGTACTACGCCCTGCGCGTGGTGTCGATGCTGCTGCACTGCTGGCCGGTCAATGCAAACCTGCGGACAGCGCGCATGCTGGGCAGCCTGCTATATGACTTTGACCGCAAGCACCGCCAGCGGGCGCAGGCGAACCTGCGGCGCAGCTTTCCCGAGTTCAGCGAGCGCCAGGTCGATCAACTAGCGCGGCGGAGCATGCAGACGCTGATCATGTTCTTCGTCGAGGTGCTGTTCACGGTGCGCCTGATTCGCATCGACACCTGGCGCAAGTACATCGATCTTCACAATTTGCACGAAGTCCTGGATCTGCTGGTTCGCAAGGAACGTGGGCTGATCATGCTCACCGGGCACTACGGCAATTTTGAGGTCAGCAATTACCTTCTGGGCACGCTCGGCTTCGAGACGACGGCGATCGGCCGGCCGCTGGACAACCCGTACGTGAACGAGTGGCTGATGGGCGTGCGCCAGCGCCAGGGCAGCCGGATCATCTCCAAGAAGGGCGCCACCGGCGAAGTGACGGGCATTCTGGAGCAGAAGGGTGTGATCGGGTTCGTGGCCGACCAGAACGCCGGCACCAAGGGCATCTTTGTGGACTTTTTCGGGCGAAAGGCCAGCACGTACAAGTCGATCGGCCTGCTGGCGATGGAGTACCAGGTGCCCATCGCGATTGGGTACGCACGGCGGATTGGCGATGAGTTTCGATTTGTGGTTGGAGTGCAGGATGTCATTCATCCGGCTGCCTGGCGGGACCAGGCCGACCCCTTGCGCTACATCACCCAGAGATACACCACCGCGCTGGAGCAGGTTATTCGCGAGGATCCGGGGCAGTATTGGTGGGTGCATCGACGTTGGAAGACGCGCCCAAAGGGCGAGGCGCCCGAGGCGTACGACTGAAATCAGCACCGCAGACGGCTTGACGGCTCGCGGTGGGCTGCCGATTGGTAGCATCCGACGGGAATCGCCGGTAGACTGTCGCGCTCTGGCCGGATTCACACGGCCCAATCGGATCCGAGTCAGGTCAACACGGAGAACATTGCCGCGATGAAAACCGAGAAGATCAACATCAACAAGACGCCCCAGCAGCCCCAGGGAATCGAGATCGAGGTCGTGGTTCCCGAAAGCAAGATCGAGGAGAAGCTTCTCTCCTTTCTCCTGGTCAGTTTCCTGCGCGACCTGAAGCAGAACAACCGGGTGCCCTACGACCTGCCGCAGCGGTTTAACGTCGATTATCGCGGTCAGGGCACATTCCTGGCGTCGGGATTCCCGGAGCAGGCGGCGTATTATGAGCCGCCCAAGCCGATTGCCATCCTGGGCATTCGGCATGCGGCGGGGCGTTTCGACCTGGTTCACGCGGGCTTCCCGCTGCGAACAGCGTCAGGCCCTGGCGTTGTGCCCCCGCAAACGGCGGTTGCGCCGGCGCAGCCGGAACAGCCGGCTGAGGCTTTGGAGGCGGCGGCAGCGCCGGTGTCCGCCGACGTGCCGCCGGCCGAGAATTCGCAGGAGCAGGTGCCGCCGTCGCAGGAGCAGGATCCCGAACCCAATCCCTGATGGAGTCTGCCCATGCGGCATCTCGCGATGGCATCGATCCTCTTTTCTTTGGCACTCTCGGCCGGCTGCCAGTCGGCCGGCAAAGGCGACTGGCAGCCGTTGTTCAACGGCAAGAGCTTTGCCGGATGGACCGTCAAAGCCAAGCCCGCGGATGTGGCCAAGGCGTTCTGGACCGTGGAGGATGGCGCGATCCTCGCCGACTCCATGGGGCACAAGGGCCACGATTACGTCTGGCTTGTGACCAACGAGGAATACGGCGACTTTGTCCTCAAGCTCAAGTTCCAGGCATTCAAGGATTCGCCGGGCAACACGGGTGTGCAGATTCGCTCTCGCTATGACGATGCGGCGTTCTGGCTGCACGGCCCGCAGGTGGACATCCATCCTCCCGGACCATGGCGCACGGGTATGGTGTGGGATGAGACTCGCGGGAACCAGCGGTGGTTGTACCCGAAGGTTGAAAAGGGCAAATGGGTGGATGAGTCGATGGCCGTGCCGGGCGTCAGAATCCACTATGCCGATCAGGAGCCGATATGGAATGAGCTGGAAATCACCGCGAAGGGCACCCAGCTCAGGGCCGTGCTGAACGGCGTCAGGGTGATGGAATACGACGGCGCCGGCGTGCTCGATGATGACCTGCACCGCAAGTTGAACGTGGGTATGCGTGGCCATATCGCCCTCCAGATTCACTCCGGCGATCAGGTTCGAGTGCGGTACAAAGACATCCAGATCAATCGCCTGGGCAAGTGACAGGCCCGATCACACGAGTGAGGAAGTGGCATGCTTTCCCGTCGCACATTCGCCAAGGCCGCCGCGGCCATTCCGGGGTTTTTTGTGGCGAGTCAGCCGGCATTTCCGCAATCGCTGTCGGCGGGCGAGAGGCTGAACCTGGGCATCATCGGCACGGCGCATCGCGGCGGCGAAAACCTCAAGGGCGTCAAGAGCGAGAACATCGTCGCGCTGTGCGACGTGGATGAAACGCTGCTTGCCAAGGCCGCCGAGCAGCATCCTGGGGCGAAGAAGTACCGTGACTGGCGGAAGATGCTCGATCGGAAGGACATCGACGCCGTCGTCATCAGCACGCCCGACCACACCCACGTTCATCCCACCCTGGCGGCGCTGGAACTGGGCAAGCCGGTCTATTGCGAGAAGCCGTTGACGCACAACGTCTACGAAGCCCGTCTGGTAGCGCGGGCCGCGGCCAGGGCGAAGAAGCCGACCCAGATGGGCACGCAGATTCACGCGACGGAGAACTACCGTCGCGTGGTTGAATCGGTTCAGGCGGGGGCGATTGGCGCGGTTCGGCGGGTGCATGTATGGTGCGGCGGTTCCTACCATGGGGGCGATCGGCCGAAAGACACCCCGCCCGTTCCCGCGGGGCTGGATTGGGAACTGTGGCTCGGGCCCGCCCCACACCGGCCATATCACCCGGCGTATCACCCGTTCAACTGGCGCGGATGGTGGGATTTCGGCGGCGGGATGCTGGCCGACATGGCGTGCCACCACATGGATGTTGCGTTCTGGGCCCTGGGGCTGAGGCATCCGCAGACCGTAGCGGCGGAAGGGCCGCCCGATCACCCGGAATCGCCGCCGAAGTGGCTGGTGGTCGATTACGAATACGCTGCCCGCGGCGCGCGGCCGCCTGTGCGGCTGACCTGGTATCACGGCGACCGGCGACCGGCCGAGTTCGCGGAGGGCAAGCTGCCCAAGTGGGGCAACGGCGTGCTGTTCGTGGGCGACAAGGGCATGCTGCTGACCGATTACAACAGCCATCGCTTGCTGCCGGAGGAGCGATTCAAGGGCTTGGTGCCTCCTGAGAAGACGATTGCCCCGTCCATTGGCCACCACCAGGAGTGGATCAAGGCCTGCAAGGAAGGCGGTCCGACCCTGTGCAACTTCGATTATGCCGGTGCCCTGACCGAGGCCGTCCTGCTGGGCAACGTGGCATACCGGACCGGAAAGAAGCTCGATTGGGACCCGGCGGCGCTGGCGGCGAGTAACGCACCGGAGGCCCAGCGGTATATCAGGCGGGAGTACCGCAAAGGCTGGGCGCTGTAAACGGAGGCTCGGATCGAAGGAGAACAGGCCATGCGATATGCCTCGATGATTCTCGTGGTGCTGGGGGTGGCGTGGTTGGCCGCGGCGGCCGCCCAGCCGCGGGTGCGCGAGGCGAGCCGGGCGCCGACCGCTCCTGCTCCGCAGCCGGCCGGCGGCGATTCTGAATACGAGCTGGTCGTGGGCGGCAAGGGCTATCCCATTGCCCCGGATCAATCGGTGGTGCTCCAGACGCCATCGGGCGACAAGGTTCAGGTGACGCTTCGCCGCAATCCCCGTGCGCAGTATTCGGGGAACGAGATCTCGTTTTCGTATGACCGCAGCATGAAACTGAAGGAGGAGAACGAGAAGGAACATGTGCAGCTCAGCCTCGATTTGCCCGATTCCTTCATGTCGTTGTTCATCTATAAAGTTGCCATTGGGCCGGATGTGGTCCGCAAGGAAATGGCTGAGAGCTTCCGAACGCAGATGCGAAGCCAGAACTTCCGATTGCAGAGGGAATTGGATACCTCGCGGCAGGTTCTTGGCCAGCAGCGGAAGGGCAGCCGGGCCGTCTACGGCAATGGCGACATCACGGCCACGGTGGAGGTGCTCGCGTTCGAGGTGGGCGGGCGGACGATGGTGGCGATCCTGTACACCGATCCGGATGAGCGAGAACTGGCCGAGAAGTGCTTCCAACAGGTGTTCGAGACGTTGAAAGCGGCTGAATAGCAGGAGGATTTCATGAGATTCGTGCTGGCGTCGTTTCTGGTCGTGGCGGTTTGCGTTCCGGGGGTGGCCACGCTGTGCGGGGCGGCGGATGGGGGCAGTCGCGGCGGCGAGGATGGCTTTGTGTCGCTGTTCAACGGCAAGGACCTGACCGGCTGGGTGTATGGCGGCAAGGCG
>CAZMXI010000030.1:28014-33434 GCA_964570205.1 uncultured Tepidisphaeraceae bacterium
CGGGCGCGGGATACAAGGTGGAGAACGGGGTGCTGTTCTGCACCAAGGCCGACGGCGGCAACCTGTACACCGAGAAGGAATACGCTAATTTCGTGTTCCGCTTTGAGTTCAAGCTGGAGGCTAACGCGAACAACGGGATCGGCATCCGGGCGCCGCTCAAGGGCGATGCGGCGTACGTGGGAATGGAGATCCAGGTGCTGGACGACTCGGGCAGCGCCTATACGAGCCTTCGGCCGGAGCAGTACCACGGTTCGGTCTACGACCTGGTGGCGGCCAAGCGGGGCGCGCTGAAGCCTGTGGGCGAGTGGAACGAGGAGGAGATCACCGCGAACGGCCGGCAGATCACGGTGAAGGTGAATGGCAAGACGATCGTGGATGCCAATCTGGACGACATCAAGGACGAGGCGAAGCTCAAGCGGCACCCGGGCGTGAACAACAAGGCGGGGCACATCGGGTTCCTGGGGCATGGGACGCGGGTGGAGTTCAGGAACATGCGTGTGAAGGAGCTGCCCTGACCGGGCGGACGAATCCAAGAACCGAAGCAGTTGGATCGACTGCCGAAGCGCGGATGACGGATTCGCGCTTCGGCGGTCGCGTTTTGCGAGGGCGGCCTGCCGCTTGCCCGTCGCGCAGGAGCAAGCCTAAGCTACCGATGAACGGCGTGTTTCATGCCGGGCCGATGCGACACCAACCGAGGTATGCACATGACCGCGACGGAGAACCTCCCACGTATCTATGAGGGCCAGGGAGACGCACTGATGCAGGCCGAGCGCGCCGAACTGCGGGACCGGATCATGCTGGTTCCGGACGGATTTCCGTCGAAGTCGCCGGATGCATCATCGCACATCCGTATTCTGTGGGGCCAGCACCTGCTGGAGGATCTGCTGGCGGGGCGGTATCGATCGCTGGTGTGCGCGGTCAATGCCGAGGACAACAGCCACGGGATTATCGGTCAGTTGGCCGGTTTGCTGCCGACGAGCCAGTGGGATGAGAGGTCGATCACGGGGCACGCGCGGCAATTCGCGACATCGGGCGACCGGGTGAAGGTGATCAAGTTCGACATGGACCTGGTGGAGGTGCTGGCGATTCTGCGGCGGCCATCCACGTCGCACCTGACCCTGGCGGACCTGTCGACGGCGTTTCGCGTGGTGGCGGAGATGATCCAGCGAAAGACGACGCGGCTGCCGTCGGCGTCGGTGAGTTTTCTGGGGGCGCGTGCGAACGTGCTGGTGGATGGGGACGGCCGGGAGCCGACGTTTGAGGCGGTGCTGCGGACGATGCACGAGGCCGGGTATCGGGGAGATGTGTATCCATCGCCGGCGATGTGGCATGCGCAGACGGGGCTGTTTGCGCGGTATCCGTTCCCGCCGGCGCTGGACCGGATGCGGGAGGGGGGGTACTGAGGGGACACGGCGGCACGGGGACACGGCGACAGGGAGAGTGAAAATGGAATGTGGGACATTGTGGGACATTTTGGGACATGGATGAGGTGTAAGGGGTTGAGGGACAATGGATTAGAGAAAACAGGGGTATTGCGTGTTGCGTGAAGAGGGGTGAGGGTTCAGGGTTCAGAGAAAGGGGGATCTGTCGCAAAGTGTCGGATTGTGTCGCATGGGGGCGCGTAAGTGCTATGGTGGCAGTGGCTTATTTTAATGGCAAATTGTTGCCACGGGTGGGGCACAGAAGGGGCACGGATGGGGGTGCGCGGGGAATGGGCGCGGGATGCGGGGCTGGGGCGGTATGAGGTTTTCAAAGAACAGCCTCCGGGCCTGGCCTGGAGGGGCGGACGGGCCGCCGTTTACCTGGGGTATTATACGGATAAGTTAGGGGTTTGTTCAAGCATTTTCTTGTTTCTTTTTTTCAGGGGCGGGGGTCTGGGCGCGGGCGTGGTTGAGGCGGAGGAGGTTTTCGAGGATCTGGCGGTCGGCGGCGGTGCGTTGGGGGGCGAGTTTCTCGCCTGCTGTCAGCGCATCTATTGCGGGAGCGTGCCATGCCTGGCCTTTGCCGCGACGGCGCGACCCAAGAGCGTTGTCAGCAGATTGGAGACGGACAACTCTGGGTTCGGCTCGACGAAAGCGCCATCCGCGATCGCCTCCTTCGACGAAATGAGGAAACCGGCTGCATCATACAACTGATCGCGGACAAGCTTCTGAAGCAGGATCTCGTAGCGCCTGGCATAGGATGCCTGGCGGAATTCGGGAAACACCTTGAAGTGAGGTTCCTCGACGCCGACAGGCCGTCGCGATGCCTCGCAGTCTTCGAGCAGCATGAGGTATCCGACCCATGGGCGTGGGGAAGGATTGAATGCGCCTTCGCGGAAGGCCGCCACAAGATCGCTGGCGCTGCCCAGCGCCTCCTCGGTGCGGTTGTTGAAATTGTTTCCAAACGACGGGCCAACCTGCGACTTCAGCTCCAGGACGGCCACCAATTCGCCCTCCACTTTCACGATCAGGTCCCACTGCTTCTCAGCACGGAACCAGCCGGGGAGCTGCACTGCGCGATTGCGGTACAGGCACGCATCGGGGACGCCGGCCGCCTTCAGCGAGGCGCAGATCAGGTCGACAAATCCATCCATCTGCTTGCCGCCGGTGACGGCCGCGCGGTCGCCAGCATCTTTCTTGTCGGTGGAGCCCTGTCTTCTCGCCTGTTCCCCACGCTTGAGCCAGAAGTAACGGACGGCATTGCGGACTTGCTCGTCCAATGCGTTCACAGGGCCTCCCGATGGGTCAAGTCGACCTGGAAATAGAGGTCCGTGTTGATGGTCTCCATGCGCCGACGAGCGATCTGGTAATAGGCCGCATCCACCTCGACGCCAATGCTGTTTCTGCCCCACTTGGCGGCGGCGAAGTTGGTGGTGGCAGTGCCCATGAAGGGGTCCAGCACAGTGTCACCCACGAAGCTGAACATTCGGACGAGGCGCTCCGCGAGCACTTCGGGATAGGGGGCCGGGTGTTTCGAGGTCGAAGCGCCGGTGACATCATGCCAGATCTGCCGGAACCACTCGGCATAACGGCTGGCGGAAATCAGGCTCAGAAGGCGCGTGAGCTTGCACGGGCTGCGGTAACCGCCGGGCTTTCGCTGCATCAGGATGAACTCAATGTCATTCTTGATGACCGCGTTCGGCTCGTAGGGCTTGCCAAGGAACCCGCCGCTGCCTTCGGCCTCATACTTGGCATTGGCGATCTTGTGCCAGATGATCGGAGCGAGGTTGTCAAAGCCGATTGCCTTGCAGTGCTCCTGGATGGTGGCATGCAGGGGAACGACTGTGTGCCGGCCGTTGTTCTTCCGCCGAGACAGGCACACATCGCCGACGACGCAGATCAGGCGTCCGCCGGGGACCAGGAGCCGATAGCAGTGTGACCAGATCGTGTCCAGGTCGGCGATGAAGGCATCGTAATCCTGGATGTGGCCCAGTTGGTCAGGCGAATCGTTGTACCGCTTGAGCGTCCAGTAAGGGGGAGAGGTGAGCACAAGGTGAACGGAGCCGTCGGCGATGGAATCCATCCGACGTGCATCGCCCAGGATCAACTCATGGCGAGTCCGCCGCCGTTGCACGAGGTGCTCGATGGCGCTGATCGCCTTGGCGTCGCGGGCCAACGTCGGGAGGATCTCGTCCAGGTTGCCGGCCCCGCAGAGACGGTCATAGAGAGAGGCTTCGTCGTCGCCTTCATGAGCGTGTCGTACTTGTGCGATCATTCGAGAATCATCTTAGCCGAAGCGGCTTAGGCTCGGTAGACCGAGAGGCCCGCCGAAGTGCCGAGCCCTCCGGGCTGTTGTCGAGGTCGTCGCGGTACTGGTAGAGCTGGCGGTAGGCTTTGGTGAGGTCCTTGTATTTGCCCTTGCGCTTGTATTCCCAGGCGAAATGGCCTCTCTTCCAGACATCGACGGAGCCGGAGTCGGCTTTGGAGCCTTTGGCGGCCGCGGCGATGGGGTGGACGGCTTTTTCGAAGCAGTAGTCGAGGCCGGCGGGGTCGGCGTCGGTGGGGTTCTTGACGCCGAGGAGGGCGCAGAGGTCGTTGAAGTGGGGTCAGTCGCGTTGGATGGTGGGCCAGAGGGCGACGGTGCAGAGGCGGTGGCCGATGCGGTCCCAGATGGGGGTGGCGCGGGTCTGGCGGAAGCCGGCGAGGACTTCTTTTTCCACGAGGACGGTTTCGAAGAGGTCCAAGTCCTTGTGGAGGATGTCGTCGGATTCGTTGAAGATGACCATCAGCAGGGCGGCCTCGCGGATGATGGGGTCGGCCTCCATCTTCTTGAGGTCGGCGACGACGGCCTGTCGCCACTGGGCGCCATAGGCGGCGTGGCGGGCGCCACCCTCGCGGAACTGATAGGCAACCTTCACCTCGAGCCAGAGGGCGTCGGCCGGCTCGCAGGCGTTGGCGGGGTCGAAGAGGGTGGGCGGGGCGGTGTCGAGGCGCAGGGGCCGGCCTTTGGGGGTGAGGACGATATCGCACCGCATGCGGTGGGATTTCTTGGCGCCGGCCGAGGCGGGGTAGCAGACTTCGCGGGCGATGTCATGGTGGGTGGCGAGGCCCTGGGCGAGGATGTCCTGGAGCTGGATTTCGGATCTGGAGTCGAGGCCATAGACGGCCTGGTCGAGGCGGAGGTCGGCCTCGGAGGCCTCGATCACACGGGCGAGCTGATCGGCGAGAGTGGCCAGGTCATACCGCAAAGGCATGGGGCGGGAGGGTAATGGATTTGGGAGAGGGTGCAAGTGGGAATCGGGCGTGGGATGCAATTGAACAGAGGGGGTAAAAGGGGGAGATACGGGCTGAAGCCCGCACTACGAACGAATGGAGAGGCGGGGGTATGCCGCTCCGGGGGTAGTTGGGGTAATCTACGGGGTATGAGCGAGCGGCTGGCGCGGCGGTATCTGGCGCTGATCATCCTGCTGGCGGCGGGGGTGTACCTGATCGGCAATGGCCGGGTGGGGCTGTGGGACCAGGATGAGGGGCGGTATGCGCAGTGCTCGCGGCAGATGATGGAGAGCGATCCGCCGGATTGGGTGGTGCCGCGGCTGCTGGATGAGGTTCGGACGGCCAAGCCGGTGCTGATTTACTGGTTTCAGGCGGTTTCGATGAAGTGGCTGGGGGTGAGCGAGTTTTCGGCGAGGCTGCCGTCGGTTCTGGCGATGGTGGGGGTGCTGGCGGTGATGGGGGCGGCGGTGGCGCGGGGTGTGGGGCGGCGGCGGGCGGTGTGGGCGGTTCTAATCCTGGCGAGCAGCGTGCTGGTGATCGCGGCGGCGAAGATGTGCATCACCGATGCGCTGCTGCTGCTGTGGACGACGATCGCGGGGGTGTGCCTGTATGCGATGTATCGGGGGGATCGGCGGTGGCGCGTGGCGGCGGGGTTCTGGGTGGCGGTGGGGCTGGCGGGGCTGACGAAAGGGCCGGTCATCCTGGGGGTGGTGCTGGCGACGATGC
>CAZMXI010000031.1:0-408 GCA_964570205.1 uncultured Tepidisphaeraceae bacterium
GTGGGGTTCGCGCGCATGCCGCCGGTCTGGCTGAAAGATGGCGACACAATCACGGTGGAGGTCGAGGGCATCGGGGCCTTGTCCAATCCGGTTCGGGCTGAGACATAGGGTGGTTCCTGCACAGGTTGCCATGGGAGGAGGTCTCCTTTATGGCCGGGCGGACGGGCGGCGGGTATAACTTCGCTTGGCCAGTCTTATCCACGTCAGGAGGAACATATGCGCATCATTCTCAGAGTTTTCCTGGTTGCGGTTCTTCTGGGGCTGCTGTCGGCCTGCATGCAGCGGGGTGGCGGCGAAGGGGCGAAGCTTGAGCGGCGATTCCGCGAGCTGCCGATGGAGGATAAGCGGCTGACCGGGCCGTTGTTCTGGCTGCATGGCGATGAGACGCCCGAGCAGCTCCAGATGTAC
>CAZMXI010000031.1:418-17138 GCA_964570205.1 uncultured Tepidisphaeraceae bacterium
GGTGGCAATGGCAATTTCACGGCCGAATCCCGGCCGCACAAGGACTGGCTGGGCGAGGGATGGTATCGCGACCTGGCGATCTGCCTGGAGGCGGCGAAGAAGCATGACCTGAAGATGTGGATTTTCGATGAGAAGTGGTGGCCCAGCGGCGAGGTGGGGGGCAAGGTGCCGGTGGAGTATAGCTGCAAGACGATGGAAGCGACGGCGGCGGATGTGGATGGGCCGGCCAGCTACGCGGCCGAGGGGTATGCGGGCCCGCAGTACATCGGCGCGGTGGCGGGAAAGGTCGTGGAGGACGGCATCGATGCCTCGACGCTGCTGGATCTGTCGCGCTCGATCAAGGATGGCCGGCTGTCGTGGTCTGTGCCGCAGGGCAAGTGGAAGGTGATGAAATTCACATGGAAGCACACCGGAGGGCACCTGCTGGTGGATGGCGCCAGCCAGGATTGCGTGGACTGGTACATCCAGACCGTCTATCAGCCGCATTATGATCGGTTCAAGGAGGATTTCGGCAAGAGCATCGTCGGCTATTTCTATGATGAGCCCGAGACGCCGGGCGATTGGGGCACGGAAGTGCCGAAGATGCTGGCCGAGCGGGGCATCGACTGGAAGGCGGCCTATGTGGCGCACAAGTTCAATCTGGCTGGAGAGGCGCAGGCGGCGGCGAAGTATCAGTATCGCGATGCGCTGGCCGAGGCATGGGGCAGGACGATGTATGGCGGGATCACCAGGTGGTGCCGGGACCACAAGGTCACCTCAATCGGGCACTTCCTGGAGCATGCCAACGTCTATCTCAGCCCGCGGCACTGCGCGGGGAACATGATGCAGCTTCAGAAGTACTCGGACATGGGAGGCATCGACGCGGTGTTCCGTCAGTTCGCCATCGGCAGGCGCGTGGCGAATGATCCGCCGTGCTGGCAGACGCCGAAGCTGGGCAGCTCGATCTCGCACGTCTATGGTAAGAAGGACGATGCAGCGATGGTCGAGATCTATGGCGCCCGCGGGCAGGATGTGAGCTATCCGGAAATGAAGTGGTGGCTGGACCACATGCAGGTCAGCGGCATCAACTTCATCATCCCGCACTCGTTCAACCCCAAGAGCCCATTCGACACCGACTGCCCGCCGTACTTCTACAACAACGGCTACGAGCCGAGGTGGCCGCTCTACAGGGTGCTGGCCGACTATTCCTCGCGGCTGAGCCTGATGCTCACCGGGGGCCGGCACGTCTGCCCGGTGGCGCTGCTGTACCTGGGCAACAGCCGGCACGTGGGCAAGTCGGTGACGCCGGAATACATGAGCGAGGCGCTCCAGGATGCGCTGTATGACTGCGACTGGCTGCCGTATGATGTCTTCGAGGCGGATGCCAAGGTGGCCGGCGGCGAGTTGCGCCTGCGCGAGGAGCAATATCGCGTGCTGGTAGTGCCGCCGGTCGAGGTGATTCCCGTGCCGACCCTGGAGAAGCTCCAGCGGTTCTACGAGGCGGGCGGGATTGTCGTCGGGCATGGTTTCCTGCCGACAAAGTCGGCCACGATCGGCAAGACCTCGGCGGATGTGGCGAAACTGACGCAGGCCATCTGGGGCGAGCAACCCGCGACAGGGCTGGGCGCATGCCAGACGAGCCCGGCCGGCGGTCGGTCTTATCTGCTGCCGGAGAAACCGACCGTCGAGCAGTTGCAGCAGGTGCTGGCGGGCGATGCGAAGGTGCATCCAACGCTTGAAGTCGTCGAGGGCAGGACGGACAACTGGCTGCACGTGCTGCATCGGGTGAAAGCGGGTAGAGACATCTTCTTCATCACCAACCAGAACCACCAGGGCGATGCTCGGGCGTTCAAGTTCCGGTTCAAAGCCGCGGGCGTGCCGGAATTGTGGGATGCGATGCGGAACGAGGTTTACGCACTGCCGCATCAGCGGGATGGCGAGCATGTGCTGATCGACCTGGCGATGCAGCCATCCGAAGGGGTGCTGGTGGTCTTCCAGCCCAAATCGCGGAAACTGGCGCTGCGTGACCGCGGCGAGACGAAGGCCTCGCTGGCGGTGGAGCGCGTGCCTTCGCCCAAGGTGGAGCAGCCGGAGCCTGTCCTGGCGCAGGCGAAGAACCTGGAAGGGTGCCAGTGGATCTGGCATCCCGATGATGGCGCAATGGCCGCGCCGCCGGGCAAGCGGTTCTTCCGCAAGACGATCGACCTGCCGGCGGATCGGCCGATTCGGTCGGCCAGGTTCGTCGTCTCGGGCGATAACCAGTTCACGCTTTTCGTGAACGACAAGGAGGCTGCGCAGAGCAGCAACTGGCAACAGCCCGCCGATGTGGATCTGGCCAAGCTGCTCCGGATCGGTCCCAACGTGCTGGCGATCGCGGCAACCAACGGTGGCGATGGCCCGAATCCCGCGGGCATCGTCGGGAAACTGACGATCAGCTTCGGCGATGGCGCTCCGCTGGAAGTTCGAATCGACCAGACCTGGAAGGCCGCCAAGGTTGAAGCCCCGGGTTGGCAGGCCGCGAGTTTCAACGACGGCCAGTGGGCGAGCGCCAAGGCCGTAGCGAATTTCGGCGCTGCGCCCTGGGGCACGCTGGGCGGGCTGACGCTCAGCCCGGTGAAAGCCGACCCGTTTGAGGGACGGTTCACCCTCTCCGAGGGCACCGACCTGGAGAGTTCAGCCGTCTACATCGAGATGGAACAGATCAAGCCAGAGGAGGCAGCGCGCGTGACGATCAACGGCCAGGATGCCGGCGGATTCATCAACCGCCCGCTTCGGCTGGACATCACGCGATGGGTGCGGAAGGGGCCGAATACGGTGAAGATCGAGCCGTTTGCGCCCGGCGCAGCGCGTGTGCTGGTCTATGGGACAGGCGACTGATCACTGATCCAACCATCATCTCGGCGCGGAGAACAAGCCCCCGGACCGTAATCCGGGGGCTTGTCTTGCGGTCCCTCCGACCGCGTGACCGTCGTCAATCGTGAAGCAGGCGAACCGCCGCCGAGCGTTTCTTGGCGTTGTGAAAGTAGAGATAGACACGGGTTGAGTCAATGCCGTGGCAGTTGGCGCAGAGGTTGCGATCCACGTCCGGCTTAAGCATCGGCTTGACGGAGCTGAGGCGCGTTCGGCGCAATTCGGGCGGCACCTCGTGCTCAGGCACTTCCCGGCCGTGGGCCAGGTGGCATGTCGAGCAGGTGATTTCGCCGACCATCTTCAGCCGCGACTCGATCTCGGTGGGGCGGGTGGCGGCCTGGGCAATCTTCAGCAGGGCGGTTTCAGGATGGCGGAAGATCGTCGGCTGTTCGGCCGTCTTGCCATCGTGGCATCCCAGGCAGGCCTTCTCGCTGTCGTTGGTGCCGCTGGGGCTTGTCTTGGCTGCCCAGAGGAGCTTGCGCACGCTGCCCTCGACGGCGTGGGTTGCGTGGCACGGCAGGCATGCGTGGTTGCCGGGCTTGTCCGCATCCAGCAGTTCGGGGCTGTGCATGCCTTTGGTGACATGACGTGGTTCCTCGTGACATTTCAGACACAGCTCCGAGGCCCTGGCGTTTTCGTCGATGCGCAGCAGGTGCTTGGCGCCGGCGCCGGCGTGGGGGTTGTGGCAGGTCTTGCAGACCACTTCCTCTTCGCCCAGCCGGTGATCAAGGCGCACGGGCAGTCCGTGTTCGAGCTTGCGGATAGGGCTGTCGGCCGAGACCGTTGCCGGGTGCAGCATCGCGCCGACGTGCGGCTTCTCGCCCTCCCTGGCGGCAAGCGTTCCGTGGCTGGGGTGGCAGCCCATGCAGGCCGCCTCATCCTTGTCGGCATCCTTGGGGATCGTCACCGCCCATCGCTGCTTCCCCGGATCATTGCTGTGCGGCCTGTGGCAGCTCGTGCACAGGTCGGCGTTCTTGTCCATCTTGCCCATCCACGGCTTTTCGGCAGCTCGCGGATCGTGTAAGCCGCCCGCGACAGCGCTCTGGCCGAGGTGGCACTGTGTGCAAAGGGATGTGGCGTCAGCGCTGCGGAGCAGATGGCCGGACTGGGTCTTGCTGATATGCACGTTGTGGCAACTGGCGCAGGTGACGAAGCCCTCCGGCCTCTGATGCGAGGATTCATCGAACAGCGGCAGGGATGTCTGCTTGACAGATGGCCTGGCCTTCGGGCCAGTGGGGTGGTTGAACATCGCCACCGGGTGTTTGCCGGCGAGACCGTCCTTGCTGTGGCACTCCGCGCACAGGTCGTCAGTCGTCTTGGGCGTGTTCTTCGTGCCGACCCACATCGTCGGGCCATTGGCGTTGTGCACGGCGTGGCAGAACCCGCACTTGCCGGTCTCGGCGGCGGTGCGCCCGCGGGCGTTGCGGAAATCCTCCTTCGTGAAGTCATGCGAGCCGGCCAGAGATCGCGAATGTTCAGAGTGGCAACTGCCGCACAGGTCGTCGCCGGTCGTGAGCAGGAAGTGATTCTGCTGCGTTTCGTGCGGGTTGTGGCAGCTCAGGCACGCCACGGACTTCTTGTCCGGGTCATCCTTGGATGGGTAGAGCGTGAGCCGGGTGTCCTTGGGGATTCGACGCTGGTCGATCTCGCCGGGGTGGCTGAATGTGAGGGCGTTGTGCCGCGCGGCCACCTGGCCTTCATCGTGGCACGTGGTGCAGAGGCCCTGCGGGTCGCCGTTTTTCGGCTTGAGGTCGCGGGCGTAGGAATGGAACGTATGGCAGGCGCCGCACGGCCCGGACTGCTCGGCGGTCTGCTGAGAGCGATTCAGTTCGTTGGGGGCGGTCTTGCGCAGGTCGTGCGCTGAACCGGCCACCGTCGCCCGATCCTCGTGGCAACGGATGCACAGTCTGCTGTCATGCATGGTGTCGGCCAGCATTGCCCGGCCCGATTGGCCGTGATGCATCTTGTGGCACGACAGACAGATCAACCGGTTGTCCGTTCCAAGCCGCGTGCCCATCGCTTCGATCGCTTTGATGTCGGATGAGCGGGTGATGCGGGGATTCTGCGGGTGCTCGTGGGCGGCGTCCTGGTCCCACATCGCCGGCCGCATCTGTTCATGGCAGGTGACGCAGAGCTGGCTCGAATCGGTCGCCATGAGCAGCAGGTTGTCCTGCTTGGCGCCGTGCGCGGTATGGCAGGTCTGGCAGACGAGCTGCTGATTGTCTGCGCCGGCGTGCGATCCGGCTTCCTTGAGCTTCCCGGGCAGAGCCCACGGCAGTTTGCCGATCGGGTGGGTGCCGGCCGCCGGGCCCTGGCTCTTGTCGGTATGACACGACTGGCAGAGCTGCCCCTGGTCGTTCCTCATGCGAAGGAAGAACACATCCTTCAAAGACTGCTCGGCCTGGTTGTTGTGCGCTGTGTGGCAGGTGCGGCAGGCCATCCTCCCGCCTTCCAGCGGAAGTTCGGCTGGCACCTTCATGCCGGCCGAAGGGGTTGCCCCCGTCTGGTGTCCGTGGTCAAGCCAAACTTCGCGGCGCGAATCGGCCACCGAGCCATCGTGACACCCCAGGCAGGTCTCCTGCTCGGCTACCAGGGGTTTGTCAGGCTCTTCCATGAGATTGACGGCCCGTGGCCTCTTGAAGCTCTCCACCCATTCGGTGTGGCACAGCGCGCAATCGCGGCCGCTGTCGGGCCGGAAACCGGCCCGCTGGGCCATCGCCGGGCTGCACAACAGGCCGCCCAGCACCGTCAAGAGGATGCTCCGATGGCAAACCGTCACCTGTTCACCTGTCCTGCCAGTTCCACGACCGCCACGCGATGGCCGGTCATCTCGACGACAAGCAACCTGCTTTTGCCGTCGAAGCACATGCCCATTGGGTGCTCGAACCGCAGCGGGTTGCCTTTGGCATCGGTCAGCACGCCAAGGTTGCCGCCGCGGCTGCTGAAGACCTGGATGACCTTCATGGTCGAATCGTTGACGAATACCCGGCCCTGGCCATCCACCACCAGCCCTTTGGGGCGATAAAGTTGACCAAGCTCGACGCCGAACCGACCCAACTCGCCCGCCCACTTGCCGGTCGGGCTGATCTTCTGCACGCGCGAACCGATCGCCTCGCTGACATAGACATAGTTGTCTGGTCCGGCCGCCAGCATGAACGGCCACTGGAACTGCCCGATGCCGCGCCCGAAGTCGCCGAGGGCCGTCCATTGGCGCGTGGCGTTGTCGCGCACGAGCACCCGATGATGGTCGTTGTCCGCCACATAGGTCCGCTTGCCGTCGGGGGTGATGACGATGTCCGTCGGGTCGGCCGGTCCCGATGCGTCGATCTGCAGCGGGACGATGCCGCTAACCAGCTTGCCATCCTTGTCCCGCACGATGATCGCGTGATTGCCGCTGTCGGCGATCCAGAGCTGGTCCTGCGCGTCGACGGTGATGCCGACCGGGCGCTTGAGTTTGTGCTGGCCGACCTCGGTGATGGCTTCGTCAAGCTTGCCGTCGGGCGTGAAGCGGAGAATTCGGTCGTTGGCGCCGTCGGCCACGAAGATGCGCCCCTGGCTGTCCACCGCGACATCGGTGGGCATGTGCATCCTCTGCTCGGCCGGCGCGGCAAGGGTCGAGAGGACGGTGGCGGCGATGCGCTTGTCGGCCGGCACGGGTTCGCCGGCGCGCGCCGCCGCGCCGACCGCCATGGCCAGGGCGGCCGACCAGAATACCCGTGATGCCAGGCTATGGATTCCCATTGCCGTTCTGGCTGCCTCCGATGAGCCTTGGGATGAAGAATCGCTCACCTTCGCGGATTCGCTGCATGAGCTTTGCCAGTTCCAGCCGTTGCAGGAGCTTGGCTCGTTTCTGCGAATAGCCCATGCGGTCGAAATCGAAGGTGGATTGATCGGTGTGGCAGGAGACGCAACCCACCGGCTCGTTCAACAGCTTGCCCGCACCATCCTGGTGAACATCCCTGCGCTGGGCGTCGCCGAGCGGCAGCTTGGCCAACCTGAGCATGGCCTGCGCATCCCTCCGGAAGGACCCGTCATTAGCCTCGCGCACGATCTTGGCGCCATACTCGCCTCTCGCGTGCTGGGGCAGCTCATCTGCCAGGCGATCGACGGCCCGCTTCCACACCGGACTGCCCGGCTCCGTCGTCTCGAACTGAAGCAGCAGGTCCGTGAGCTGGCGGTCTTCGCCGGCCACGGCCACTGCTTCCCTCAGATGCCGAACGATGGTCGAGTGCGCGCTGGCCGGATCGCCGTGGATCCTCTCATCGCTGGTCTCCACGTACTTCAGCAATTGCAGCAGCGCCGGCGGTTCCCGGCGATGTCCCGTTGTCGTGCTGATCCAGACCGGATGAGCAGATGCGTCCGCCGGGCTGTGGCACATCTGGCAGCTCAGGAATGTCGCGTGGAAGTTCGCGAACGCCGGGATCTTGGCGTCTTTGGTGTGCGGCAGGGGGTCATGACATCCGGAAGGCGTGCAACCATTCTGCGGATCGACCTGGAACCATCGCTCGATGCCGTGATAGTGCCCGATCGGCGCGCGGGCGGCGGGGCCGGTGACGCCCGGCACGTCGGCGGACCGCAGCGCGGCTGCGTCAACGCGCGCCTGCCACTCCAGGAAGCGCTTCGGAACCGGCTGCGGGAAGAACACCGTGCGCACCAGCGACATGGTCGCGGCGTACCCCGCCCACAGCAGCACCACCACAAGCGCCATCGCATACACGCGGACAAAACTCTCCTTCAGTCCGTGCCAGAGACGCTTGATCCTCTGGCTCAGCGGCGGCCTGGGCGGAGGGGCCGGCGGCTCAGGAATCACGGCGGCCTGATCCGCCGGCGGATTCCCGGCGGCCTGATGCGCGTCGACGTCCTGCTTAAGCCGCTCGTCGCTGCCAGGAGTGCCGGGGTGCTGGTTATCCATGGTGCGCCTCCTCGGGCAAAGCGCCTACAAGGTCCTTTTCCACCTCGTGAAGCATCGCGCCGTGCGCCTCCACCAGTTCCTCCGTCGGCGTCTCGCCGGTGAACATCGCCTTGGACATCGGGAAGACGCCCGGCTGGAAGATCACGCCCGCCATGTGAACAATGCCCACGTGAAGCACCGCCAGGAATGCCTCGAAGGTGTGCAGGAGAGTGAAAACCGTGAGGAAACGCCCCGGCAGATGCCGCGTGGTCCAGCCGTTGGCCCACATCAGGATGCCCGTGACGCCCAGCACAAACGTGCCCCAGAAGACGCCAATGTACTCAAACTTCTCTTCCGGGTTGAAGCGGTCTCCCAGCGGCCGCTTCTTCTTCAGGAACGTCACATACAGCATGAGGTCGAGCATGAACTTCATGTCGGCCGGCCTGGTGAGCATCGGCAGTTCCCACACGCACCGGAACCAGCTCTGGCCGGTCTGGCGGCGCGCCTTCACCACGGTATAGAGGACGTAGATGGCGTGATAGAAGAACCCCGCGATCAGCATGCTGCCGGCCCATCGGTGGCTCAGGCGCACGGCCGTCAGCCCGCCGAGCTTGTTGACGACCCAGGCGGACCATGGGTCGTCGGCGAATTTGATCGGAAAGCCCGTCACCACCAGCGTGGTGAACATGACCACCAGGAACCAGTGCTGAAGCCGCTGGTGCGGCGTGAAGCGGGTCAGCCTGCGGCGGCCTTCGGGCAGTTCCATGAGCCGCTCGACCTTCCTGACGTGATCATCGTGGTGGTCTTCCTTTCGTCCCACCACAATCTGGAGCATCTTCAACACCATCAGCATCAGCGAGGGCCCGAATGTGAAGACGATCAGCAGGACGAAAATGCACGCGATGACGAATTCCACTCCACGGCTGGTCGGCAGGTTCAGGTGAATGGCCGCACTGCTGATCCTCGCCCCGGCCGTCGGGTGGCAGCTCGGCGTGCGGCAGGTGTCGGCGAGTTGATCCTGATGCGTGGTGCTGGTCGGCTCCCGGCTGGCCAGCATCAGGTGGACATTCCGCGATTCGCCGGCGTGGCAATCCAGGCATCCCGCGGCTTCGGTGCTGCCCAGCAGTACGGCCTTGCCATGGAAACTGAACAGGTAGCTGGCGACGGCGTCCGGCAGGTTGTACTTCTCTCGCACCTTCTGATCGGTGTGGCAGAGCCCGCATACCTTGACGACATCCTGGTGGCTCCGCGCCGGCTGGGTGCGGGCGTGAACATGCCAGTACGAAAACTGCGTATCCTGCGGAAGCTGGTCCTTGTGGCAGGTGTCGCACCGGCTGATCCGGGCTTCCTGGCGGATGGCCAGGCTGTCCTTCCGGGCGAACATCGGTTCATCGTGGCACAGCAGGCAGTTGCTTTGCCCCTGCTTCAGCGGGCTGCCCAGAAGGCGATTCGAATCCTCCAGCACATCCCTGCCGTGGATTGACCCTGCGAGCATCCTGCCGACGTTCTCGTGCGAAAACTGCCTCTCCAACTTGCCCGGCGACTCAAGATGGCATGCCTTGGTGCAGTCCACCGGCGTGGTCTTCTGGTGAGGGAAAACTTCCACCTCGCCGGCGACGTGGCAGTCGGTGCAACGCAGCCTTGCATGCGGTCCCAGCCCGAGTTTGAAGTAGTTCGGGTCAACGTAGTAGTGTGAAATCGTCTTGCCGTCGTCGCCGATCTTCGCCAGACCCCGGTATTGATGGCAGTTCAGGCAGCCGTCATCCGCGCCCGCCCACCCCCGCGATCCGCCGGCCAGCAGCATCGCCGCGAACGCCATCCAAGTCAGATTGAGCTTCATTCGACCCATTTCTGGCCCTGTGAAAACGGCCGGCCTTCCGGCGCGGCGGTCGGTCTGCTTCTGTCACATATCATGGCAGTGCCGGCACCAGGTCTTGCCGCGAACCGGCGACGTCAGGTGCCCGCGCCCGCCCAGTTTCATCGCTCGATACGCCAGCACGCTGTCACGCGGAAACACGCCCGACTGGTGCGGGTTGTGGCAGGTGCTGCACGCGATCTTCCCGGTCTTGTCGGGCACCAGCAGCGTCGGCTGCTTGCCCGACTTGCGCAACTGCTCGATCATCGCCACGTTCAACTCGGCGCTCAATCCCAGCACCTCCCGCGCGTACATCCGCGCTAGCATCTCTTCGCGGATCGGCAGGTTGATGTGCCCCTGCTGCATCGGGTCCTTGTGCTGTGGATGGCAGTCTTTGCACAGAGCGTCCTGATCGGCTTTCAGAGACTGTTCTCCCGTTCTCACCAGCGACTTGCGGTCCAGCGGCTTGTTGTGGCAGAACAGGCACTTGTCCTCAATGATCTCGTCCTTGTCTTCCAGCAGCATCTCGTGCGGATTCAGCTTCTTGTATCCGGCGTCATGGTGACAGTTCCGGCAGAAAGGCTGTGACTGCTGCCGGCCCACCTGGTAATCTCGCAGCAGCATTCGGTTGGATACCAGCCGCTGGGCCTTGGCATCGCACGCGGGCTTCATTTCATGGCAGGTCAGGCACGCCAGCCGATCGCCTGCAAGGGGCCAGGTCTTCGGCCGATCATACTTGTCATGGTCGAAGGTCCGGCCGACCGGATGAAACTCCTCCGATGCGCGCCGGCCGTCGTGGCAATTCAGGCATACTTCGTCCGCCTTCTCAACGGAAATGGCAGCCGGCTTCCCCTCGGCCATCGTGTGACATTTGTCGCAGCCGTCTGCCTTCCAGTGCGGGTTCTCGGCCTTGGGGACTCTCGGCACCGCGGCGAACACCGCCACCGCGCCCAATGCCAGCGCGATCATCACCATGCTCCCCGCATAGCTGGCGCGTCGGAGAATGAACCAAAACGGTGCCATGACCCGCCTGACTCTGAGCAATACGAGTGCCATGAGGCCTTTAACGCCCTGAGCGATTAAATCGGCTGTGACAGCGGTTTATGGGCGAATCCGACCTGTTTCGGTCCTCTTGCCTCTCACTCCTGAGAAATCGTCCCCAGGCGCTCTATCACCACTGACCGGTCAGTTATCCGGATAGCTCTCATTGTTGTGCGTTTCGCCATGGCATTGCGTGGTGCACGTGCCACGACGATCGCCAGTGGAGCGATACACGGGCGCGCTGCCGGCCGTCAACCCGCGCACGATCGTGCTGTCGAAGTTGATCATGTGCGCGTTGTTGGTGGCATTGCCCTGTGTCGATGAGACCCCGTGAGCATCGTGACAGGCCGAGCATGGTGCCCGCTTGTCAACTACGTGCCTGCGGTGCTCCGGGAAGTTAGATCGACTGCTCAACAGCGTCGCCCGATCATGGCATCGGTAACACAACGCATACGCTTCGGCGCTTTCGGTTGTGTAATCCCTTGTTTCATAACGTGATGCCAGCAAAGGACCATGGCTTGAACCATGCGGTCCGCTTGGCCCGGCGCCGCCGGACTTTCGGCCGCTGTCGGAACTGTGGCAATCCGTGCAGTAGATCATGCTGGCGGTCGTATAGCCCGGTCGCAGGCTGGGCACCGAGGTGGCCCTGCCTGGTCCCTCGACCGGGTGGTACGAGACTGCTGATGTGCTGAACTCGAGTCGCGTGTTGGCCTGCACGATCACGCGGGGCACGCGGGGCTGAATCGCCTGCTGCTCGGCGTGGCACTTGAAGCAGACCTCGTATTCGTAGGAAGCGGCCTTGATTGGCGCCCCGGAGGAGTTGACGCCTGAAACGGTCCCGAAAACGCCTGGAATCGCCGGTGCCACCGCCACCATGGTCTTCATGGTGTGCGCATCATGGCAATCGATGCAGGAAGAGTCGCCCGGAACGTGGTTCTCCTGGTTGATGGGCGGGGCCGTGTCGTGAACGCTCGGCTTCCTGAGGTCTGCCGCGATGTTCTGCCCCTGCGGCGCCATGGCCGAGCCTTGGTGGCAGATCAGGCACGTGTCGGTCACCTTGGCCGCCTTCAGCAGGTAGGGCCCGCTGGGCGCTGTGTGCTGCTGATGGCAGCTTGCGCATTGCATGTGGTTGGTCACCGTGGTCGCGCCCATGTTGTGGCACGAGTTGCACAACTGCGAATTGCTGTTGTCCATGACCATGAACTTCCCGCGGGAGTTGTCATGGGCGTCATGGCATGAGGTGCATTGCAGTTCCTGGTTGGCGTCGAGACGCACGGCGTGCGGAAGGCTCTTGGGGTCGCGCAGCTTTGGGTCCTTGCCGATCAGGGTGCTGTCATAGCGGAACGAGATGGGATGGTCGTCCGTCAGGTCGGTCCCGATGTATCCTCGGTGTCCGGGACGCAGGCTGGTGATGCCGCCGGCCATCGATATGGGCTGCCCGCGCGACAGCACGTTGCCCAGGGCGATCGTGCCGTCGTGACAACTCAGACAGAGCTTCGAGGAACCGGTGGGCTGTCCCGGCAGGGCGTTCAGCGAGTTGCTGGTGTACGGCCGATACGCCGACGCCGGCGTGCTGCGGTTCCATAAGGGCTGCACCGGGGCTGCGTTATGGGGTGTGTGGCAGAAGATGCATACTTCCTGCTCCGCGGTGGCGCGCACGGCGCCCGGGCCGGTGGCCGACAGGTTATGGACCGAGTTGACGATGCTGCTGGCGCCTTGCTGGGCCAGCGCCGCCGTCCCGGTCACCAACACAATGATCAGCACGAGCGGAGATTTCATGGCTGCTTCTCCGGCAAATAGTCGAATGCTTCCACGCGCCGGTTGTACGAATCCGCAACCCAGATCCGGTTATTGGCATCAATGTAGATGCCGGCAGGAAGCCAGAACTGCCCCGGGCCCTGGCCTTCTTCACCGAAGTCCAACAATAAACGGCCCTCTGAGTCAAATATCTGCACGTTCTCGAACCGCGCATCCACCACGTACACGTGGTCGTCGCGGTCCACGGCAATGCCCTTGGGCTGCGAGAAGCAGCCCGGCGTATTGCCAAGTCGGCCGATCTGCCGGATGGGTTTAAGCTCCGGCGAGAACTGCTGGATGCGGAAGTTCAGCGAATCGCTCACATAGAGCCTGCCCTGGCTGTCCACGGCGACATTCGTGGGGAAATTGAATTCGCCCAAGTCCGCGCCGCGCTGGCCGAGCCGTTGGATCATCTGCCCGTCCGGCGACAAGACCACGATCTGGTGCGCCATGACATCGGCGACAAAGATCCGGCCGTTCCTGCGGTCAATCGCGATGCCGCAGGGGCGCTGCAACTCGCCGACGCCCAGTTGGCCGATGTAGGTGCCCTGGTCATTGAAGGCGAAGATGGCCGCCGACATCGAATCGGCAACCAGCAGCCGGCCTCCCCGGATGTCGTACGCGAGGCCGACCGGCTGTGTGTATCGCGGCGCCTCGGGCGGCGGCGCCCACTGCTGATAGACTCGATCACCCAGGTTGAAGACATGGACGATCTGCCCGTTGTTGTCGGCGACGAAGAGCCGGTCCTTTTCGTCTGTGCAGACCGCGTAGGGCGAGAGCAGTCCCTGGATGGGTTTCTTGCCGAAGAGAGCCTGGCCAAGCCCCTCGAAGAACTTCCGCGCGGGCTTCAGGTCTTCGTTGGTCTGGATCTGCCCGACATAGGCGATGCGAGGCGGATCCGGCGGGCCCGGCCATGCCACCGGCTGTTCCAGCGGCGGAAAGACCACGCCCGCGGGCTTAGCGCAGCCGCCCGCGAGGCAGGCAACGGTGATCATCGAAATGGCCATGGCTCGCAGCATTCGGAACCTCAGAACCTTCGTTGTACGCCAATCTGGAACACCTGATAACTGTTTTCCTGGGCCTCCGTGTCCAGCGTGGCGTTGCGAATCAAACCGTAGACTTCCGTCTGGCGGTGTCGCCAGAAGAGCATGATCTGCTCCTCCAGCCCGCGAGTCTCGTTACCGGTGTCGGTGTCCTCCGCCAGGTACATTACGGTCGCCGAGACCCGCAGCGTTCGGGAGAGCCGCTTCTCCACCGTGATCGATGCCGTGGTGAGGTCCGAGCTCCCGACTTCATCATCGTAGTCGATGCTCGTGTGCTGCAAGCCCGCGGAGATCAACAGGTCGTCGCTGGTTCGCCGATTGTACTGCGCGCTGTACTGCGTGGAGGTGTAGGGCAGGAGCGTGCTGTCATGAATCTGGTGTTCGGCGGCGAGCAGCAGGTCGCCGATCCGGTAATCCGCGCCCACCGTCAACTCGTTGATGTCATCTTCCACCAGCGGCGCATCGCTTGACTGGCTGATGTCCTGCTGTTGAACGAAATAACGCCCGTACACGCCCAGCCCCGCCGCGGGACCTTCCTTCATTTCGTAGCGCAGCCCGAACGCGAATGTGTTGGTGTTGACGTCGCTGTCTGTCGGCAGAACCTCCAGGTCGACGAAAACCGGCGTTCCGCCGACCAGTGGACTGCCCGGCAACGGGCGAATTTCAACCTCGCCCGGGCGGCGGGTCAGGCTGTATTCCACCCCCTGCACATAGACCCGGCCCGTCAGGGGATCCACCAGCATGACCCGCCCGACGTTCTGCTGCTGGATGACCATCGGCTGGCCCGGCAGGCCGGGGGCGCCGTCAAAGGTGGCGGGCTGGCGGATCACCACCGCGTCGCCGCCGGAGTCGTTCTGCTGCCGGAAGATCCCCACATCCACGTTCGCCAGCAGCAGGCCCAGCGGCACCTTCTTGCGGTAGTTCAGCGCCAGGTTCGCGAACTGCTCGTTGGTCTGGCTGCCTTCGTCGTAATCCACCATCTGCATGCCGGCTCGGCCGCTGCTGACGAGACTTTCGTACAGCCGATGGCGAAATCCGCCCGTGCCGCGATGCCGCGTCTGCGACAGCCCGACGAACTCCGACTGTTCCAGCTCATAGGTCCAGAAGGTGTCGAAGTGGTCGGTGTGCCGGAGGTTCAGCGTCTCGCTCCATCGGGTGCGGGTATGCTCGAAATCGCCGGACTGATCGTAGTAGGTCAGGGAAGACTGGAGGTTATTGCGGCCGTCCTCGCCGAAGTCCACGGTGTGCGTCAACCGCGCATCGGTTGTGTCATGCGTGGTCGATGGCGAAATCGATGACTGCTGGTCCACCGAGGTCAGCGACAAGTCCCAGTCCAGCCGCTGGGTGTCGGACAACCGTGCGCGCGTGTGCCACTCGAACGCGTCTTGGTTGTACGAAAAATCCTCCTCGCCGGTCAGCGATGACTGCGTCTGTTCCAGGCGGTGGACGCGAAAGGTCGTCGGGGCCTTCTGCGAACGGATGCTCAAGTCCGCGCCATAGCTCTGAATGATCGTCTCCAGCGTCTCGCCGAAGGGCCGGCTCACCAGGTCGATCTTTCGATAGCCGAACAGCGTCAGCGGCGCGTCGCTGCGGCGCAACAGGGTCCCGCTGACATCAAACTCGTAGAGCGTGCCCTCCGCCCGCGACGAGGCGCCGTCGGAATCCACCGTGCTCTGGCTCAACCCCCACGCGCCCGCCAGGTTCAATTCCAGCAGGTTTGGCGATATCACATAGCCGGTCGTCTTGACGCCCAGAATCTCCTGAAAGAACGTCTCGGTGAATTCCGACTCCCGCTCTCCGGCGGGGGTCGTGCTGTCATGAACGTATCGCGCCAGCAGGTCCAGAACGATCTCCGGCCGCTCGATGTGGAATGTCTCGGGGCGTCGCTGTTGGCCGACGATGATCGGCTCCTCCTGCGCCCTCGCGACCGTGGCGGTCGCCATCGCCAGGATTCCGGCGGCAACCGCCTTGCGCAATCGCCCTCGCCGTGTCCGTGAGCGGTGTCTGGAGCGTCTGGCGACCGCCGTGTTTTCAGTCGTCGAGAGCGGGGCGGTCATGCCGTCGGACCCCGTTGTTCTTGAGTGTCTGAACACCATTGCCGCGAATCGCTGCCTGGGAACCCCATTGCCCTGGGGCGATGCCGCCGCACCACTGCCGGCCGTCGATCAGATGCTCGTCGTCTTCTCTGGCCGGGTTGTTCGCTGCGCTGCCCAGGTTTCGGCTCGCGCGCTACTGCTTCTTCTGACCCTCCGATTCCTCGACCGGACGCGTCGTTGTCGGGTCTATGGCTTCGCCTTGCTCCGCGAGGCCCGGAGCCACGCCGATCCGGCCTTGCGACAGATCGGCCAGCGTCTTGCCCTCCCGCAACTGTCCGAGGGCGTACACGGCGACACGGTTTGGCCCGAACTGGTTCGTCACCACCAGCAGGCGTTTGGCCTCGAAGGCGGGATGAATGTAGTCCTTGAACAGGTCCATGTCGCCATCATGGACCCACAAACCGGCCGGGAGATCCATCGAGCCGGGGTGCGATCCCACCGACCCGAAGTACATCATCACCTTGCCTTCTTCGTCAAACAACTGCACGTTGTTGAAGGCGGCGTCCACCACATAGGTGATGCCCTGCTTGTCCACGGCCAGATGCTTGGGCCTGACCAGATCACCCGGGCGGTTGCCCGGCTGGCCTGTCGCCCAGATCAGTTTGCCGTCAGGCGTGAACTTCTGCACGCGAGCCTTCATCACGTCGGCGACGACGATGTTGCCCTGCGGATCGCAGGCAATCGCCAGCGGCCGGATGAACTGTCCATCTTCGCCGCCCGGCTCGCCGATGCTCCGCAACAGCTTGCCGGTGAACCGGTCCAGAACCTTGACCGTCTGGCTCTTAAAGTCGCAAGCATACAACTGGTTGCCGTAAACGGCCAGACCGACCGGATTGAAATCCGGCAGGTCGAAGGTCTGCACAAATCGCTCGTCGGGGTCGTACACGACGATCGATTGTTTGCCCAGGTCGGCAACGTACTTGACGCCGTCGGGGGCCACCGTGACGTCCACCGCCTTCGTCAGGGCGCCCATGCCCGTTGAACCCATGATGCGCGTCTGCTTGCTCCGCAGGTCCAGCACAAATATGCCTTTGCCCCGCACATCGCAGACGTAGATCCGGCCGTTCCACATGCACACGCCGTACGGCTTGGTGATGGGTAGCTCCTG
>CAZMXI010000031.1:17148-33367 GCA_964570205.1 uncultured Tepidisphaeraceae bacterium
CGAACCGTACAGCATCGTCTCAAATGAGCTCTGTTTCTCGGTGATGTCGCTGGCCTTGTTGAAGGCCCGGAGGAACTGCACGCGCGGCACATCCGGCGGCTCCGGCCAGAAGGCGTAGCTCTTCGGCGCTGTCGCCGGCTTCTTGCTGGCGCATCCGCCGGCCAGAGCCAGCAGCGCCAGGGCCAGGACAGCGCCCAATGGCTTGACGAGGTGGTGACGGCGGGTCATCGCGTTTCCTTTCTGCTCCCTCTCCATACGGCTTCCGCCAGCAGGTTGATCGGACGGACGGGGGCGAAGCCGTACAGCGTGCCCAAGCGGTGTGTGCCAGCCGCAGGACGAGCCGACCGGAATGGTCGGCTCGTCGGCGACTTTCGCTTGGCGAATTTACTTCGGGTGGCAGGTCAGGCAGAGCTTGCTGCCCGTGTTGGTCATGCGCAGCAACTTGTCGTTGCCGGCGCCGTGGGCGTTGTGGCAGGTCGTGCAGGCGATCGCTTCGTTGGCCACGGTCACGTTCGGCGTGCCGTCGCGACCGGTCACCGTACGAGTGGTGCCCAGGTTCACAAACCGCAGGCCGGCGGACTTCACGCCCGCGATGGGGTTGTACGTGAAGTGACCGCTGTGCTGACGCTCTTCCTTGTAGACGGCGTAGGTGCCGACCGGGTGGTCATTGCTCAGATCGGTGCCGATCTTCGCCCACTCGGGGATGAAGCTGCCGCCGGCGCCGGCGCCATCCATGTCCTTGGTGCCGAAGCTGTCCAGGGCGACCGTGCCGTCATGGCAGCTCAGACAGAGGCGGCTGACCTTGTCGACCGCCGTCGTGACGCTCTCGCTGGTGCCATCGTGCAGCTTGTAGCTGGCCGTGGTCAGTTTGTGGTTCCACAGACGCTCAGTGCCGGCGATCTGGGGATCCATGGCATTGTGCGGCGTGTGGCACGGCTTGCAGATTTCGCCGCCCGACCACGCCATCGAGCTGAAGTTGTGCTTCGTGCCCGTAATGTAACCTTCCGCTTTAACATAGGATACCGCCAGCAGCGGAATGATGGCGGCAACAATCAACATACGTTTCATAAAACCTTCTCCTCGGGTGCTAGAGTCATTCCCGCTGCTCACTCTCCACTCGGAACTTGACCAACGGGATGGACTTCGCCCCACGTCCGTCCGTTCAACGCCCATGCATGGGGCAACGCGCATACCAGCCCGATTCGGGCGTCTAATCGCCGAAATCCGCGCACAATGAGGGCTATTAGCGCCTGCCCGGACAGGATCAGTCCCACGAATAGGAAGAATGGCCGGGACTGCCTCCCGAGGTTTGGAGCGGTATCCATCCGTCTACCGAATCGGTACCAGAGTAGTGCTGAATAGGCGGCGCTCGGCCCCTCCGTCATGCCTTCTCTGAACACACAACACCCGATCGTTACTGGCGTATGCCCTGTTGACGGGGAATACCCATACCCCCCAATTCATATATGCATTTTCATCTATATATCCCGATCGTGACACTGATGACACTCCTCAGCCTGCCCTCCGTGCTGCGCTCAGCCGACTTCTCGCCTCGGGCAGATGAGCGCCAAATGCCACGCAGAATGCACTCGGCCATGAGCGAATTGCCCGTCGTTACAGTGGGGAAGGCTGACGCCGATTTGATGGGCACGGACAACCGGGCCCTCCAGGCGGCGGTGGATTACGTGGCCGGGCTCGGTGGGGGGATCGTCCAAATCGCACCTGGTGAGTACCTGATGCGGGACTCGCTTCATCTGCGACCGCTCGTCACCGTTCGTGGCACACCCGGCCGGACGGTGCTGCGCAAGGCCGATGGCGTGGTCTCGCCGCTGGCCATCGACGGTGACTTTGGCGAGGAGCAGATCACCGTCGCCGATCCGACAGGCTTCACCGTGGGAGCCGGGGTGGCCATCTGGGATTCCAGCGCCGGCGGCTTCCATGCAACTGTTGCGCGGATCACAGGCCGTCGCGGCAACACCTTCTCCATCGACAAGGCGTTGAACGCCGATTGCCTGGTTTCGCGTAAAGCCCTGGCGGCGACTGTCTTTCCGGTTATCAGCGGCTATGACCTGGAAGGTGCAAGAGTTGAGAATCTGGTGATCGAAGGGAACAAGGATCGGAATATCGCGCTGAATGGCTGCCGGGGCGCAGGCATCTTTCTGTATAGGGGATTCGGGACGGTGATCGACGGCTGCATCGTGCGGAACTTCAACGGCGATGGCATCAGCTTTCAGCAGTCCAACGACGTGACGGTCAGCAACTGCATCGTGGAAAGAAACGCGGTGCTCGGGCTGCATCCCGGGAGCGGATCACAACGGCCTACCGTACGCAGATGTGTAGCGAGGGAAAATGGAGAAGATGGGCTGTTCCTCTGCTGGCGAGTGAGACATGGGACTTTTGAGGACAACATCCTCGAGGGGAACGGCCGGTATGGAATCTCGATCGGGCACAAGGACACCGACAATCTCCTTCGCCGTAATCGAGTGGCGCGCAATGGCCGGGATGGGGTTTGCTTCCGCAATGAGGCGTTGGGCATGGCCGGCCACCGTAATCGTCTTGAAGAAAACACGATCGAGAATAATGGCCGGGACGCTGAAGTCGCGGGAATTCGCATCATGGGTGAAACAAACGATGTTGTCCTGAAGAACAACTCGATACGCGACACTCGACCGGCCGGGCAGCGCAGGCAGACGACCGGAATCCGAATTGAAGCTAAAGTGGGGCCGGTTGCTATCGAGGGAAACACCATCGAGGCGGCCACGGTGGTGCAGGACCTTAGGAAAGCGGAGCCGCGATAAGCCGCGAGGCCTTTGCTCATTGTTGCCCGTCGGGCTACAGTCCGCCGGTGGATTCATGCAGGAGCCGCAGCGAAGCGAGTATCTGGCCAGTGCCTACCCGTCCATGGCGTGCCCGGTGCGCATGCCTCTGCAGATTCTGCCGGAGCACGATTGCCCATACATGCCTGGCCGGACCGCTCAGATCCGGGCCTTCGGGGCAACTCGTCTGGCTGCGGATGCCTATCATGACCTGATGGATGCGGGATTTCGGCGCACAGGCACGACATTCTACCAGCCGATCTGTCGCCACTGCCGACGGTGCCAGGCTATCCGCATCCCCGTGGAGCGGTATTCGCCCAGCAAATCCCAGAGGAGGGCGTGGCAACGCAACCAGGACCTGAGCATCGTCGCCGGCAAGCCGGATCCCACGACCGAGAAATATCAGCTTTATTGCCGCTACACGGCTGACCGACACAAGGCCCAGCAACCTGACAGCCGTCAGGCGTTTCGGGCGTTTCTGTACGAATCGCCCGTGCAGACGGTCGAGATGACTTACCGCGATGTGAGCGGCCGGCTGCTGGCGGTCGGCATCTGCGATGTCAGTGTCAGGTCACTCAGCAGCGTGTATTTCTACTTTGATCCCGGTGAACTGAGGCGCGGGCTGGGCACGTTCGGAGCGATGTGCGAAATCGCCGCCGCGCAGCGCATGGGCATTGGGCATTACTATCTGGGTTACTGGGTGCCGGGATGCCGCGCGATGCAGTACAAGCAGAGCTTCCGGCCGTTTGAGCTGCTCGATGGCGATGGGGTCTGGCGATCGCCGCGGGCCAAGGACTGAAAAGGGCCCGGCGATTGGTTCGCCGGGCCCCGGAAGGTCGATTCGAAGCCGATTAATCGGCGAGGACCTTCTCGGCCTCAGCGCGATACGCCCGCATCACGTGGGGGATGCCGGAGATATTCTCGGCCTCTTCAGTCAGCGACATCAGGTCGGAGCGGCTGATGGTCGAGAGGCGCCAGTTGCGGCTGCCGGCCATAAGCTGCTGCAGGCCGGTGCGCATCTTCTGGGCGAACGTGTACATGCCGATCGCGCCAGCGGGCATCGTGTCCAGCGCATTGCCGTACTTGTGCTTGAGTTCTTCGTAGCACACAAAGATTTCTTCCATCTTCGTGCCGTACTTCTCGACGGTCTTGGGAAGCTTGCCTTCTTTGAGCCACTGGGCGATGTTCTTGCCGACCATGCCCGGGATCATAATGGCGCGGCCCATGCAGACGGCCTTCACGTAAGGCGCGCCCATGGCGAGGGCCTTGAAGATGTGGTCTTCGGTGCTGAAGCCGCCCGCGATGGCGATATCGGGCACGCGGATGCCGCGCTGCCGCAGCGTCTCGCAAAACTGGTACGCCAGCGACTGGATGTAGAAGGTGGGGATGCCCCACTCGTTCATCATCGGCCAGGGGCTCATGCCGGTGCCGCCCGGCGCGCCGTCGATCGTCAGCAGATCGATATGCGCCTCGGCGCTGTAGCGGATGGCCATGGCCAGCTCGACCATGCTGTAGGCGCCGGTCTTCAGCGTAACGCGCTTGAAGCCCAGGTCGCGCAGGCGGGCAACTTCCGCCAGGAAGCCTTCCTTGGTCACGAAACCGAGACGGCTGTGGCGTTCGAACTCGCGGATGGCGCCGTCCTTGAAGCCGTCGATGTTGGCCGGGTCGGTCGGGTCGGGCGACACGATATAGCCGCGGCGCTTGAGCTCCTGGGCGCGCTCGAGCTGCTTGACCTTGATCTCGCCGCCGATGCACTTGGCGCCCTGGCCCCACTTCAGTTCGATGGTGTCCAGGCCGTGCTTGTTCAGCACATACTCGGCGACGCCGAACCGCGTGTCCTCGACGTTCATCTGGACGAGGATTTCGCCGTAGCCCTCGTAGTACTTCTTGTAGGTGTTGATGCGGCGATCCATCTCCGGCGAGCTGACGATCTTCTTGTTGCCGTCCAGCTTCAGTTCCGGGTCGATGCCGCACACGTTCTCGCCGCAGACCAGGGTGATGCCGGCGACGGCAGCGCCCGCGGCGAAGTGTTCCCAGTTTACGCGGGCGATCTCGGTGGAGCCCAGCGCGCCGGTGAACATCGGCATGCGCATCCTGACCTTCTTGCTCCAGCCGTACTCCGTCTCTGTGTCCACCGTCGGGAAGGTGGCCGTGTCCGGACCAGGCTCGATGCCGTCAGGCATGCCGTCGGCGCCGATCGCGTAGCCCTGGATGTTAAGGTGGGAATAGTCAACCGGGTAGTCTTTGTCAGCGCCGGCGGTGATCTGCCCAAAGGGCTTCGGATAAAGCACTTCGCGACCGCGATAGCTTGACAGAAAAACCTCGCAGCCTCCAGCGCAGCCGTCCAGACAGACGGAACACAGGCCCGATTGCGGAACGATGCTCTTGATACGATTGACTGTCCCAGTCGTATCATTAGCGTTCGGACGCCTCAGATTTGCCATACAGCGACCAGCTCCTTTCTCTAGCGGGTTGAGGGTAAACAGGACAATTCGGTCGGAGATTGTAGGAATCGCCGCTCGCTTTGAAAGGGCTCGCCGCCCGAAATGAGGGGGTGTTGGAGGAATAGGGTCCATCAAACCGCGGTCCGGCTCACCGGAGCAAAGCTTCCTGTGCTATGATATGAACGGTCTGGTTCACGACCACGGGGATGCCATGACGCTCGATTCGCGCAGCGAGAAGGACCACCTGAAGAGCCTGGGAGACTGGCTTGCCCGCTATAGCGCCTTGGCGGCGGACGAACTCATCCGCCGTGGAGAGGGCGGCGATGTCCAGTGCTTCGCCTGCGGGCACCGTTGCCTGGTGAAGCCCGGCCGGGATGGGGTTTGCCGCGTGCGGTTCAACGAGAATGGACAGCTTCGCGTGCCGTTCGGCTATGTGGCCGGAGTGGCCTGCGATCCGATCGAAAAGAAGCCCTTGTGGCATGTCCTGCCCGGCTCGGATGCCCTGACCTTTGGCATGCTCGGGTGCGATCTTCACTGCGGATATTGCCAGAACTGGATTACCAGCCAGATGTTGCGCGATCCCGCTTCGATGGGCCACGTCAAGCGCTGCAAGCCCGAGGATCTGGTCAACGCCGCCCTGCAACACCAGGCGCCGGTCATGGTGTCCAGTTATAACGAGCCCCTGATCACCAGCGAGTGGGCGGTGGCCGTGTTCAAAGCGGCCAAGGTGCATGGGCTGAAGTGCGCCTACGTCTCCAACGGCAACGCCACGCCTGAGGTGCTGGATTACATGCGGCCGTTCATGGACGCCTATAAGGTCGATCTTAAGACATTTAATGACAAGAACTACCGACAGCTTGGCGGAGTGCTGGAGAATGTCACGACAACGATCCGGCTGCTGAAGGAGCGAGGCTTCTGGGTGGAAGTCGTGACACTGGTGGTTCCGGGTTTCAGCGATGATGCGGACGACCTGAAGCGCATGGCCGAATTCCTCGCCAGTGTCGATCCGCTGATGCCCTGGCATATGACGGCCTTCCACCCGGACTACAAGATGCGTGATCGGCGCAACACGACAGCCGATGACCTGATGAAAGTGCTGGAGATCGGTCGGCAGGCGGGCCTGAAGTATCTCTATCCGGGGAATCTGCATGGCATGGTGGGGGGGTGGGAGGATACGCAATGCCACCGGTGCAGCGCGACGTTGGTCCGCCGGACGGGCTTTCGCGTTCATGAGAACCGGGTGGGGTCGGACGGGCTGTGTCCCGAGTGCAAGGCCGCTATTCCCGGCATCTGGGGCAAATCCAGCGGCCACGGCGACGGCCGAATCCGGCACATCGCGTGATCCGCAGCAGCTCGTCAATTGACTTCATTCCCCGTGGTTCGCGGATGCCACCGCAGGCTTCTTTGAGATGAGTCGTTTCATGGGTGCAGGGCGTGATTGTACTGCGGCCGCGTGCGTGAACGCCATCGCACAGGACGGGTGATCGTTCCGACCGCGTGATGTGCGGGGTGTTCCCGCGACCACGGTGCGGCGATCGCAAGGATGTAGTCCTACAGCCTTTGGAGGCATACCATGAGGAAGGCTTGGAAAGCGCTGTCGATCGGGGCATTGGTGCTCGCGTTTGCTGCGCCGAGCTTCGCAGCGCCCAGCCGCTCGCAGAAGCGGGATGGCTCGGGCAATGGCACGCCGGCCCGCAAGATCGAGCGCAAGCGGGATGGCTCGTGCGAGCAGCCGGGCACGCCCATGCGGAAGCGTGACGGCACCGGCAACGGCACCCCACAGCGCAAACAGGAAGGAAGCTGCCAGCAGTAGAAGCGCGCGAGTTGAGTTAACCACCCGGCGGCCGATGGGGCATGATCATGACGAGCCCCATCGGCTGCCGGGCCCTCCGGGAAACGAGGGAGTGCGTCTATGCGATTCACAACACCGATCATGGTCGCCCTGGCGATGGCCTTGGCAGGATCGACGTGTCTTGCGGCCGGCAACGCCCGCCAGCGCAAGGCCGAGCCGAAAGAGATCGCCACCGGACTCGATCGCCAGACGCGCCGGGCGCTGCTGGCTGCCCTGGATGATGAACGCAAGGCCCAGGCCTTCTACCGAGCCGTCATCAGCAAGCATGGCCAGCGGCTGCCCTTCACGAACATCGTGCAGGCGGAGGGCCGTCACGAGGCGGCGTTGCTGTCGCTGATGGACAGGTACAACGTCAAGGCTCCGAAGGATCCTTACGATCCGGCCGCGATGGAGGTGCCCGCCGCATTCGTCGAGTGCTGCCGCCGGGCGGCCGTCGCCGAGAAGGAAAACGTGGCGATCTACGACGCATTCCTGAAGTCCATCAAGCAGGATGAGATTCGTGCGGTGATGCAGAATCTGCGGGATGCATCTCAGGAGCGGCATCTGCCGGCCTTCGAGCGCCATGCCGCCGGGGGCGGCGCGGGCGGCGGGCCTGGTTTTGGCCGCGGTGGGCAGGGCGGGGGACCTGGCCATCGATATCGCGGCGGCCGCTGATATCCCGCCTCTTTGCGGGCCCGAAAAACAACCGGAGCGGCGAAGGCATCCTTCGCCGCTCCGGCTGACCTTTACATCTGATCCCACCGTCAGAACGTGAATACGACCTCCGCACGCAGGAACCACGCGGAGTCATCCCGGGGCGTGCTGTAGTACTCGCCGGGGATGAAGTGCTCGGCCCTGAAGTGCCCGCTCCAGAAGCGATTGATTTTGTAACGCATTTCGGCGGTGAACAGGTGCCCGCGGAAGTTGTCATTGCCATCGAAGCCCGGCCCGCCCTGGCCGGCCCGGGTATTCTGGTCGGCGAACAGCGCGTGATAATTCGCCATCAAGGTGATGTTCTTGATCGGATCGGCCTGCCAACCGACCGCCACGCGGTGCAGGTTCGTCACCTCGGCGATGCGTGTGTCCGTGGCATAGTGGTAGACGATCAGTTCGCTCCACTGCGGCCAACGTGCCCACAGCGAATCGAACTGCTCAACGTCCTGTGTGCCGGGGTCGTCGCCCGAGAGGTACTCGTAGCACAACGAAATCTGGTTCTTCCAGTCGTCGTTGAACATATACGTGAGGTTCGATCGCATGCCCCATGCGTTGACATCGCCCTCATTGGTTCCGCCAAACAAAGATGGGTTGTCGCGGTTGCCGAACTGATAGGCGCCCTCGACAAGGCCCTTCCAGTTCTTGTTGAAATCGTGGGTCACGCGGGCGCCGACGGTGTAGAGATCGGCGTTGTCGCCATTGATCGTTTCGAGCTTATCGAACCTGCCGGTGGCCGGATTGATGCCGAACCGCTCGTATTGCTCTGCTTCGCTGTGCTTGTACATGAAGTACGGTTCGATGCTGGTGCGCTCGATGGACTTGTTCGTGATGTACAGGATCGCCCCGCGCTCATCCTGTTCGCGCAGGCCGAGGTCGTCGCTCCAGATCGGCGAGATGATCTCGTTGGTCTCGGCGGCCTGCTCGATGAAGACCAGGTCCACCGCCGTCTTGGCTTCCTTCATGTTGATGTTCAGCCGGGCGGCGTCGAAGAAGATCGTCCGCGACCCGTCCAGCGGCGTGCCTTCCAGCACGAGCCAGCCATCGCCGAAGATGATGTCCTGCCGGCCGAGCGTGAGCGTGCTGGTGGTGTCGCCCATCGTGATGTTTTTGAACTTGACGTTCAGGTTGTCGACAACCAGCTCGCTCTCTTCCCACTCATCGCGGGAATTCTCGGGCAGCCAGTAATGCCGGCCTTCCCACGTCAGACGGGCGTTGACGTCGATGTCATCGCTGGCATGGATGGTGCCCCAGATGCGCGCCCGCAGGCGCTCGAAGCTCCATTCGCTTTCCGCATGATCGCGATCCAGGGAAAATGCGTTGATGAGCTGCTCGTGGCGGAGGCGCACGTCAGCGCCCCATTCCAGCCAGCTCACCGGCTTCTTCCACCGATCCGCCCAGTGTTGCTGCGGCCTTGCCGGCGGGGCGTCTGCCAGCATCGCAGGACGGGTCAGGAGCGGGGCCTCCATGCCGTCATCAGCCATTGCCGTTCCACAGGCGGCCATGATCGTGCCCGCGACCATTGCCGCCGCCTTCGCAATCCGTCCTTCCTTCCTCATAGCGCTTGGTCCTTTCAAAAGCTCAAATCGTCACAACCCATTGCTTGCCATGAAAAGTCCCGGCAAATCAGGCAGTTACCTGCCCGCCGCCGAAGACGCATCCAGCGCCGGCTGATGCTCGGCCGGCGTCCCGAAGCACAGCTCCAGGTGCGCCCGCGAGGGCGGCTGGGTGAAGATCGACACGACAACGACCGTAAAAATCGAGAGCGGCAGTGCCACAAAGAGCGGATCGACCACCGGCCAGTTCGGGTGGTTGTACAGGATGCTGTTCGGGTGGAAACCATTCACCACGGGCGTGAAGAACCGCACCAGCCCGATGGCGCCCGCCTCGGCCTCCTTCACGAAGACCAGCCAGAACGCCGTGACCACGAAGCCCACGACCACCGATGCGATGGCCGCCGGTTTGGTGATGCGCTTGATGAACAAACCGCCCACGAAGGCCGGCAGGAACGCCGATGCGCACAGCCCGAACCAGATCGACGTGGCCCTGGCGATGAAATAGCCGCCCCGAGCGAAATAGCTGATGATGATCGCCACCGCCAGCGCGACCACGATGCCGACCCGCACGACGTGCACGGTGCGCTGTGTTGCCGCACCGGTGCCGCCGAAAATCTGGTCAAAGACATCCCGGCCCATGGCCGTGCCCAGGGCGTGATATTGGCTCGACATGGTGCTCATCGCCGCCGACAGCAGCGTCAGCAGGAAGATGGTTTTGAACCACCGCGGCATGGCACTGGTTACAAAGGCCGGGATGATGCTGTCGGTGTTCAGCATCCACTGGTGCTTTGCGTCATCCCACGCCACCGCGCGCATCAGCGCGGTGCACTTGGGCTTGACGGCGACATGTCCCGCCGCGTCGACCGGCCCCACCTCCGCCGTCGGCACCTTGCCCACCCAGTTGCCCACGCCAGTCATGATGATGTGCGTGTCGGCCCGGTTGTCCCCAAGCGTGTCGAGGTGAATCAGCATGACATCGGCGATGACATCCGGCTTGCCCGGCTCGGTCTTCATGACCAGCTTCACCTGCTCGGGCTGGCCGAACGGCTTGCCTTTGACGGTTTCCTTCAGGAAGTAGACGTTGCTCATCGCCCCGACCGTGAACGCCACGCCCGTCATCAGGAGAATGAACATGCCGCCGATTGCCAGCGCCCGGTTCAGCTCGCGCTTGCTCTTGACCGTCAGGAAACGCACCACGAGCTGCGGCTGCGCCAGCACGCCGATGCCCACGCCCATGACGATCGTGCCGATGACGATCCACCACAGGTTGTACTTCGGGCTGCCCCAGCCGAATGCGGGCATGGCCGTCCATCCCTGGTGCCCGATCGCGGTCAGCGAGCCGGCCTTGCCGGCGATGTCGGTCAGCGCCTGGTGCCCTTCCACGACCCCGCCGGCCTTCGCATAGGCGTAGATCAGCAGGAACAGCATGCCCAGGACCATGATCGAGCCCTGAAGAGCGTCCGTGTAGAGCACGCCTTTCAACCCGCCATAGAACACGTACACCGCCGTCAGAATCGCGAAGACCAGCAGCGCCGTAGGGTAGCTCATGTTGAACGCCCAGACCATGAACTCCGTGCCGCCGATCATCACGGCCGCCGCATACAGCGGCATGATCAGAAAGATGATCAGCCCGATCATGATCTGCAGCGGTTTGCTCTCATACCGCCGCCCCAGCAGTTCCGGAAACGTGTGCGCATCCAGACGGTGCCCCAGCCGGCGCGTGGGGCCGCCCAGCACCACGAACGCCAGAAAAATCCCGACAAAAATGTTGCAGAACGTCAGCCAGAGCAGGCTCATGCCGAACATGGCCGCCACGCCGCCGAAGCCGACAATGGCGCTGGTCGAGATGAACGTCGATCCATAGCTCATCGCCATGATGAACGGGTGCACCCGGCGCCCGGCCACCAGATAGTCCGCAGCGCTCTTCGTGTGCCGGAAACCCAGCCAGCCCAAATAGGCGCACGAACCCAGGTAGACGATGATCAGCACCACATCCCAGAACAGAATGCCTTGCGCCAGCAACATGAGACCTCCTCGTTCACCTGTGGGTGAACGCGCATCAGATAAAGGCCCGATCCGCAGGATCAGGCCTCTTCGGCTTCTTTCGCTTTCTTCTCGTGGGCAACCCAGCGCACGTCGGCCGGTTCGACCGCTTCATCACCTCGGTTCCAGTTCATGGCACCGTAAACGACGCACAGGATGGAACTGGCAATGCACAAAAGGTAGGCGGCAATCACCCAAGGATCGTTAATGCCTAACATGCCCTGTACCCCGAAGCCATGGACGTCGCGCAACACGACCAGGATGTCGATCCCGACCGGTTCTCTCTGTTCCGCAGCGCCCTGTTTCCCAATCGTCCACACCCCCCAAACTCTCGCGGTGCAGACTTCCGCACCAGAAAAAGACCGAATTGTCCACTTTATTTAACAGGATGAATGCATGGTGTCAAACAGGCGTGGCAGATTCTTCACATGCTCCCATGCATTTCTTGCCGGCCCGTTCAGGCCGGCACCAATGCTCCATAGACCCGGTTTCCGCTTGCGGATGACCGAACCCGCCAGTAAGGTGCGCCGTAGTAATGCTGAGCCTGCATCAGGCTCGGGGGCGGGGGATCATGCATGTTCAAGGGTGCGAACACGCCGCGTGTTCGCAGGCATTAGGATGGTCGGGCCGCCATCCTTTCCGGATCGGATTTGTCCGCATTGGGCGGTCAGCGCCGAGAACCGCAAGGAGAAGAAGCCCATGCCGCGCCTGCACCCAAACCTCAACGACTACAAGACCACAGGGGCCGTCCGCTATGTCACTCAATTGGCCAAGGTCTCCGGGCTCTCCGACGCTGAACGCGACGACCTTCAATCCGTTGTCAGCAAGTACGCTTTCCGCGCTAACGACTACTACCTGGGCCTGATTGACTGGAACGACCCTCATGATCCGATCCGCCAGCTTGTCATTCCCCGTCCCGAGGAGATGAACGAGTGGGGCCGCCTCGATGCCAGCAATGAGGCCGCCAACACCGTTGCCCGCGGCGTTCAACACAAATACCCCGACACCGTACTCCTGCTATGTAACGAGGTCTGCGGAGCCTATTGCCGCTACTGCTTCCGCAAACGCCTCTTCATGAACGACAATGACGAGGTTTCCCTCGACGTGAAGGCCGGCCTTCAGTACATCGCCGACCACCCCGAAATCACCAACATCCTGCTGACCGGCGGCGATCCTCTGCTTTTGAGCACCCCGCGCCTGACCGAGATACTGCATGGCCTTCGGGAGATTCCCCACGTCCAGATCATCCGCATCGGATCGAAGATGCCCGCCTTCAACCCCTGGCGCGTGCTCAACGATCAGCCTCTTCAGGATGCCTTTGCCAGGTATTCCACGCCGCGGAAACGCATCTACATGATGGCCCATTTCGATCATCCGCGCGAGCTGACCGACCCGGCCATCGAGTGCATCGACAGGCTGATTCGCTGCGGCGTCATCTGCGTTAACCAGTGCCCGATGATTCGCGGCATCAACGACGATCCCGAAGTTCTGTCGGACCTGTTCCGCGCGCTGTCGTGGATCGGCTGCACGCCGTACTATCTTTTCCAGGGCCGGCCCACGGCCGGCAATGAGCCCTACAACGTCCCGATCGTGCGCGGTTGGCACATCTTCCGCGAAGCACTGCGGCGCGGGTCCGGGCTGGCGCGCCGGGCCAAGTTCGTCATGTCGCACGAGAACGGCAAGATCGAAATCATGGCGGTGGACAATCTGCATATCTACCTTCGTTACCACCGGGCCAAGAGCGATGAGCTTCGCGGCAAGTTCCTGATCTACCACCGCGACGACGATGCCTGCTGGCTGGACGATCTGCGCCCGGCGGAGCCGGAACTGAGCCGGTGCGTCCCAGCCGCGGTTTTCGACATCTGCGGAAACGAGGACTGACCTCGCCGGTATTCCTTATTGTGGCGCGGGCTGAAATCGCGCCGGCGGCGGGCTTGTGCGGCCGCCGCCGAAGGGTCAGAATGCGCCCTCTCGCAGACGATAACCAGGAGGAGTCCCATGGGCGAGTGCTCGCGTCGCGGTTTTCTCAAGGGAGCGACAGGCTTCGGCGGAGCCGCGCTGGCGGGCGGTTGGCCGACGCTCCAAACGGCATTCGCGGCCGATGCGGGCGGCGCTGAAATGCAATTCGGCCTGGTGACGTATCAGTGGGGCCGCGACTGGGATGTCCCCTCGCTCATCAAGAACCTCACGTCCTCCGGGGTGTTCGGTGTTGAACTGCGCACCACGCATGCCCACAAGGTGGAGCCGACTCTCAGCGATGAGCAGCGGCGGGAAGTCAGAAAGCAGTTCGCGGACAGCCCCGTCAAGCTGGTCAGCATCGGCAGCGCCGAGGAATACCACAATCCTGACCCGGCGAGGCTCGCGCGGTCGATCGAGGCCACCAAGGCTTTCGTCAAACTCAGCCACGATGTGGGCAGCAGCGGCGTGAAGGTTCGGCCGAACGACCTGCCCAAGGGCGTCGATCCGGCCAGAACCATCGAGCAGATCGGCAAGGCGCTGAACGTCGTCGGGGCGTTTGCCGCCGACTACGGACAGCAGATTCGCCTGGAAGTGCATGGCGGCTGCGCGAGGCTGCCGATCATCAGGCAGATCATGGATGTGGCGATGCACCCCCATGTCGCCGTCTGCTGGAATTCCAACAATTCCGACCAGGAACCGCCCGGATTGGAACACAACTTCAACCTCGTCAAGGACCGCCTGGGATACACGACCCACGTCCGGGAACTGGATACGCCCGGCTATGCCTGGCAGGACCTGATTACGCTGCTGGTGAAGGCCCGGTACAAGGGCTGGTGCCTTCTGGAGGCGGGCAGCAAGCTTCCCGAGGACCGGGTGGCCGCCATCAAGCGGCAGCGGGAACTGTTTGAGCGCATGGTGAAGAGGGCCACCGCCTGACCGCGGCCGCGGCGGTCCCGCAGGATGCACGCGGGGACGCGGGCGTGACAGGCCCCCCCGGATGCCCGTTTATCGTTGACGCTGCCATCTGGCCGAAATAGGATTAGATGGAGTATTCCGCCGTGTTATCGACGGCGGAAAATTGACATGAAATGCGACAACTGCAATAAGCCCGCCACGGTTCACCTGACGGAGATCCGCAACGGCAAGAAGGTCGAGAAGCACCTCTGCGAGCAGTGCGCCGCCCAGGCGGAAGGGATGCCCGCCCTGGTGAAGGGGCATCAGCCGATCAACGAATTGCTGACCCAGTTCGTGATGGCCCACTCCGGGCTTCACAAGGAACTGAATACGACCTGCGACCAGTGCGGGATCACCTGGGCTGAGTTCCGCCAGCAGGGGCTCTTCGGCTGCGAGCGCGACTACGATGTGTTCGAGAAGGACCTGACGCCGTTGCTGCAGCGGGCGCACGAGGGCGCGACTCACCATTCGGGCAAGATCCCCGCGCGGGGCGGAGGAACCGGCGCATCCCCCAGGCCCAAACGCAAGTTCGTCGACATCGCCAAGCTCCGAAAGGAGCTCCAAAGGGCGGTCGAGCTTGAAGACTACGAGCGGGCCGCCAAGCTCCGTGATCAGATTCGCCAGGCCGAAGAAGGAGCGTAGGATATCCTCGATTCTCGGCTCGCGCGTTTGCAGGCGACTGAACGGCGGCGACCCGGAATCCGGAACTCAACCGGATCGAAACCAACATGAAGCTTTCCGATCTGACGAATCATGCCGGCGAATGGCTTCGCGGCTCCGGGCCCATGAGCGACATTGTGATCTCGTCCCGAATTCGCCTGGCGCGGAACATCGCCGGTTTGCCGTTCCTGGCGCGCGCCACTCGCCATCAGCGGCAGTTCCTGGAGCACAAAGTCCGCGACACGATCCTGGCGGCGGAACTGGCGGGCAACGTCCTGTATGTGGATCTGGACAGCGCCCCCGACATCGATCGCAGCCTGCTCGTCGAACGCCACCTGATCAGCCGTCCCCACGCCGCCGCCGAGGGCGCCCGCGGCGTCGCTGTGACCGAGGATGAGACCGTGGCGATCATGGTCAACGAGGAAGATCACCTGCGCATCCAGGTGCTCCGTTCCGGGCTCCAGCTTGAAGAGGCGTGGGAACAGATCAACCAGATCGACGACCGGCTGGAGGCCAAGCTCGATTTCGCGTTTCACCCTCGATTCGGCTATTTGACGGCATGCCCGACGAATGTCGGAACCGGCATCCGCGTCAGCGTCATGCTGCACCTGCCGGCGTTGAAACTGACCGGAGAAATCGAAAAAGTCTTCCGCGCGGCCAAGGATATGCGACTTGCGGTTCGAGGGCTTTATGGCGAGGGCACCGAGGCCACCGGTGACTTCTACCAGATCTCCAACCAGACCACGCTCGGCAAGAGCGAAGAGGAGATTATCAGCGACTTCAAGCTCCAGGTCATCCCGCGCATCATCGACTATGAACACCAGGCACGGCGCACGCTCGCCAGCGAGCGCGCCATCGCCCTGGATGACAAGGTGTTCCGGGCACTCGGCACGCTGCGCAGCGCCAGGCTCCTGGCCAGCGAAGAGACGCTGTTCCTCCTGTCGCACCTTCGGATGGGAGTGAACCTCGGCCGGATCAAGGACATCGACGTCCGCGTGCTCAACGAACTGTTCCTGCTGACCCAGCCCGCGCACCTTCAGAAGATGCAGGGCAAGCGACTGGAAGGCGACCTCCGCAGGGCGGCCCGGGCCGAGTTCATCCGGCAGCGGCTGAACGGCAATTAGCGGAACGCCCCGATGCCGCCAGGGCCCCTCTGGCGGCCCGGCCTGGCCCATCCGGGCCGCGATCCCCTGAACCATCCCCAGTTTTGGCAGTGCATAAAATAGCCCGAGCCCATTGGCGCGG
>CAZMXI010000032.1:0-32830 GCA_964570205.1 uncultured Tepidisphaeraceae bacterium
AGTTCATCTCGCTTGCCTTCGAGGTACCCATCCGTCAGCACCCGCCCGGTATATGCACCGAGCTCAACCGCCGCTTCCCGCAACTGCGCGGGATCAGCCCCATTCAGCGCCCGACGATACAGACTTACCGCCTGCCCAACCCAGCTCGCCGTCTTCAGCCGCCCCTCGATCTTCAGCGCTGTCACCCCCGCCCGCCGAAGGTCGTCCAGGCGATGCGCTGTTCCCAGGTCCCGCATCGAAAATGGCGTCCCCATTGCCTCTTCGCCGCAGCTCCACGGCACGCGGCACGGGCTCGTGCATGCGCCGCGATTGCCACTTCGGCCACCAACCCAGCTCGACAGCAGGCACCGCCCCGATACCGAAAAGCACAGCGCCCCCTGCACGAACACCTCCGTCTCAATCCCCACGCCCGACGCCGCCGCGATTTCCCCCAGCGTCAGTTCCCGCGCCAGCACCACCCGCGTCGCCCCCAGTTTCTTCGCGGCCGCCGCATCTGCGCTGCTGGCCATGCACGTCTGCGTGCTGAAATGAAACTGCAATTCCGGAAACAGCGGCCGAAGCGCCAGCAGCGCTGCATCCCGCATCAACACCGCGTCAGCGCCGCTCCGGCGGGCAAGCTCGAGGATGCGCGCTGCCTGCCCCAACTCCCGCTCGTCCAGGTCGATGTTCAGCGTCACGTACACCTTCGCCCCCCGTGCGTGGGCAAATTCCACCGCCCGCGCGAACTCCTCCGGCTGGAAATTCCGCGCCCCGCGACGCGCATTCAGCGTCTTAAGGCCCAGGTAAACCGCCGACGCCCCGGCCTCCACCGCCGCCTCCAGCGCAGCGAAGTCGCCGGCCGGCGCCAACAGTTCCATGTTGCGCCCGCCTGCGCCCGCCGCCGTGTCCAATTCGCTGCTCATGCGCGCCAACTTTAGCCCCGCCCCCGCGTGTTTCAACCGCGCGCTGCCCCTACAATGCCCGCGCGCAGGGGCTTTGCATGAACGCCGCCTTTCCGTTCCAATCTCAAACGTTACACTCGCGCCAGACCATGCGACACCCGCGCCGCCGACATCCCGAAGCCAACCGGCACGACGCCATCCATCGCGCTGTCCTGGCGGGCCTGCTCGGCAACATCGGCCAGAAAACCGACAACTACGAGTACACCGGCGCCCGCAACACCAGGTTCAGCATCTTCCCCGGCTCCACCCTGTTCAAGAAGAACCCTTCCTGGCTCATGGCCGCCGAGATCGTTGAAACCACCCGGCTTTACGCCCGCACCGTCGCCCAGATCCAGCCCGAGTGGGTTGAGGACCTCGCCGACCACCTCGTCAAGCGCACCCACTTCGACCCCCACTGGAACCCCCAGACCCAGCACGTCGTCGCCTACGAAAAAGTCGCGCTGTACGGCCTGATTCTCGTACCCCAGCGCGCCGTCCACTACGGCCCGATCGACCCCAAGCGATCCCGAGAGATCTTCATCCAGGCGATCGTCGATGGCGAATACCGCACGGACGCCCCGTTCCATCGCCACAACCAGAAGCTGATCGACGAGATCGAGTCGCTCGAGGCCAAGACTCGGCAGCGCGACCTGCTGGTTGACGCCCAGGTCCGCTACGACTTCTACGATGCCCGCATTCCCACCGGCATCTACAGCGGCCCGCTCTTCGAGAAATGGCGCCGGCAGATCGAGCGCCACAACCCCAAGCTGCTGTTCATGAGCCGACGCGACCTGATGGCCCGCGCCAGCGCTGCCACCCAGGAGATGTTCCCCGACGCCATCAGCGTCAATGGCCTGGCCGTGCCGCTCGAGTATCATCTGGAACCCGGCCACCTGGCCGACGGCGTCACCGCCCGCATTCCCCTCCCGGCCCTGAACCAGCTTCCCGCCGCCCGCTTCGAGTGGCTCGTGCCCGGCCTGCTCAAGGAGAAGATCACCGCCCTCATCAAGACCCTCCCCAAGGACCTTCGCGTCAACTTCATTCCCGCGCCCGACTTTGCCGAGGCCGCCTTCGACACCCTCAAGCCCGGCGATGGCTCGCTGCTTGATGCCCTGGCCCTGTTCCTCGGCAAGCAGAAGGGCATCCAGGTCCCCATCGAGGCCTTCGACCCCACATCCCTCCTCGACCACCTGCACATGAATTTCAGCGTTGTCGATCAGGGCGGCAAGGTCCTGGCCGCCGGCCGCGACCTCAACGCCCTGCGCCGCAAGCTCGGCGTGCAGGTCAAGGAGACTTTCGCCGATGCTCCGCATCCCAAGTTCCACCGCGACAACATCACCGACTGGGATTTCGGCGACCTGCCCGAGTCCATCCCCGTCAGACGACATGGCATGACCCTCCAGGGCTATCCCGCCCTCGTCGATCGCGGAACCAGCGTCGGCCTCCGCCTGCTCGACAGCCTCGCCACCGCCAGGGCTTCCCACGTGGCCGGCCTCCGCCGGCTCTTCATGATCCAGCTTCGCGATGAGATCGACTATTTCACACGCAGGATTCCCGACATCCAACAAATGAGCCTGCAATACGCCTCCCTCGGCCCCACCCAGCAGCTTCGCGAGGACATCGTCGGCGAGACCATCAACCGCACCTTCCTCCACGATGACAGCGTCCGCACGCAGATGGAATTCGAGCTGCGCAGGCAGGCCGGCCGCCGCCATCGCCTGCTCGAGATCGGCGCTGAGGTCGCCGACCTCGCCGGCAAGATCCTCGAAGCCTACCACGCCATTGCGTTGCAGCTTTCCCGCCCCTCCATTCCCGCGTTCGCCCCCGCCATCCAGGATATCCAGCAGCAGCTCGCCGGCCTGTTGCCGCCTGGCTTTCTCACCAAAACACCCGATGTCTGGCTTGCCCAGTACCCGCGTTTCCTCAAGGCGATTTCCCTGCGCCTGCAGAAGCTGGTGACGACCGGCCACACGAAAGATGCCCAGAAGTTGGCCGAGCTCGCCCCGTTCTGGCAGGCATACATCGATCGCACGAAACGCAACGCCGAGCAGAACCTCGCCGATCCCGCCCTCGACCAGTTCCGCTGGATGATCGAGGAATTCCGCGTCTCCCTCTTCGCCCAGGAGCTGAAAACCTCCATCCCCATCTCCGCCAAACGGCTTGAAAAGCAGTGGGAATCCGTTCGGAAGTGATCCATGCGTCGGATTCGGTTCCGGTGGCTGTCGGCCATGCCCTTCGACTATGATATTCAGGTCGGCGCGTGGCTTTGTGCCCGGCCGGAACTCAAGCCTCATCTGGTGAGGTAGTTATGCGGAAGGTCAGACTCGCCGCAGTGGTCGCCAGCGTGGGCAGCAGAATCATCAATCCCGCCCATCTCCTCCGCGCTGTCCGACTTCAGTGGGCGCGCAAGCGCGAGAAGCGTGTTTATCAGGATGCCCAGCTCGCGCTGGTGGCTGAATTCCTGCCCGGTGGGTTCCTGCACTACGGCTACTTCGACGATCCCAACCTTCAGCCGGAAGACATCAGCCTGAGCGATATTCTCGCGGCGCAGCGCCGCTATGCCGGTCTACTGATTGAGCTGGTCGATGATGTCGCCGCTCCGGTTCTCGATGTGGGCTGTGGCATGGGTACGTTGTCCGGCATGCTGCTCGACCGCGGCTTTGCCCCCACAGCGCTCACGCCCGATCGGCTCCAGGCGCGGCACGTCGAAGCGACCTACCCGCGGGTTCCCGTTATCCGCTGCAAATTCGAAGACCTGCCCGATCCCGCCAGCCACGTCGGCAAGTACGGCACGATCATCACCGCTGAATCGCTTCAATACCTCAAGCTGGACCGCGCCCTGCCGCTCTTGGCCAGCATCCTCAAGCCCGACGGCAAGTGGATCGCCTGCGACTACTTCCGTACCGGCGGCGACGGCGGCGAAGGCGGCACATCCGGGCACGAATGGGATACGTTCTGCCGTCGCATCGCCCGCGATGGCTGGCGGATCGACCATGAGCGTGACATCACGCCCCACATCCTCCCCACGCTCCGGTGTATTCATATGTGGGCGTCGCGGTTTGGCGTACCATTCCTGCAATTCGCCCGCCTCAAGCTCGCCGCCAAGCAGCCTGCATTGCACTACATTCTCCAGGATGTCTTCCAGATGCTCGACGGCACGATCGAAGACAACCTCAAGATCGTCGATCCGGCCGTCTTCTCGCGAAACAAGCGCTACATGCAACTGGTGATGCGCCGCGCTGCCTGACCGCTCCGCCCGGGTGCCGTGCCCACGCCGCCACCATCCTGCCCTCCCGCCTCACGCGGCCCAAGTCTCGGAAAAAATCGCCGGATTCCTCTTGACAGCCAACCGTACAAAAGCCTAAAATGCCGCTCGTTCGCCTGATCCGTGGCCGCTTCGCCGAAGCCGCCCCGGACCAGTGCGGTTTGGTCCAACTTGAAGGGGAGGTCGCCCATGCTCTGCACCACGGCCATCCGGCCACTGACGAACCTCAAAACGAACCCATTCGAACCCACCGCAAAACCGCGTTGGCGCTATCGAAAACGCCCATTCCTCCCGTCACGCCCCTGCGCGGGATTGCGAAACGAACCCAACGCGTGCCGGCCGCCGCGTCACCCGGCCGCCTCGCCTTCCCACGCCTCGGCTCCCTCTCCGCCGCGTTTCTCGTTAAGATTCCCCATCATGCCCGATCCCGTCTTCGGCTTTCTCGCCTTCACCAGCGGCTCCTACGAGGGCGCCATCATCCGCGATATGCGCCTCGCCAACGCCCTGCACCGCCGCGGCTATAAGGTCGTCATCTACTGGATGATGGTCAAGAACGCCGAGCTGGCCGATCCCGGCATCCGCCAGCGCCTCCTCTGCGGCGGCATGCGCTACCAGTTCCAATCGCCCAGCGAGGCCATGGATCGCTTCGGCCGGATCTTCCCCGCCATCTTCCCACTCAAGCGCATGCGCGAGTTCGCCCAGCGCCACCCCGACTACGTTGACCGCCTCATGACCAACTGCACTCGCAGCATCTGCGATGGTGGCGAAAGCGACCCAGGCCTCGTCTCACGCCTCCTGCGCTACATGAGAAAAGATGGCGTCACCCACCTCCTGCCCACCTTCGCCATGATCTGCCCCTTTGCCCTCGCCGCCAGGCAGCGCAACCAGCACCCCTTCGATTACCTGGTCACCTTCCAGGGTGAAGAAATCTTCGCCAATTTCGCCCAGCAGATTGGCCGGATCAACGACTATCACCACCAGCTCCGCCAGGTTGTCGCCCATTCGGCCTGGCCTGCCATCGCCGTCAGCCGCGACTACATCGGCCGTCTGCACGATGAAATGGGCATCGATCCCGACCGCCTTCGCCCCATTTACCCTGGCATCGAGCTGCCCAAGCGCACCACGCCGCCATCGTTTGATGTGCTGGAACCCAAGTTCCCCCGCCTCCGGCGTGACCTGCCCATCGTCACCTACATCGGCCGGCAGGACTCCGAAAAGGGCATCGATCTGCTTCTGTATGCCGTCAAGATGCTCCAGGAGAAGGGGCATGCGATCCAGCTTGTCGTCTGCGGCGGAACGGCTTTCGGCCAGCGCTACCGCGATGTCATCAAGCAGCTTGGCCAGCACCTCCGGCTCAACATGCACCATCGCCGCCGCGTGCCCGATGTCATGCGCGATGCCCTCTATGCCTACAGCCGGTGCATCGTCTACCCATCCATCCACCGCGAGCCCTTTGGCATGGTCGCCGCCGAAGCCATGAGCCACGGCACCCCCGTCATCGTACCCGACATCGGTGGCATCACCGAAGCGATCCAGTGGGAGGGCAAGACCGGCGGCCTGATGTTCAAGTCATGGGACAGCGCCGACCTCGCCCGCCAGCTCGAGCGCATGCTCACCGATGAGCCCATGTACCAGGACCTGAAATCCAACACCCGCTCCATCGCCGCCAATTTCACAGTCGAAAAACTCACCGACCGCATCCTCGAACACCTGAACCTCCCCGTGGCGAGGCCAGCCAACCCGTGATCAGAGCGGCCAGACCCTGATTCTTCATGAAAGGGGGAACCATGCGGACGAAGCAGAATCAGTCGCTGCTATTCAAGTGCCTCGAGGGCTTCCAGATTAACCTCATCCCAATCCCGCCCATCCGGCGCTTTTTCCTTCGGCGTTTCGAGGATCTTGGGGATCTTCTTCCACGCGGCATCCCGCACCCACGGCCGAAAGCCCGCGAGGCCGATCTTGCCTTGCCCGATGTGGTCATGCCGATCAACCCGGCTGCCGAGGTCCTTCTTCGAATCGTTCAGGTGGATCACCTTGATGCGCTGGATCCCCACCGTCGAATCGACGCTCTTCATGAACGAACTGTACTTCCGCCCGCGAAAATCGTACCCCGCCGCGAACAGATGCGCTGTATCCAGGCACACCCCCATCCGCCGAGGCTCGCCGATGCGCGAGATGATCTCGGCCAGATGCTCCAGCCGGTGTCCGATGCACGATCCCTGTCCCGCGGTGATCTCCAGGCAGGTGGTCACTGCCTTCGTCGGCACGGCCGCGTGGGCCAGGTCGAGGCCCGCCACAATCCGGCCGATGCCCGCCGCCTCGCCCACACCCATGTGCGCCCCCGGATGCGCTACCAGATACCCAATGCCCAACGCCTCGCACCGACGAAGCTCCTCAATGAACAGCTCGATGCTCCGCCGCCACAAAACCTCATCCGGCGAAGCCAGGTTGATCAGGTAGCTGTCGTGACTGACGGTCCGGGTAAACTTCAACCGCCTGCGATGCCGGTCCCACTCCTCCACAACCGACGGCGAAAGCGCCGGCACTTTCCACTGCTGCTGGTTCTTCGTGAAGATCTGCGTTGTGGAAAACCCGAGCCGCTCCGCTTCGAGCAGGGCATTGTGCAAGCCACCAGCGATGGAAAGATGCGAGCCGAACATCCAACACTCCGCTCCGAACCGGGTAAGTCGTGCCAAATCTCGCACAATCAACACAATCAATGCAAAGCCAATCTACCTGCGGATCTCGACCGCTCTGCCCTTCACCGAGTTCTCGAAATGCAGCCACAGCACGCCTTCCGCGAACTTCGACTGCGCGTCCTCGCCATCGACCGTGATGGATCTGGGCTTGGCGCTCAGGGCGATGCACACGACGGCCTTGGTCCGGGCGATGCCGTCGGCTTTGAACGTCACGGCGTCGGGCGTAACCTTCTGCTCGCGCACGCGGCAGGCGGCGGCGATCACGCCCTCGGCCTTGCCGGCCACACCAACATCAACCAGCAGGAACCGCTTGCCGGGTGCAACCTCAACCTCGTTGACCAGGGGAAGCGTCGGATCAAACAGGTTGATGAACCGGCCGGTGAGCTTCGCTGCCGGCGTGTTCGGCATCGACTCATCCAGCCCGGCCGCCACGACATACGGCCCGCGGCGCAGCACCAGGGCGTTGGATTCCGTGCGTTTGACCCCAACCGCCTCGGCCGCCTGCCATACCATCGCCCGGACCTGCGAAGCGCCATCCGGCCGATAGGTCAGCGCAGCCGGCGAGGCCTGCTGCCACAGGACCATGCCCTTGCCCACCGTCGCCGCGCCGGCCTTCTCGGCGATGCCAAGCACCTTGAACAGGTGCTGCCGCGGCGTGGCCAAGCGGTTGTCGCCGGTGTTCCACCATTCCTGAACCGCACAGTACGGGTCCTTGTCATCATCCACGACGACCAGTGCGCCGCCTTTCCGTACCCAGTCGGCCAAGGCATCGTGGAACTGTGGCGTCGGCGGCTTCTGGCCTTCGTAAGTCAGTACCAGCACCTTGTACCGATCGAGAAAGCCCTTGCTTGCTGCGTTCTCAATCTGCACCGGATCGACAGGAACCCCATGCTTCAGCAGCGGCATCGCCAGCCCATAAAAGCTGCCCAGGTGCGCATCCGAGCCATTGGTCTCGCCGCGCTGGAACATCATCGTGTCGGATACGAGCACGCCGATGCCTTGCATCCCGCACCGCTCCCAGCGCACGTCGGCCTGCTTCATGTCGCCCAGCGCTGTCACCACGGCCTGAAGCTCCGTCTCGTACTCCGGCGAGATGCCGATCCGTGTGGCCGGCTGAGTCGCCGATGGAAAACGGCCTTGGAAGACCCGGTCCGGCCAGGGCATGATCTCGTAGTGCCAGACCTCCGGCTGAAGCAGCGAGGCCACGAGCGTGCATTCCCAGTTGTAGCGATAGTCTTCCCAGGTGTGGTTGGGGTTGTCCTCGACCGGGTCGTTCAGGTACCACACGCGCCGGCCGGACGCCCGGACCAGGTTCTGCATCGAGCCGTATTCGAGGAACGCCGACTCGAACGTGCGCTCGCGCAATCGGCCCTGATAGACATTGGGCGTGCGCGCGGTGCCAGTCCAGACCTGGGCGATGTAACCATCGCAGCCGACATCCAGAAGGGCGGATTCGGGGCTGACAATCCGCCAGTGCGCGTAGTTGATCAGCGAATGCGTCGGCACATAGCAGCGCACCTTGCCGCCGCTGTACTCTTGGACGAACTTGAACACCTGCGACAGCGCCCGGCGATACAGGTAATACTTCAACTTCGATGCGCGGTACTCGGCATCCACGGAAGAATGAAGCGGCCGCCATTCATCGCCGTAGTAGGCTTTCCACTCGCGCTTGAAGTTCTCCTCGTATCCTCCGCGAACCCAGAATTCCGGTTCTTCCAGGTGAATGGCGATGGCGCCGGCGTCGATGGCGCGCTTCACCCCAAGGCAGAGGAACCTGCCGTAGGCTTCGCCGGGCGACATGTAGTACACATCGCCGCCGTGGCTGATCTTCTTGCCGTGCCGGTCCGTCTGGGCCTCATCCTCGTGATTCTTCCCGTCAAACCGGCCGTAGAGGTAATCCTGGTACTCGCCCCAGGATACGCCCGTCATCACGTGAATGATGTAGCCGCGGTCGCGCCAGGTCTGGATGCGCTTGGGCAGGCCGGCGTCGATGCCGTAGACCATCGCGACATCGGCGTTCAGATGGATGCGATCGGTCCAGGCCGAGAAGGATTGAAACGACAGCCGCTCCTCCGAGGCTGGCCGGTCGGCGGCGGCCATGCATGCCAACCCCAGCGCGCCCAGCACGATCAGCTTGATTTGTCCCATGCGGCTCATCTTAAGCCCCGGGGCCGACGGGGGAAACAAGAAGGAGGCAAACCCCGCTCACTGTGCACTCGGCTGAGTCGTGGCGCCCGGGCGGGTCATGCGGAACGTGCCCTTGTCGCTCTTGGAGTCGTAGGTGCAGACGAACTCGCTGCCATCCGACTGGCCCTGGTAGGTGTAGACGCCGCCCTTGAGCAGGCCCAGGTCTTCCTTGCCGGAGAACGTCCACGGCCCATCCTTCTGCCCGACGGTCAGCGTCACCGTGGATTTGTTGCTGAAGACCTTGGCGAACACAGCGTCGAAATGCGCGAGGTAGGCGCCATTGTCCAGCTTCTGGACGCGGCAGCGCAGCTCACCGCCCATGTCGCGCTGGGTGCTGGACCAGCTTCCCAGCCAGTCGCCCTGGAGCAGGTCGGCCTCGGTCGTCTGGGCATTGATCAGTGTCGGCGGCCGCCATTTGCCAGCGCAGCCGAATCCGCCCATGTATCCGCAGGCCAGAGCAGCGCACGCGGCCAGCAGCAGGACGAGCCCGCCGGTCCTATAGATACGTGTTTTCCGTGTCGTGCCATCTGGCTTCACCGGGTCCTCTGGCTGTGGCATGCCCTATTGTAGCCGCGCGGCCGCGGGCGCGCCGAGTCCTGTTGCTTGCGTGCCCGGTGGGGGGGTGCTACATTCCGCCCCGGTCGCGATTGGGCATATCAGCATGGACTCAACCAGGGCAAGGCATGGCTGAAAAACCGATTCTGGACTACTCGTCGGGCCGCCAGCGGGAGTGGTGGGGCACGCGCATCGGCGTGATCCTGGCGGTCACCGGGAGCGCGGTGGGGCTGGGCAACTTCCTGCGGTTCCCGGGCAAGGCCGCCCAGTATGAGGGCGGGGCGTTCATGATCCCCTATTTCCTGGCGCTGGTGCTGCTGGGGCTGCCGCTGGCATGGGTGGAATGGTCGTTGGGGCGCTACGGCGGGGCGCGGGGGTACAACTCGGCCCCGGGCATCTATCGTTCAATCTGGCGAAGCAAGCTGGCGACCTATTTCGGCGTGGTGGCGATCATCGTGCCTGTTGTGATTTACATGTACTACGTGGTCATCGAGGCCTGGTGCCTCGGTTACGCCTGGTACATGGCCACAGGCAAGCTGTCGATGGGGGCCGATCCGGCCGCCTATGGGGGCTTCTTTTCGAGCTTCGTCGGCGCCAGGGAAGACGGTTTCATATTCGGGGTGGACAACGACGTCTCGCTGATTTTCGTCGGCCTGTGCTTCGTGCTGAACTTCTTCCTGATCTACCGCGGTTTGACCAAGGGGATCGAGTGGTTCAACCGCTGGGCGATGCCGCTGCTGATCGTGTGCGCGCTGGCGGTGCTGATCCGCGTGCTGACGCTGGACAACATCTCGGCCGGGCTGGGCTTCATGTGGAACCCGCGCACCGTGAACGTGGGATTCTGGGAGGCGCTGGGCAACGGGCAGATGTGGCTGGAGGCCTCGGGGCAGATCTTCTTCTCGCTGTCGGTTGGCTTCGGCATCATCGTCAACTATGCCAGTTACGTGAAGCGTGACGCCGACATCGCCCTGTCGGGCCTGACCAGCGCCGCTGGCAATGAGTTCTGCGAAGTGGCCCTGGGCGGAATGATCACGATCCCCGCCGCGTTCATCTTCCTGGGGGCCCCTGCGGTCCTGGCGGCCGTTTCGCCGCCCGACGGCGGCACGTTCAACCTGGGGTTCATCACGCTGCCGATGGTCTTCGCGAAGATGCCCATGGGGCAGTTCGTGGGGTTCCTGTTCTTCTTCCTGCTGTTCCTGGCGGCGATCACCAGCTCGGTCTCGATGCTCCAGCCGGCCATCGCGCTGCTGGAGGAGGGACTGGGGCTGAATCGCAAGGCGTCGGTGACGGTGCTGGGATTCGTCACGCTCATGGGGGCGGGATTCGTGCTATACTTCTCCAAGTCGCTGACCGCGCTGGACACCTTTGACTTCTGGGTGGGCACGTTCCTGATCTTCGTCGTCGCGACGTTCCAGATCCTGCTCTTTGGCTGGGTCATGGGCACCGAGGCCGGGTATGCCGAGATCCAGCGCGGCGCTGAGATCACCGTGCCCCGATTCGTCATGTTCGTGATCAAGTACATCTCGCCGCTCTTCCTCTTCGTGGTCTTCGGCCTCTGGGTGTGGCAGCAGTTCCGGGCGACGGCGGGCAATTACTTCCTGTCGCTGCGCGACAACCCCGTGGCCCGGCTGTCGGTGGGGTTCATCGTACTGGTGCTGATCTTCTTCGGCTTTCTGGTGTCACAATCGGTCAAGCGATGGGAGCGCATCGAGCAGCAGTCCGCCGCTGCGAAGGATGGTGAGATATGAAGCTGCTGGTTCCGCTGGTTCTGGCCGCCGAGGTGGATGCCTCCTACCGGCTCACTCCCGGCGGATGGACGATCATGGCCGTGTCGGTGGGGTGCGTGACGCTGCTGCTGGGCTGGTGTGTATGGCACGTCCTGCGCGAGAGCACACCGCAGAAGATTCAGAGCCAGGCCGACATCGAGACGCCCGATACGAAAGAGTCCTAACGGCCGCCCACGGTGGGAGAACATGCGGCGCTCACCTGCCGGCGCCCTCCGCATTGCGGTAGTCATCCGCATAGAGGCCGATCAACTCCACCGGGATCGGCGCAAAGCCCGGCCGCTTAAGCAGGGGGGAATCGGCTCGCAGTTGTGCCGGAAGCTTACCTTCCTTCATCACGGTGTTGTCGATCAGCTCGTTGCGTTTGGAGTCCCGGCGCAGGAACTCGCACCGGACGACGACATTGCGCCAGATATGATTGCGGTTGGCGTTCTCCAGCACGCTGTTCAGCTCGGGATAGCGATGGAGATACATCGCCTTGTCGATGGCGCGATCGTCCAGGGCTTTGCCGACGAACTCGCGCCAGCGCTGGTCCTGCCACGGGGTGAGGCTGATGGCGGCGATGCCCTCGACGAACAGGTTGTTGTCGATGATATTGTCCTTGCCGCCGTGGATCTGCACCGCGCCGAAACCGGTGCGCCCAGTTGAGGCCCGCACGAAAATGTTGCCGTAAATCAGCGTCCCGGAGATGGCGTCATCCAGGCGGATGCCGGCCTGGCCGAGCTTGGGATGGCCGCCGATGTCGCGCCAGGAGTTGTAGCGGCAGATGTTGCCGCGATAGGTGGCGTTGCCCCACATATCAGCGCCGCCCTGGTCGTCGGATTCCAGCACGACGCGAAACACATCGTTGAACTCGATGACATGGTCGTTGCCCTCGACGCGCATGGCGCTGCTGTTGATGTCGTGGATGCGGTTATGGGCGATGCGGTTGCCGACGCCGTTGAGCAGGATGGCGGGCGTGTAGGTGTGGTCGATCCGCGACAACTCATGAATGTCGCAGTTCTCGACGAACAGCTTCCCCGGGGCGAGGGTCTTCCGATTGCCTCCGTTCATGATGATGCCGCCGCGGCCCATGGAACTGACGTCGCACGACAGCACGCCGTGGCCCGTCCCGCTGACCTCGAGGGCGTTGCCCGCGAACCGGCGGATTGTGCACCCTGCCAGAAGGCAATTCTCGCCGCCGCGGATGTGAATCGCATCCGCGCTGCCCAGGTCCCATGTGATGCCTTCGAGACGCACATGCGAGACGTTGTCCAGCCGCACCATCGTGTCGGCGAAGGTGGAGAACTCGATCGTCGCGTTGCCCGCATCGGCGGGGGGATAGAGCAGGACCGTGCCGGTCTTGCGGTCCAGGTGCCATTCGCCCGGCTGATCCAGCTCGCAGAGGGCATTAACCGCGTAATAGGGAGCGCCCACGCTGAACCCGTACCGGTGCAGCGGGGCGGCCAGCGTGATCACCTTCGCCTGGGCATCGATTGACTCAACGCGCTCGTACGAATCGGCCCAGTCCCAGAACCAGTAGCCATACAGCAGCAGATCGGGCTCGTTCGTCCATCTCGCTGGTCGGTCGCCATCATACGTGAACTTGCCCACCTTGCTGCCGACGCGGTCATAGCCCTTTGTGCCATCCTTGACCACGACATCCTTGATCCTCACGAAGCTTTCGTCTGGCCAACGCGCCAGATGCATCGCCTTGCCATTGAAGAACAACTCATGGGCCGGGTGCGTCACGAACCCGTTGCCGCTGGCGAAGCCGCCGAGCTTCAGCGGCAGCACGCCAGTGACGCCGTTGGCCTTCAAATCGGCCTGAATGACTTTCCCGCGCGCCTCCTCCGGCACGCGCTTCAACAGGGCCTCATCGCGCACCGCCGTCCAGTCCCTGAGGCGCACCCCGCCGCGAAACACCGGCTTCTCACCGGGCGCTGCGCGATAGATGATGTGAGCCTGGGGCGAGCCCGAATCCTCGGCCGAAAGGGCGAAGGTCTTAACGACCGGGTATTCGCCGCCATGGATGAGCACCACCACCCCGCCGGCCGGCAGGGCTCCTCGCTTCTTCAAGGCCCGAATCTCATCGCGAGCCCGCTCCAGCGTGGCGAAGGGGCGGTCGGACGAGCCATCGTTGACATCCCTGCCCTGGGGCGCGACATGAATCACCGCCCCGGGCCGGTCAAACCTCGCCACGGCGGTCCGGCTTGCGGCCGGGTCCCACTGCGGCAGGCCCGCCTGTTGCCGCTCGATCTGCGCGATGCGCTGGCGGGCTTCCCACACGTGATGCGCTGGGATGCCGGGCATCTGGGCCAGCTTGGCGAACTCCCGCCTGGCGGCAGCCAGATCGCCCTTTTCCAGTAGTTGTCCAGCGACGGTAAGCTGCGCGATGCTGCGGCGATTTGGGGAATCATCCTCCGCCGCTCCGGCCCTTGCCACCAGTGCCAGGAATACGGCTACCGCAACAATTCGCAGGCTCATGCCACCCTCAACCGTTGAAGTACGAGTAGATCACCAGGATGATGACCATCACGCCAACACTCGTGACCACATCCCAGATGTTCCAGCTCGCGCGAGTTTCGGCGCGCTGCTCGGGCGTTACGGTCGCATACGTCAGACCGACGATCTGCTCCCGCCGCGGCGGCGATGTCAGAAGGCTGACGCCCACGATGATCGCCACGGCGATGACGAACAGCACGATGCCCAGGTAGAGATAGTTGAATGCCGCCACATGATACAGGGCCGTATGCACCGAATTGAGGAACGCGCTGCTGTGCCCCGGGTTCTCCACGAGCTTGCCGTGCTGCTTCATGACTTCGAGAGTCAGCCTCGCCATGCCGATGACGAAACCGCCAACCAGTCCCGCGATGCAACCCGGCCCGTTAATGCGCTTGAAAAACACGCCCAGGAAGAACACCGCGAAAATCGGCGGCGCCAGATAAGCCTGCACGGACTGCAGGTAGACATAAAGACCCTGCGCCCGGCTCATGAGCGGAATCCACGCCAGGCCCAGCGCGACCATGACCACCGTCGCGATGCGCCCGACCCACACCAGCATGGCATCCGACGCGGTGGGGTGCAGCTTCTTATAGATGTCCATGGTGAACAGGGTCGAGGAGGAGTTGAAGCACGACGCCAGCGAGCTCATCAGCGCCGCCAGCAGGCCGCCAGCAACCACGCCGCGGATGCCCGCCGGCAGGATCTCCTTGACCAGAATCGGGAACGCCATGTCCGGGTCCTTGAGCAGTGCCGGACCCGAGTCGCCCAGCAACTGCTTCTTCGCCATCGCCAACGCGATCATGCCGGGCACGATGAAAATCCAGAGCGGCAGCAGCTTCAGGTAGGCCGCGAAGATCGTGCCGCGCCGGGCCTGTTGCTGGTTGCGCGCGGCCAACGTGCGCTGAACCATGTACTGGTCGGTCGTCCAGTACCACAATCCCACAATGGGGGCGCTGATCAACATGCCGAGCCATGGGAAGTTCGGGTCGTTGATCGGCTTCCAGAGATTGAAGTGCTCCGATCCGACAGTCTGCTTCAACTCGCCCCAGCCGCCAACCTCGCGCATGCCCAGAATCACCAGAACCGCCGATCCGACGACGAACACGACGGTCTGAATCACCTCTGTGTACACTACGGCCCGCAAGCCGCCGAGCACGGTGTAGACGCCGGTGATGAGCACGATTGCCACCGCTCCAACCCAGAAGTTGTCCACGCCCGCGATGACCGGCGTCGGAAACAGCGCCTTGAACACCACGCCGCCCGCCGCCAGCGCCACGGCGATCTTTGTGAAGATGTACGCCACGAGGCTGATGACCGAGAGGAACCACCGCGAGGCCGAGTTGTATCGCTTTTCAAGGAACTCGGGCATGGTGAACACCATGCTCCGTTCATAGAAGGGCACCATCACCCACCCCAGTACCAGTAGGCACCATGCGTGCAGTTCATAATGCGCCATGGCAACGCCGCTCTTGGCGCCTGCCCCGGCAAGGCCCACCAAATGCTCTGACCCGATGTTCGATGCGAATAGCGAGCAGCCCACCGCGAACCAGCCAACATCCTTGCCGGCCAGGAAGTACCCCTGCGCTGAGTCCTTCGGCTTGAGAATTGTCCACCAGGTGACCGCGAGCAGCGCTCCGAAATACAGGGCGATGGCAACCCAATCTAACGCTTCCATGGTGTTCCCTTTCCTCTATGGCGACCGAATTTTCGCCCATTGAATACCCGATCGTTTGCTCTGAGTCCACACCCGGCGCACCTGAAAGGTAAACGCTTACCTTTTCACGGCGGCCGGCAGCCACAAACGGCGCCTAACCGCCGGCAATCCATCCTTCTGCCTTGAGCCATTCGACATACCGCCCGATCCCCGCCGCCAGCGGCGTTTGAGGGGCATACCCCAGGAGTTGCCGGGCCTTCGTGATGTCGGCGACATACCGCGTCACCTCGCCCGTCCGCGCTGGCGCGTATGTGGCGCTGGCCTTCCGGCCCGTAGCCAGTTCGATCAGCGTCACCAGGTCGTACAGCGTCTGCCCCTGGCCATACGCCAGGTTCACCGTCTGGTTTACCACCCGGCTGGCGGCCAGCGCATCGATGCCCGCGATCACGCCCGCCACGCAGTCGTCGATGTACGTGAAATCCAGCATCTTGTCGCGCCCAAAGACCGCGATCGGCTGGCCATCCCAGATCCTGCGCACGAACAGCGGAACAACTCGCTCCATCCGGTCCAGGTCGTTGTCATATCGCCCATAGACGTTGCTGAAGCGGAAGACCAGCGTCCTGATGCCGTAGCATCGCGCGTAAGTGTAGAAGAAGGCCTCGCCGGCAATCTTGCTGGCCGAGTAGGGGCTTTCGGCCACGACGAAATCCGCCATGCTTTCATCGGTGACGTGCCGGTGGATGTCGCCGTAGACCTCCCGACTGGATCCGAACACAATGGCCGCTTTGCACGCCCGGGCCATCTCCAGTGACGCGAAGGCCATCTCCACGTTCTCCATCGCCTTATGCGGCTCGACGACCAGTTCGTGAACCTTGGCATAGGCCGCCAGGTGGACGATCAGGTCGGGCTTGATGGGGGGGATGACCGGCTTGCCGTCACGGCCGGCCGCCGTGAGGTCCACGAGGCAGGTGTCAAATGCGTTGGTCCACGCGTTGGCCCGGCGGTCCATCCCCAGGACGCTGTCCCCGCGCTTGAGCAGCGCCAGCCCCAGGTTCGTCCCAATCTGCCCAGATGAGCCCGTGATCAGAATGTTCATCGTGCGACATCCTGAAGCGCGGGGCAACCATTTTCAAGCGGGCTGGACCTCGCACGCAGGGGCGGGGTTTCCCCACCCTCTACGGCCAGGGCGGGGAAACCCCGCCGCTACATGGCGCAATGTGTGGCACCTTACAGGTAATACTCCAGCAGGTAGTTCTTGTCCGATAGAAGCTGCCGAACTTGCTGGAGGGCCGAGATGCCGAATTCCTCCAGAATCAGGTCGGGCGTGCGACGACTGAAGCGGTTCTCGCCGACGTTGACCACAACCAGCTCATTCGGCCGGTTCAGCGTGTCGATGACATCCAGTTCATCATCATCCAGGTCGCTGATCGTCGTGATGAAGATCATCCCGGCGTCGGTGAACACGTGGGCCATCTCGCCCAGGCGGCGAATGTACTCATCTCGCTCGGATGAAACGCGCATGTCGGCGTCGATGCCCAGGAGGCTGTTGGAGACGCCCAGGTAGTAGACCAGCCGGCCGGAGTTGAACAGGTACTCCTCCAACGCTGTGGCGAGGGCGCGCTTGCCGGTTCCCGCCGGCCCCGATATCAGCACCAGCGCGGGCCTTTGCCCGTAGCGCCCGGCCCGGATGCCGGTGGTGATGCTGGTCCGCACCCAGGCCTGTTCGCGCTGGCGGACATGCTCGGCGGCCAGGGTGTTCGTGGCCTGCTCAGCGCCCAGGATCACGCCGCCGCCGGCGATCTCGTAGTTGTCGATGATGACGAACCGCCCGGTCTGCAGGATCTGCCCGGCCTCATCGCACGCGATAGGCCGCAGCGTCTGGATCGTGCACTGCGCCACGTCGTGCCGGTCAATCTGCTGGCGATTCTGCGAGCTGGTCAGGTCCGAGGCGTCGAGAACGGTTTCGATGTCCGTCAGCCATGCCGCCGATCGCGCTGTGCCCAGCTTGATCTTGTATCGCTTGCCTTTGATCATCGGCTGGCGGCTCAGCCAGAACAGGTTTACCTGCAGCCTGGTGGTGGACCGGGGCGGAGCATCGCCGGCCTTGCACATGACCTCGCCGGGCTTGATGTACACCTGGTGCGCCAGGGTGACACCGGTGGATTGCCCGGCGATGGCACGCTGCTGCGCCGGGCGGTTAAAGGCCTCAATGCTGGCGATGCGCGATCGCTTGCCCGAAGGATAAAAGACGACCTCGTCATCGACGGCGAGACGCCCGGTTTCGATCCGCCCCGCGAAGATGCGGCGATCATCCTCCTGCCCGGTGAACTTATAGACATCCTGTACCGGCATGCGCAGGGCTTTGTCGGTGGGGGGGGCTTCCTTCCGGAACGAGTCGAGCATCCCCAGGACGGTCGGCCCCTCGTACCACGGCATGAGCGGCGACGGCTCGATCATGTTCTGCCCGTGCCGGGCGGCCAATGGGATGAAGGCGGTCGGGCGCACGCCAATCGACTCCAGAAAGCGTGAGTATTCTTCGCGCAGGGCCTCGAAGGCCTTGCGGTCGTAGTCGACCAGGTCCATCTTGTTGATGCACACGGCGATCTGGCGGATGCCCAGCATGCTGGCCAGGTAGCCGTGCCGGCGCGAGTTCTCCAGGACGCCTTCCTTGGCATCAATGATGAGCAGCCCGGCCTCGGCCCGCGCAGCGCCGCTGATCATGTTCTTCAGGAACTCCACGTGGCCCGGCGCATCGATGATGATGTACTCGCGCTTCCTGGACTTGAAGAAGCACCGCGCTGAGTCGATCGTGATGCCTTGTGCCTGCTCATCCTTGAGTGCATCCAGCAGGAAGGCGTATTCAAATGGCTTGGCGTTGCGCTCGCACTGCCGGCGGACGTGCTCCAGCTTTCCCTCGGGCAGCGAGCCGGTGTCGGCCAGCAGCCTGCCGACGACGGTGCTCTTGCCGTGGTCGACGTGACCGATGACGACGATGTTCATCTGCTCGCGGCGGGGCGTGGCGGCCGGCGCTTGGGTGTCTTGCAGTGTGCTCATTGCGATGCTTCCCGCTCCTACATGTAGCCTTCACGGCGGAGGGTCTCCAATCCCTGCCCATCCTCTTTGTCCTGCTCGCGGCCGCTGCGCTCGGCGATATTGGCGAACTTGCCGATGCGCAGCTCGTGGATGACCTGCGGCACATCCTTCGCATCCGACTGCACTGGCTTGGTGCACGGCTCGCACCCCAGCGACCGGTAGCGGCACCCAGAGCCATGGTCGAAGTACAGGTCGGTCATGGGGATGTTCTCCCGCTCGATGTATTCCCAGATGTTCAGCTCAGTCCAGTCCAGCAGCGGGTGAATGCGCACGTGCGTGCCGGGGGCGAAGTCGGTCTTGAACTGGTTCCACAGTTCCGGCGGCTGGTCGGCCACATCCCAGTCGTTATGCTGGTCGCGTGGCGAGAAATATCGCTCCTTCGAGCGGCTGCCCTCCTCGTCCGCCCGGACACCCACGATCACGCCCGTCCACGGCTCGCCGCCGGTGGTCTTGTCGTACTGCCCGGTCTTGTGGTTCATGACCCACCTCGGCCACTCGCCCGACAGCGTGTGCTTGAGCGTTTCGCTCTTGAGCGCCTTGCAGCAGGCCAGCCGCGACAGCTTGCCGTTGGGGAACGTCTGACCGGATTCCAGCGCGTCGGCATTTCGGCCGACAATCATGTTCAGCTTCCAGTCGCGCGCGATGCGGTCGCGATATTCAATCATCGCCGGGATCTTGTAGCTGGTGTCGATGTGCAGGAGCGGAATCGGCACATGCCCGAAAAATGCCTTGCGCGCCAGCCACAGCAGCACCGTACTGTCTTTGCCAATTGACCAGAGCATCACGAGCTGCTTGAAGTCGCGATACGCCTCCCGAAGGATGTACACGCTCTGCGCTTCCAGACTGTCCAGTTGGTCCATCATGATTGGGCTCTCACCAGCTTGCCGTCCACCACATGCAGGCCGCATTCCTTCTGCTGCGGCTGTTCCCACCACCATCGCCCGGCCCGGATGTCTTCACCCGGCTCAACCGCCCTCGTACAGGGCGCGCAACCGATGCTGGGGTAGCCCCGGTCGTGCAACGCGCTATAGGGCACCTGATGGGTGCGGATATAGTCCCACACCTGCTCGGTGGACCAGTCCGCCAGCGGATTGACCTTGATCAGGCCGTTCCCGGCATCCCACTCCACGTGCCGGACCTCGTGCCGTGTCGGCGACTGCTCACGGCGCAGGCCCGTGATCCAAGCATCCAATGTCGCCAACTCGCGCCGCAGCGGCCGAACCTTTCGCACCTCGCAGCATCGCTTGCGGAGTTCCGGAGAAGCATAGAACAGGTTCGGACCGTGCTCGGCCACCATTGCCTGAACGTCTAACGCATCCGGAAATAGCAGCTTGATCCGAATGCCGTATCTCTTGTTGGTTGCATCAATAACGTCGTAGGTCTCCTGGGGCAGGCGGCCGGTGTCGAGGCTGAAGGTCCTCGCGGCGGGCGAGATCCGCGCCAGCATGTCGGTGATGACCTGGTCCTCCGCTCCAAGACTTGACGCCAACGCGACACGCTGCCCGTACCGCTGGAGAACCACATCCAAAAGCCGTTCCGCCGGGAGGCCTGCTGTCTGCTCGGCAAGTTGTCTGGCCAGTTGATCTCCGTTCATGGACTTCATCCGCTCCTAAATGTCGTACTCCGGCGGCCGCTTCATGCCGAATTTGACCTTCAGCCATGCCCGCTCATGAAGGTAGAAGGCCAGTAACTTCACGGCGGTGTCCGCCAAGCCGATCGATGCCGCCACCTCCATCTTCCGGGTCACGGCGAAGGCGATGACGACGGTCAGCACTAGGCCGCCAAGTCGCCAGGTAAGCGATTTGAGGATGGTTCGGGCGTGACTTTCCAAGGCGAGTTTCTATCTCCTAGTAACTATATAGGAATAATATTCTTTACTTCGTGGAGTGTCAAGGGGTTTAGGACTAATTCAATCGGATTTGTCGGGGTTCTGGAGGTTGTTCGTGCTGGCCGAGTCGGTGCTTGGACCGCCCGTCAGGGAATCGAGGCGACAGGCTATGGACAGCACACACCAGAGCATCTAGAATGTCTCATGTTGGTTCGCTGACCGAGTCAGATTGCGCGACAGCTTGTTTTCTGCCAGCCTTTTCTTTCTCCTCTGCAATCCAACTTTACGGGCCAAAACGTTGGCCCCTTTCTCTGCGACCCGGAAAGTAAAGCGAGCGGGTCCGATGCCCAATTGAAAAGGAAAAACATGGGCAAGAAGCTGTATGTCGGGAATCTGAGCTACGATGTCGATAGCTCGACTCTGGAACAGATGTTCACGGCGCATGGGACGGTGGAAAGCGCTGAAGTGATCGCTGATCGCGACACCGGTCGGAGCAAGGGCTTCGGCTTTGTGGAGATGAGCAGCGAGGCCGAGGCTCAGGCCGCCATCGCGGCAATGAACGGCCAGGAGCACAACGGTCGGGCGCTGACGGTGAACGAAGCCAAGCCGAAGGAAAATCGCAGCGGCGGCGGCGGTGGCCGTGGCGGTCGCGGTGGCTACGGCGGCGGCGGTGGTGGCGGCCGCGGTGGCTACGGCGGTGGCGGCGGCGGCGGTGGCCGCGGCCGGTACTAAGCCTGAAAACCAGCAAGAGAGAGCCGCGACCTCGTGGCTCTCTCTTGCTTGGCCTCTGTCAACGGGGGGACGGGGGCGTTGCTGTCGCGTAGACGGGAGCGATACAGGATGAAGAGCCGCACAATGTCCGGTAACCGACGGCAGTCGATGCCCGAGATCATGGAGTATGACCAACTCCTTGCAGGTCTGGGTGAGAAGGACCGCGCTGGCCTGGAGCGGCAACTTGCGGCGTACGCCGCCAAACTGGGCGAAGCCCAAGCCGTTCGGTGGCGCCGGTTGCTGTGCGTGTTGCGCACGCTGTCGCCGGGACCGGTGAAGTTGGCCAGCGCCAACGCGATGCAGTTCTTCATTCCTGACGGAAAGTACCGGAAACAGGTATTCGCGATGCAGGCGATGGGCGATGGCTCCTGTGCGGTTTATGCGCCCGACGTGATCTCGGAGGCTGTGCGCTCGGGCCTGTTATCCAAGCCCTCTCGAGTCGACGACCGGGATTCCTATCGCGTTTCAAAATCAGTCGAGATGTTGAGCATCGACTCGCTGGATGGCAAGACGCCAAATCCGGATGCGTTCTACAAGGACATGACCGGCTGGAACCGCAAGGCGATCCGCATGACATTGCCGGCAGAGGCCAGCGATGCGCAAGTTCATGTAGTTGAGCAGATTTGCGTGCTTGCCGCCGAGGAGTGGGCGACCACTTCGGAATAGGCGGTTGTCATTCCGTTCATCAAATATCCTCAGATCATCCAAGGTGGCATGGGCGTTGGCGTGTCCGGCTGGCCTTTGGCCCGTGCCGTATCGCGAATGGGCCAACTTGGCGTGGTCTCAGGAACCGCATTGGCGATCATTTTGGCGCGTCGACTGGAGTTGGGTGATCCGGGCGGCCATATGCGTCGCGCGATGGATCATTTCCCCTATCCGCACATTGCGCATCGCGTCCTGGAGCAATTCTACATCTCGGGCGGCAAGCGGCCCCATGAAGCGTTCGGGCCATTGCCCCTGCCGCGCGTTCCTCTGACCGATGACTTGGCGGAACTGACAGTCCTGGCCAATTTCGCCGAGGTCTACCTCGCCAAGTCGGGTCATCATGGCCTGGTTGGAGTCAATTACCTGGAGAAAATCCAGATTCCGACGCTGCCGTCGCTCTACGGCGCCATGTTGGCCGGCGTTGACTATGTGCTGATGGGCGCTGGCGTTCCCCGCGCCATTCCGGGCATTCTGGATCGCTTTGCCAACGGCGAGGGAGCGAGTCTTGCGGTGGACGTCGCGGGTTTGGCCGCGGGCGAGCAGGTGTTGTGCGAGTTTGATCCCCAGAAACTCTTTGGCGCAGCGCCCCGTCTTCGGCGGCCGCAGTTCATCGCCATTGTCAGCTCGTCCAGCCTCGCCCAGGCTCTGGCGAGGAAGTCCAGCGGCCAGGTTAACGGCTTTGTCGTTGAGGGGCCGTCCGCCGGCGGACATAACGCGCCGCCCCGCGGACCGCTGCACCTGAACGATCGAGGCGAGCCGATCTACACGGATCGCGATGCGCCCGATCTGGAGCGTATCCGGGAATTGAACCTGCCGTTCTGGATGGCGGGTCTGTTTGCCGATCCGCAACGACTGGCTGAGGCCAGAAGCCTAGGCGCCGAGGGCGTGCAGGTCGGGACCGCGTTTGCCTTCTGCGAGGAATCAGGGCTGACGCCCGAACTGAAGCAGCGGGTGATCGAGGCGGCGATCTCCGGGCAGGTCGATGTCGTCACGGCCGCACAGCTATCGCCAACGGGTTTCCCGTTCAAGGTGGTGCAACTGGAGGGAACCCTTTCGGACGCCGCCACCTATGACTCGCGGCGTCGGGGATGCGACCTGGGGTACCTGCGGTCGGCCTATCGCCAGCCCGACGGCACGGTCGGGTATCGGTGTCCCGCAGAACCGGTCTCGCAATATGTATCGAAAGGTGGCGACGTGGCCGACACCTGCGGCCGGGTGTGCCTCTGCAATGGGCTTCTGGCGGCCATTGGCCTGGGCAAGCGCTGCGCGGAAGGCGAGATCGAGAAGCCTGTGTTGACCGCAGGCGAGGATGTGCGGCATGTTGCCCGATTCCTCAAGTTACCCTCTCATACCTACAGCGCCGCCGATGTGCTGGACTACTTGCTCGGTGATTCTTCGGTAGTGGTGCCCGCAGATGGCGAGGTTGACCGCGATAGGGAAGAGCCTCGGCCGGCGCACCGCAGCCCAGGCCAGCAGCTTCCAGTACTGAAACCTCTCTCGGCCGATGATGCCCAGCCGGAATAGGGAACGCAAGAAAGCCTGGACTCGCTCGCGATCCAGCCGCATGATGATGGGGGGCCGCTGATACTCCCGCAAGAACTGCCTGATCCTTGCGTAGTACTGCTTGGGTGTGTAGATCGACTGGATGATGTTCCGGTAGCCCCGGCGCAACGGTTCCATCCCCATGGATGGGAGGATGTTGGTGTCGCCGTCGGCGTTGTTGCCCGTGCTGCTGCCGAGCACTCGCCCTTCGTGAGAAAGCCGCTGGTAGAGGCGCGTACCCGGAAAGGCTTGAAGCAGACCGACCATGGCCGTCACAATGCCGCTTTCCTGAATGAACCTGACCTGCTGTTGAAAGACCGTGGCCGGGTCGCTGTCGAAACCCACAATAAACCCAGCCTGCACCTGCAGGCCGGAACGCTGGAGTCGCCTGACATCGTGCACGAGATCGCGATGCTCATTCTGTCTCTTGCCGCACTCGGCCAGGCCGGCGGGATTGGGCGTCTCGATGCCCACGAATACTGTGTCAAAGCCTGCTTGCGCCATCCGTTGTGTCAATTGCTCGTCGCCGGCGAGGTTCATCGAGGCCTGCGTCAGGAAGGAGACCGGCCCATGGGTTCGCTGCCACGAGATCAGCGCGGGCAGCAATTCATCGCGCGCGGCCCGACGATCGCCGATGAGGTTATCATCCACGAAGAAAACGGGGCCTTTCCATCTGCGGGCCTGGAGGGCATCGAGCTCTGCAATGATCTGTCGCGAGGTTTTCGTGCGAGGCCGACGGCCGAGAAGCGCTGTGACATTGCAGAAGTCGCAGCCATACGGACATCCCCGGGAGAACTGCACGCCCATGGAGACATAGGCTTTGAAGTCCAGCAGTTCCCAGAGCGGGATGGGACTCCGGCTCATGTCGGCAAACTCGTCGGTCTGGTAGAGGCGTTGCGCGCGGCCGACCGCCAGGTCGGCGAGGAATCGCGGCAGCGTCAGCTCCGCCTCGTTCAGCACGAAGTGATCGACTTCGGGAAACAGGTCGTGTTCGTAGGTGAACAAGGGCCCACCGGCGATGACGGTCTTGCCGGCGGCCTTGGCGGCACGAGCGATCGCATGGGCCGATTCCCTTTGCACGGTCATTCCACTGATGAGAACGAGATCCGCCCAGTTCAAGTCGTGTGTGGTCAGCTTAGCCACGTTTAGATCGACCAGCCGCTTGATCCACTCTGTGGGCAACAGGGCCGCCACGGTCAACAACCCCAGGGGCGGCGTGAAGGCATTCTTCCGCATGAATCTCAAGGCGTGCCTGAGACTCCAGAATGTGTCGGGGAACTTGGGATGAACAAGCAAGACCCGCATATATCGATCATATACCTTGAGCGAGTTCCACGGCACCCACAAAATCGATTTCCCCGGGGGTGTCGTCGGATATACTCACCCGTCATGACACACCCGGAGCTTGACGGCCTGCAGGTGACGGCGGCTTCCATCCTTGCCGCTCGCGAGCGCATCAGTGATGTTGTCTATCACAGTCCGTGCCCTTACTCGCTTAGCCTGTCACGCTTGTGTGGGTGCAAGGTCTACTGCAAGCTGGACCACCTCCAGATGACCGGCAGCTTCAAAGAACGCGGAGCGCGCAACAAACTGAAGCTGCTCGGCGACCGGCAGAAGCAGCGGGGCGTGGTGGCGGCGTCCGCAGGAAATCACGCGCTGGCATTGACTTACCATGGCAGGGATCTGGGCATCCGGGTGACCGTGGTCATGCCGAAGTGGGCGCCTCTGGTTAAGGTGGGCAACTGCCGTGCGCTGGGGGCGAATGTAATCCTGCATGGCGAAAGCTACGCCGACGCCCGACAGTATGCCATCGACCATGCCCGGGCCGAGGGGATGACGTATATTCCCGGCTTCGACGATCCGGACATCATCGCGGGGCAGGGCACCATGGGGCTGGAGATTCTGGAGGATGTCCCGGACGTGGAGGTCGTGATCGTGCCTGTCGGCGGTGGAGGTCTGATTGCCGGAACGGCCCTGGCGGTCAAATCAGCCCGGCCGGAGGTGCGCGTCATCGGTGTCGAGCCGAAGAATGCGCCGACGATGCATGAGTCGTTGAAGGCGGGCGAGGTGCGAAAGATCCAGGTTCAGCCGACGCTGGCGGACGGCCTTGCCATCGCCGAGGCGGGGCAGCTCTGCTTCCAGATCGTCCGGCGGCTGGTGGATGAGGTGCTTCTGGTGGATGAGCCGCAGATTGCCCGGTCGGTGTTGCGGCTGCTGGAGCATGAGAAGACGGTTGTCGAGGGCGCTGGCGCGGTGCCTCTGGCGGCGGCGATGAACCCGGAGCTTGGCCTGGCGGGCAAGAAAGTTGTGTTGGCGCTGTGTGGCGGGAACATCGATGTGACGGTGATTGCGCGCATCATCGAGCGCGGGTTGGCGGCGGATGGACGCTTGTGCCGCATCGTTGCCTACATCAGCGATCGGCCGGGCTCGCTGGCGCGGCTGCTGGCGGTGGTGGCCTCAACCGGAGCGAGCATCAAGGAGGTTTCTCACGACCGGAATTTCGGCCCTGCCGATGTGGCTTACGTGCCGGCAAACTGTGTCCTGGAGACGAGGGACTTCGCTCACATTGAAGAGATTCATCGCACGTTGCGCGAAGCGGGAATCGAGTTCAGAGCGATGTAGCGCCGCCGGCCGGAATCGTGCCGGCCGGGATGTAGTTTCCGCCGGAGAGGATCATCTTGAACGCCTCCTCCGGCGTCATGTCAAGCAGGGTGCAGCGATCCAGCGGGACGAAGTAGAGTCGGCCGGAGGTGGGATTGGGCGCTGCGGGGACGAAGACACAGGTGGTGGTGTTGCTTCCCGAGACGGGCCTGCCGGTGCTGAAACCAATGACGCGCAGTCCGGCCTCGTCGGCGATGGAGACGACTTTCGTGAAAATGCCCTGTGCCCCATCCTGCGTCACGGTGATCTGTTTCCAGGCGGCGTACAACTCGCGAAGGCCGGGGATACGCGATAACGCCCGATCGACCAGGGCCATGAAGTACTTTCCGATGAGGCTGGTCACCAACAGCCCCAGCAGGTAGATGCCGACCAGCGCGATGGCGACACCCACGAACGGGATATCGATGCGGAACAGCTTGCGCGTCTCCGTCTCGACGTAGACGACAAGCAACGCCGTCACCACAAGGGGAATCGCCGCCAGAACGCCCGCCAGGAACTTGTTGCGCAGATGGTCCTTCATGGCTGAAGCAGCTTGAGGATGGAGTGAGCGGAAACGGCCGGCGCCGTTTTCGTGGTCGATTCGAGGCGGCCATCGACAGCACGCAGCGCGGCGGCCACCAGATCGGCCCTGGTCCGGGGGCGCCGCACAATCGGGCGGTTGAATGCCTGCACAGGATGAGCATGCGGCCAGGGCCACACATGCACCAGACCGCATGCGCCGGCCACGGCTCGCCGAAGTTCCTCACGTGAACGGATGGGCCCCGCCCAATGCGACGACAGGTCGCCGGCTCCATTCCAGGATTCCCCCCAGATCAGGAAAGGAATGCCTTCGTGCATCAGTGCGCGGGCCAAGCCCTGGTGATAGGCCGGCAGGATCAGGGCTTCCATGAACAGCCGCGTGTCCACGGTGCTCGGGTCGACTGACAGGCGACGGATGCGCTCGATCAGGTAAGTTGCGGGGTCGTCGTTCAACACAAACGGATCAGTCAGCACTTCGTCGCGAATCAACTCCCAGAGCAACTGGTGGGTGGACAGGTCAAAAGGCTGTCTCGGGGTGGCAACATCGACGGTGTCGGCAATGATGGCAAGATGGAAGCTCTCGCCGCCGTGCGGTGGAATAATCTCCGCAGGCCACGTTCCGACCGCCACGCGAGGGCCCGGCCAGCCAGCCTCCTTCGCGGCATGGGTCAGGATCGGGTCCACCAGCAGCAGACCATCGGAGGCGGCGTCGGGCGAGTACAATGGAATCCGCGAACCGGTGATCCATGTGATCCAGGGGCGATCCGCCGACACAAGCCCCGGCAGGTCCGTCCGTCCGAGATTGGCCGCAACGATTGCGTCACATTCGGCCGCGGCCAGTGCGAGCCCCAGATGCGATGTGCTGGTCGGGGCGTCGCAATCCAGTGTCTGCCAGCACACCGAGGAGTTGTCCGCCAACGTGGACGCCAGCACCGCTCCGGCATCGTTCCACAGGGAGAATCGGGATCCCGTGAGCAGGCAGACATTCCGCACTTGTCCGGTTTGATATCGCGGGCGGCGTGAGATGTCCTGAAGGACCGCCGCGCGCCGCGCATTCTCCTGGTGGATCGCGCCCTGGGCTCGTGAGACCATGAGTTGAAGCTCTTCGTCGTCCGCAAGGCCGGTTCGGATGAGTTGCTGCGGCGTGGACAGGCCGGGGTTCTCAGACAGGATATGCTGCAACTGATCGGGCCAATCGGCGCCTGCGGCGAGCCAGAGCCGTCGCCGGGCCATGTGGGCCGAGAAATCGTCGCAGCAAAGGGTCACGGCGGCGGCGTCCGCGTCTGGGATCACCACGATCAAAGCCTGCTGCAATGGGAGCAGGCGATCGAGCAGGAATCGCACCTGCGCGGCATGCGCGGGAGCGAGGACGCATGCCGTTGTCCCGCCGCAGGCCAGGTTGCGGAACATCGTCTGGGCGGTCCGCATCGGCAGCGAGCAGCCTGAGTGCCACCGCCCGGCGCTGTCGCGGGCCGACAGGTATCCATCTCGGGCGTAAACCCATTCCAGTGATTCAGGCCACGTGAGCCGTCCGGCCAGCGCGGGCTGCATCTTGGCCAGCGCAGCGTCGTTGGCACGCCAGTTCTGGTGGGCGTGTTGCTCGGCATGGCTCAGGGCAGGGGCGCAGATTGTGCTCAACGATCGCTCCTTGATCGGTTTATCGGACCAACGGATCGCTGAACTTCAGCCCTGTTGCCCGCCTTTGGCCGGAACCGCGGTTTGAGCTATGATTCCGCTCCATGAAGTTCACGAAGATGCACGGCATCGGCAACGACTATGTCTACGTCAACGGCTTCGAAGAGCGCGTGGCCGACCCGGCGAAGATCGCCATTGCCATTTCCGATCGCCATTTCGGCGTTGGCGGCGACGGCCTGGTGCTGATCCTGCCGTCCGAGCAGGCCGACGTGCGCATGCGCATGTTCAACGCCGATGGCTCCGAGGCCGAGATGTGCGGCAACGCCGTCCGGTGCGTGGCGAAGTACGCCTACGAGCACGGACTGAGCCGGAACAATCCGATGCGCATTCAGACCGGCAGGGGGGTGCTGACGCTGGCCTTGGATGTCAGTGGAGGCAGAGCGCGGGAGGTGACCGTGAACATGGGCCATCCGGTTCTGCCTCTGGCGGATATCCCGGTGGACCCGAATGCCGTTGACCGGATTGGGGATCATGAATACGCCGCCCGCGGGCTGGTCCTGCCGGTGGAAGTGGATGGCAGCCGAATCGAGTTCCGCGAGAGCCGTCTGCCCATGACGTTTGTCTCGATGGGCAACCCGCATGCGGTGATCTTTGCCGATGACGTGAGTTTGCTGGACCTGTCGCGGCTTGGTCCGGCCATTGAGAACCACAAGGCTTTCCCGCGTCGGATCAACGTCCATTGGGCGAAGGCGCAGTCCTCCGACGAGTTGACGATGCGCACCTGGGAGCGCGGCAGCGGCATCACGCTGGCCTGTGGGACCGGCGCGTGCGCGGTCTGCGTGGCGGGCGTGTTGACGGGGCGAACCGGCCGCAAGGTGCTGGCGCACCTGCCCGGTGGCGACCTTAGGCTGGAATGGCGCGAAACCGACAACAATGTCTACATGACCGGACCGGCCACCGAAGTGTTCACGGGCGAATGGTCGGGATGACCGGCCGGCGCATTCAGGCGTCGGCGGGCGTCGGCGATGGCGATCTCCTGTCGTTTCCGGCCGAGGAAGAAGCCGATTCGGTCATATCCCGTCGCTTCCAGCAGGTCCATTGCCCACTCGAAGCCATCGCCCACGCGCTGGGGCCAGTGCGCATCCGACCCGATCACGACGGGAATGCTCCGTTGCCGCATCTCCGCGAGAATGCGCGGGCCGGGGTTCATTTCCGGCAGTTCCTTCAGTTCGCCGGAAGTATTCAGTTCCATCGCCACGCCGGCGGCGGCGATGCGGTCCAGGGCGCGCTGAATGTCCGGCATCACGTGGTCGGGATTCCACTGCGCAGGATCGACATTCTTCACCACGTCTGGGTGCGACAGACAATCAAACAATCCTGTTTCGGCCGCCAGGGCCAGTTGCTCGAAGTAGATGCGGTGGAACTCCACGATGTCGCCGCGCCAGAACAGGGCACGATATTGACGCAGATGCGGGTGAACCGATCCGAGGATGTAGTCGAACCCCGCGCTGTGCGTCTGCGTTGCCAGCCATGATTCCATGCCCGGCAGCCAGTCGCACTCCAGTCCAAGCCGCACATCGACACGCCCGGTCCATTCCTGTTTGGCCTGCTCGACCATCTGAAGGTACAGGGGAAACTCATCCAATCCCATCCGACCGACGTCCGTCCGGTCTGTGGGGAGGGGGTTGTGGCAGGTGACGATGATGCCCTGGATGCGGCGTTCGTACGCGACCGCCGCGTACTCCCGCACGTCGCCGGATGCGTGGCGGCAGAGCGGGGTATGCATGTGCGTGTCGTATAGCGGCGGGGCGACCATGGCGGATATGTCCTGGCGTATCATGGAGTTAAGGATCGCGGCTGCGCCGGCCACGGACAAAGGCCGGCCGGGGCGACGACAAAAGGCGGAAGGGACAGCCGCTGGCGGCCGTCCCTTCCGCAAATTCCAAATACACGGATCAACGCCGTCTACATCTGTTGCTGTTGCTGGCGCCAGCTCTGCAGCACTCGCATGTAATTGGCCCGCTCGAACGCATGCGGGTCCGGGCAGCGTGAAAGGCTCATGCTGCCCTGCATCAGCCGGACGGCCGAGTACTCATTCTCCTGCATGAAGACCTTGATGCCTTCAAGAATCGACTTAATCGCCTGCGGCCCGTGCTTGAGGACCGCCGACACCACCTGTACGGCCCGGGCACCCGCCATCAAGCCCTTGATGGCGTCCTGACCGCTATGCACGCCGCCGCTCAGGGCCAGTGATGCCTGCACGTGCGGGCTGATGATCGCCAGCCAGCGAAGCCGCAACAGCAACTCAGTCGCATCCGACAGTTGCAGCTTCGGGACGACCTCCAGCAGTTGCAGGTCGATGTCCGGCTGATAGAAGCGGTTGAACAGCACGATGCCGTTGACGCCCAGATCGTCCAGCCGGCAGCACAGGTTCGTCAGCGAAGAGAAGAACGGCGACAGCTTCACCGACAGCGGGATCGTGATCGACGCCCGGACGTTCTTCACCACGTCCAGCAACCGCTGCTCCACGGCATCGCCGGTCTCCGTGGGGTCGGTCGCCACGTGATAGATGTTCAGCTCGAGGCCGTCAGCGCCCGCCTGCTCGATCTGGCGGGCGTAGTCCACCCAGCCGCCGGACGTGCTGCCGTTGATCGAGCCGATGATCGGAATGCCCACAGCCTTCTTCAGCTTGCGGATGTGCTCCACGTATTCATCCGGTCCGAACGCGAACTCGCGGGTGCTTGGGAAATACGACGTCGCCTCCGCGAACGAATCCGCATACATTTCCGTGTGGTAGATCGTGCTGAGCTGCTCGCCGGTGATCTGCTCCTCAAACAGCGAGTGCATCACGATCGCCGCAGCGCCCGCGTCTTCCAGTTGCTTGACCGTGTCCAGGTTGTCCACGACCGGGGCCGCGCCCGTCATCAGCGGGTTGCTCAGCCGCAGGCCCATGTAGTTTGTCGAGAGGTCCATACTGACTCCGTTTTAGCCTTCCCCATCAGGATCGAACAAGCCAGGCCCGTCCCGCGCTGCTTGCGTGCGGCGCGGGACGGACCGCCGGGCCTGTTGTTATTTGCCCTCGCCGTTTCCACCGTTTCCGCCGGCGTTCGCGACCGCCATCTTCGCCATCTGCTCATACATCGAGTATCGGCTGTTGATGTGGTTCTGCGCGGCCAGCATCAATTTGCGGAACCGCTCGGGGTTCTGCTGCTCAACCATCCGGAACCGAGTCTCGTTTCTCACGAATTCGGTCACCGGCGCCTTGGGCGGATTGGAATCCAGTTGCAGCGGATTCTTGCCCTGCGCCGCCAGCCGCGGATCGTACCGCAGAAGCGGCCAATAGCCCGTGTCCACCGCCAGCTTCTGCTGCTCGGTGCCGCCGGCCAGATCGAACCCATGCGCGATGCAATGCGCGTACGCGATGATCAGCGACGGCCCGGGATAGCTCTCGGCCTCCTGGAACGCCTTGACGGTCTGCACATCCTTCGCGCCGAAGGCCACGCGCGCCACATACACGTTGCCATACGCAATCGCCATGAGGCCCAGATCCTTCTTGGGCGACGACTTGCCGGCCGCTGCGAATTTCGCCGCCGCGCCGATCGGCGTGGACTTGGATGCCTGGCCGCCGGTGTTGCTGTACACCTCGGTGTCCATCACCAGCACATTCACATCACGGCCGCTGGCAATCACATGGTCTAGTCCGCCGTAGCCGATGTCGTACGCCCAGCCGTCTCCGCCGAAGATCCATACGCTCTTCTTCGCCAGGTAGTCGGCGATATTCTCCAGCCATCTCGCTTCGCGGCTCTGAAGCGCCGCCAGCTTCCTCTTCAACTCCGCAACGCGGCCTCGTTGCGCTGTCAAACCCGCCTCGGTCGTCTGGTCGGCGTTGATCAGCTCGGTCACCAGGGTTTCGCCGATCTGGCCGGCCATCGCCCGCAGCAGTTCGTGTGCCTGCTCGATGAACTTGTCGACCGCCAGCCGCATGCCCATGCCGAATTCGGCGTTGTCCTCAAACAGCGAGTTCGACCAGGCCGGCCCGCGCCCGTCCGCATTCACGCAGTAGGGCGTGGTCGGCAGGTTGCCGCCGTAGATCGACGAACAGCCGGTCGCGTTGGCCACCAGGGCTCGGTCGCCAAAGAGCTGCGTCATCAGCTTCACGTAGGGCGTCTCGCCGCAGCCGGCGCAAGCGCCGGAGTACTCGAACAGCGGCCGGAAGAACTGCGATCCCTTGACGTCGATCTTCACCTTCGTGCGGTCCACCTCGGGCAGGTTGAGGAAGAACGTGTAGTTCTCGCGCTCGGGCATGCGCAGCTCGGCCTGCGGGGCCATGTTGATCGACTTGCGGCGCGGGTTGGTCTTGTCCTTGGCCGGGCAGACCGTCACACATACGCCGCAGCCGGTGCAATCCTCGGGCGCTACCTGAATGGTGAACTTCTGGCCCTTGAAGTCGGCACCCTTGTAATCGACGCTCTTGAACGTCGCCGGCGCGTCGGCCAGGGCCTTGGGATCGTACACCTTGGCGCGGATG
>CAZMXI010000033.1:0-13234 GCA_964570205.1 uncultured Tepidisphaeraceae bacterium
GTAACCCCCTGTCTCCCCATATTATGCCCATGCCCGGAAATTTGGGCACGCCCTGTTTGTCTTGGTATGCTGATAGAGTTGCATTCTGCCCCAATATGGGAAGAATAGACGGAGTTTCTCTGTTCACCAGCCCCTGACCTTTACATGACGGAGGAGTACCGATGCGTCCCGAAGGATTGAAGAAAAGGATCGGCGTCAGCCGCCGCGACTTCCTGCGAAACAGCGCCGTGGCGAGCGCCGCCACCATGGCTTTCCCGTACATTGGCAACGTCCTGGGCGCCAATGAGCGAATCAACGTCGCCTGTATCGGCGTCGGCGGCAAGGGCGACAGCGACGTCAGCCAGGCCGCCGCCTGCGGCGGGAACATCGTGGCCCTTTGCGATGTGGACGAGAACACGCTGAACAACAAGGCCAAGCAGTTCCCCAACGCCAAGCTGTATCGCGACTTCCGCAAGATGCTGGATGAGATGGAGAAGTCCATCGACGCCGTCACCATCTCCACGCCTGACCATGTTCACGGCGTCGCCGCCGCCAAGGCGATGCGCATGGGCAAGCACATTTACTGCCAGAAGCCCCTCACCCAGACGGTCTATGAGGCTCGCCTCCTGAGGTCGCTGGCGAAGGAGAACAAGCTGGCCACCCAGATGGGCAACCAGGGCAGCGCCGGCAGCGGGCTTCGCCGCGCGGTTGAAGTCATCCAGGCCGGCCTCATCGGCGCTCCTCGCGAGCTGCACGTCTGGTCGAACCGCCCCATCTGGCCCCAGGGCTTCGCCCGTCCCGAAGGCGCGGATCCCGTTCCCGCGAACCTGGATTGGGACCTGTGGCTTGGCCCGGCCAAGATGCGCCCCTTCAAGAAGGGCATCTACCACACCTTCGCCTGGCGCGGCTGGTACGACTTCGGCACGGGCGCTCTCGGCGACATGGCCTGCCACACCGTCAACATGCCGTTCCGCGCGCTCAAGCTGGGATATCCCACGGTCGTCGAGTGCGAGGCCACCTCGCAGCTCTATCCCGAGACCTTCCCGAAGACCTCCCGCATCCGCTTTGAATTCCCCGAGCGCGACGGCATGCCGCCGCTCAAGTTCTGGTGGTATGACGGCAGCCCGAGCGAGGCGCAGACCCTGCGTCCGAATCCCGAGCTGACCCAGGACATCCTGGCGGTTCGCAGCGAAGGCGGCAAGCTGCCCGGCAGCGGCTGCCTCATCATCGGCGACAAGGGCAAGGTCTTCTCGCCCGATGACTACGGCTCGCAGTTCTACGTCAAGCTGAACGATGAGAAGCGGTACATGGGCAGCACGAATCACGCCGCGTGCAAAGCCATTCCGCAGAAGTTCGAGGCTGCCCCGGGCCAGGGAGGCGACGACGATCGGATGAAGTACGAGTGGTTCCGGATGATGCGAAACGGCACCCCGTCGTACTCGAATTTCGACATCGCCGCTTACCTGACCGAGATCATCCTCCTGGGCTGCATAGCCATGCGTGTTGGCGTCGGCCGCCGGATGGATTGGGACGGCCCGAACATGAAGTCGACCAACATCGCCGAAGCCGCCCAGTTCGTGAAGCGCGATTACCGCAAAGGCTGGGAGCTGTAAGCTTCCCCCTGAAACCATCGGTGATTCCCCCCTTGGGGCTGCCGGCAACGGCAGCCCCGAGTCTTTTCTGCACCGGACACATTCCGTCCAGCCGTCGGGTTTGCTCGCCGCATCGCTAAGCCCTATCATCTAACAGCAGTTGCACGAAAGTCACCCATGGCGATCCCGCTTGATGTCTTGAATCCCGCCGGCCAGCCGGACAACCCTTCGCCCCACGCGCGCAAGCCTTCCTGGCTCAAAATGAAGATGCCCGCCGGAGAGGGATACTCCAGGCTCCTCAACCTCGTCACCGAACAGCGGCTTCACACCGTCTGCCAGTCGGCCAAGTGCCCGAACATGGGCGAGTGCTGGCACAACGGCACCGCCACCCTCATGATCCTCGGCGATGTCTGCACCCGCTCGTGCGGCTTCTGCAACATCGCCACTGGCCGGCCGCCCACGCTGGACCTTGATGAGCCCGTCCGCGTCGGCCAGGCCGTCCATGCCATGAATCTCAAGCACGTGGTGGTCACCAGCGTCAATCGCGATGAACTGCCCGATGGCGGCGCGGCGGTGTGGGCGCACACCATTCGTGAAATCCGTCGCCAGTCGCCGGGCACCAGCGTTGAGGTGCTCATACCCGACTTCTGCGGCAAGTGGGATGCGCTGCAACTGGTGCTCGATGAGAAGCCGGAAATCCTCGGGCACAACCTCGAGACCGTCCCGCGGATTTACCGCATCGTACGCCCGCAAGCCAAATACGGCCGATCGCTCCAACTGCTGCAAATCGCCCGCCAGAAGGGCCTGACCACCAAGACCGGCATCATGCTCGGCATCGGCGAAGAACCCGGCGAGATCGAGGCCGTGTTTGATGACCTGGTGGGCATCTCCTGCGACATCATGACCCTCGGCCAATACCTTCAGCCCACGCCCAGGCACCTGCCGGTCATGCGCTGGGTGCATCCCGATGAGTTCCGCAAATGGAAAGAAATCGGCGAAGCGCGCGGCCTGCGCCACGTCGAATCCGGCCCCATGGTGCGCAGCAGCTATCACGCGGAACAGCAGGTGCAGGCGCACGCCAGGGCCACGGCGTAATCCCCGAACGTGCCGCCGCCCTCAATACAGCACGGGCTTGCCCAGCTTGCGCCGGGTCACCTGCATCTGCCCCACGTGCATGGCCACGTGGGCGCACAACAACAGGACCAGGTCCATCACCGTCGGCGCGTAGGCCCGCATCGACTCGGGCGTCGCCCGCCCGAAATCCTCGGGCTTGAGAGAGCGGATCCATTTCACCGTCGCCGCCCGCGCCTTCTCGAGCTCCGCCAGAACCTGTTCCTTGGATGGGAACTTAGCCGGATCGTCGCAGGTGTTCGTTTCACGGGTGAAACACGCGGAAAAATCGCCGGCTGGCGCAGGCACCGTGCCCGGCGCATAGGCGTTGATCATGTGGGCTTCACTGCCAACCAGGTGCCCAAGCTGCCACATGGCGTTGTTGGCGCCGGGCGCGGGATGAACCATCATGTCGGCCGCGCTGAAGTCTTCCACCGTCATTTTCGCCAGTTCGATGTTCCGGCTCACCGAATCCGCAAGCGCATCAATCATGCTCATGGTGTCTCTCCATTCCGTGCAAAACGGCCCCCACACCAGGCATGTTACGCCGGCCATGCAGCGGCGTCACGCATCCGCAATGCGCGCATCAACGCCAGCCCCCGCGATGCGCGCCCCGCGCCGCCGCTTACCCCAACAGCGGCGGTTCCGCCTCGTCAAGCCCGTCGGTCCACATCCATTTACCGCGATGATCGATTCTGCCGCCAAGGGCGGCCTCCTCCGTGCGCGCCAGGTCGTAAGTGTGCGTCACGCCCCGAACCGTGACGTGCAGCTTGCTGGCATCCTCGGCATCCAGGCTGAAAACCACCGGCCGGTCGCCATCGCCAGAGCCCTTGCCCATTTCCGCGAATCCACCACCACCCATGTTCGCCTCCTGGAGCGACATATGCTCCAGAATGGATGTACGAAACACTTTCGCACCGAGCAAATCGCACCGATTCCGTCCTACTTGTATGTCCCATAATATCTGCGCATAATTATGAAATAGACTGTTTTGTCGCAGTGGGTCATTCGGCATGGGGTGGTTTCTCGCGTCATTACAACCGCCCTGGCCAAGGAGCCTCTCCCATGATCGTTCGCATAACCATCCCTGCATTGTGCATTCTCGTGATCTATGGCACCACGACTGTCCATGCCAATCCGAGCCAGGCCGGAGCGCTCACCTGGGCATTCCAGAATACCACTATTTTGGACGGCGGATCGCCCGTGCTGACCATGCGCAATGGTTTGGCCTGGCCGGTGGTTCTCGAAACCAGCGTCTCCGTCAGCGGAGGGCTCGGTGCGTACAGTCTATTTCCCGCGGTGGGCCAACTGCCTTCCGGCAAGGCCAACTGGCTGGGCATTGGCCGGATTGCCGGTCCCACGGGCCGTTGGCGCAGCGCCAGCAGCCCCGATGGGCGCGTCGCTTATGCCTTCGGGATGCTTACCGGGCCAAGCAGCAGCGCAATCAGCAGCGTATGTGGAGGCTGGGGCACGCTTCCGGCCGATACCAAGGCCGTCTCGTTTGGCCCGGATGGCCAACTCTTCACCGCCACCCGCAATGCTGTCGCGGGCGCACCGCCCCTGCCCAGCACCGACATCATAATCATCGACATGGATGTCTCGCCATTTGGCGACATCGGCGTAATCGACTCCAGTATGACTTACTGGCACTACAGCAACTGGACCGGTGCCTGGGCCAACACATCCATCAAATCAGTAACACAAGCGCCAACGCTTATTCCCGACTCCATGGACATCGAGTTCGACGCTCTGGGCAGGCCGCACCTTGTCGGTACCGCCAGCAGCCAAGTCTGGGCGTTCGACTTCAGCACCGTCACCGGCTCATGGTCCGGCAGCGCCATCGGCGCCAGCACGGGCCAATGGGTAACACTTGCGGCTGACAGCACCGGCACTGTCGGCACCGCTTGGGTTGCACCCAGTAACGGCGGCCTTATCTATGCGTTTAAGGACGACAACGCCGATTGGATCACGTCCATCGTCACCATCGACGCGACCATGGGCAAATCTCCCAGCATCGCCTACGACTACGCCGATCTGCCCGTCATTGCCTACTACGGACCCAGCAACATGATGCTCGCCTATGACCCCATCGTCGTCCCGGAGCCGGCCGTTCTTGGGCTGCTGGCCGTCGGCTCGGTCCTGCTTCTCCGCCGCCACTCGCGTTGATGTTCGCCAGCCACGGGTAAAAGATGCGGCTTCGTTACGCTATCCTCGGCCTCGGTATGCTGGTGGCCACGCCGCACGCAACGGCCGATCAACTCTGGATCACCCGCACCGTGGAAACATTCGACGCCGGCACCATCCACAACGCGGATATCATGGTTGCCCCGGATGGTCGAATTGCCGTCGGCTACTCCATCGCCGTGGATCCCACTGCGGGCCTGCTCCGCTTGGCCTGTCTCGACAACAAGCTCTTTCGTTACCAGACCGGCGATTGCTCATCCACCTACTCTTCATTCGCCATGGACGCCTTTGGGTCCATCTATTACACCTCCAAAGTCAACTCCGCCGGCGAGATCGTCGTCGGCCAGGACCTGGGCGACTGGGGCGGCCTGGTCCAGCACACGCGGCCCGCCCCCCTCTCCAACCCCGATGCTCTGCCTCAGCCCGTTATTGCCCTCGACCGGCATGGCATTCCCAGTTATTCAGCATCGGCGGGCGACGGCACCCGCTATTACGCCCATTTCGATGTCCCCGCAGGTCAGTGGCTCACCACGCCATTGCCCCAGCGGAGCCATCCAGGGATGGGGCAACCGGCCTCGATGACCTTCGACGGCGACAACGAGCCCTGCACGGTTTATGCCGCCGATTCGAGTGGCAGCGGTGGCGTGCTCGCCTGGCAATGCGGTGGTGTCTGGCAGTCTCGCGCATTAGAGACGATCGGCATGATGAGCCTTGCCACGGCACCCGATGGCCGAGTCGCCGCCGCTCACGGAATCCGCGGCCTGGAATTCTCCTTCATCGACAGCCTCGGCCTGACGCCGGATTCCATCACGTCAGGAAACGTCGTCCTCTTGCCGCACAGCCTCGCATTCGACCCCGACGGCAACCCGGCCATCGCCTACGGAACGGTCGGCCAAACTGCGTCGCTGCATCTGGCCCGTCGAGAAGGCGACGGCACGTGGATCGATGAAATCCTGCCCATGGCCGGCGAGACAATCAGAGCCAGTCTCGCGTTCGATGCTTCCGGCAATCCTTACATCGTGGCCGTCAGCCCATCCGCTGTCAGCATATTGGGCAGGAATCTGCCGACGCTGACGGCGGGCGATTTCGATCTGGATGGCTCGATAACCATCGATGATATTCCCGGATGCGCACAGGCACACCGCCACCAGGCGGATTTCCTGTTCTTGACCCAAATGGGCGTCTGGGACTTCAGAACGGTGGCGGATCAGGATCGAAACGGCGAGGTAGATGATGCTGACGCCCTCGCCTTTCTCGCCGGCCTGCCCGACAGACGCGCCGCCTATGTTGCCTTGGACGTGGCCGATGGCGATTATGCCCTCGGGTCGGGAAGGGGCAACTTCTTCCAGGTCTCGCTGGTGACCGGCAAGCAATATGCGGCCGGCGATAGCCGCGCCGATGTGAATGCCGACCTGATCGTGGACATGCAGGATATCGACCTGGTTTATGCCGGAATCGACGGCGGCGATCCCCGGCTGGATCTCAACGGCGATCAGCTCGTCACCGCTGCGGATGTACACACCATCCTGATCGATGTCCTGGGGACCAGTATCGCCGATCTGAACCTCGACAACGCTGTCGGTACGTCCGATTTCGCACAACTCAGCAAGGGATATGTCGCCTACATGATCGGCAGGAACTCCGGCACGCCCGTCGAGACGACTTTCGGCACCGGCGACATCAACTGCGATGGCATTATCGGAACCGCCGATTTCGCTGTTCTTTCGAAGGGATATATCGCCTATATTCTGTCGCGCAGCCAACCGGGCTCCGCAACGACTATTCCCGAGCCCAGTGCCCTCATTCCGGGGCTCGCGGCCGGCCTGATCCTTGCACGGCGGCGCCATCAGCGGCCCATCATCATGGGCACCAGGTATTGACTGATATAGGAATACAAGAGCGAGATGGCGGCGACGATGATCGTCGCCCACAGGGTGATCTTCAGGATGCGGATGCGGTTGGCGATTTCCTTGTCGCGCCATTCGGCCAGCCGCCGATCGATCTCATCCAGCTTGCGGTCGATACGCGCTTCGATCTCATCCAGCTTCTGGTTGACGTAGGTGTCGGCCGACTTCTTGATCCGGCCCGCGATGCCGCCGAACAGGCCGGATTCTTCGATGTCCTCCCGAAGCGTGGCTGATCGCGGTGGAGGCGGCGGCGGAGCGGCCGTGGCGCCTCCCGTTCCCACCGCGTCACCCGTGCCCTGCTGCGGCGGAAGGAACTGGTAATCCTGGGAGAAATCATCCTCGCCCATCAGCCCGGAAACCATCGACCCGATCCACGACCGTCGCTTGCGGTTGAGTTTCGCGAACAGCCCCTCCTGTTTCTTGAGCTGCCGCACGAGCGTCGGAATGTCGTCCGCGTCGCGCACCTCCGCTCCGCGCAGCCGCGCCAGCACCAGCAACCCGCCCTGCGACAGCCCGCCGAAACGCATGCTGCGCACCTTGATGATCTCCTGGGCAAGCTGTTCCTTGCTGGCGTTCAGCGGCACCGGCCGTCGGCCCCATTTCACCACATCCAGCATCGCTGCGCGATCCAGCGTGGCGATGAGCTGTCTCCGCTCGTGGATCGCCGCCACCAGGTGCTGCGGCGTGCGATAGCGTGACGGTTCCAGCCCGAATTCCTCGGCCAGCGCGTTCAGCTCATCCTTGGGCAGGTTCTGAATCTGCACCATCGACCCCGCCGTCGGCGCCGGCCGCGACGGATCCTGCCCCTCGCCACCCAGCAGGCGTTGATCAGGAACGTGGCTCGACATGGGTCGCTTTCGTCATCATCTCGTGAGTCCTGTCCATGATGCTCTGGGCGCGCCACAGGAGCGCGAACGCAACCGTCAGCAGCAGGCACAGGATCACATCGCCCCAGAACGCCCTGAACTTCAGCCGCAGCCCCTGCACGATCAGGTAGCGACGCAGCATCGTGATGTAGCGGTCGGACCCGCGCAGCCACACCCACCAGCTCCACGCAAACTGCGCCGTCACGATCGTGAAGTAGATCGTCAGCACGACGGCCAGGAGAAAACGGAAGAAGTGAAAAAGGTCCCTGAACTCAAACATGCTCGCCACCACTCCGCCCGAACCCTATCCATCTTTCGCCCGCTTGCGCAACTGCGAATCGAGGTCGATCTCATCAGCAGCGTCCTCGTCCGTCACCTTCCCTCCAAACAGGCTCGTGCCGATCCGCACCATCGTCGCGCCCTCGAGAATCGCCTGCTCGTAATCGTTGCTCATCCCCATGCTCAGGTGCTTGAACGCGCCGCCGCCGATCTTGTTCCAGCGCATCTCCTCGAAAATCTCCCGCGTCCGCGCGAAGACCCTGCGAGCCTCGGCCACGTCCTCCGTCAGCGGCGCCATGGTCATCAGCCCGACCATCTGAAGGTTGGGCATCGAGTCAATCTGTTCGGCCAGGTGGGTCGCCGCCCCCACCGCAACCCCGAACTTGCTCGATTCGCCGCTGGCGTTCACCTCCAGAAGGACAGGCACGCGCCGGCTGAGCCTGCCGGCGTGCACATCCAGTTCTTCCGCCAGCCGCAGGCTGTCCACGCTGTGAATCACATCCACCAGCGGCAGGACGGACTTCACCTTGTTGCGCTGCAGGTGCCCGATCATGTGCCACCGCAGCCGCGGCGGCAGCCCCTCGTCGCCGCGGGCCATGCCGCGCTGATAAAACTCATTGATCTGCGCCGCCCGCTGCGTCAGCGCCTGCACCCGGCTCTCGCCCAGATCACCCACGCCAAGCTGGATGATCTCGCGAATCTGCTCCGGCGCCGCCGACTTGGTCACAGCAACCAGCGTCACCTCACGCTGATCTCGACCGGCCTGCGCGCACGCCGCCGCGATCCGCTCGCGGACCTCGCTCAACCGGTCTGCCAATGGCGATCTCCTGGCGGCCACTGCACTGCCTCCTCGTCCTCAACCGGCGGGTCCACAGCATACGATCCATGCATGCGGCGGCGGGCCAGCCGGCTCGCCCGAAAACGCCTGCGTCGGACGGTTCCATTATAACGGCCGGCCCGCGCACCGGTAGCATCCACACCGCAAGAACGCCCGGGCCGCGGACAGGCCCGGGCGATTATCTCCGGCGTTGCGGCAAGTGCGGCAATTCGCCGCTTACTTCTCTTCGATCTTCACGCTCTTGATCGCATCGCCGCGCTCGATCGCATTCACGATATCCTGTCCCTGACGCACCTGGCCGAACACCGTGTGCTTGCCGTCCAGCCACGGCGTGTCCTTGTGCGTGATGAAAAACTGGCTGCCGTTGGTATTCGGGCCGGCGTTGGCCATCGACAGCACTCCGCCCCTGTCGTGCTTGCGCGGATTGTCCCTGGTCTCATCCTCAAACCGGTATCCCGGCCCGCCACGCCCCGTTCCCGTCGGGTCGCCGCCCTGGATCATGAAATCCTTGATCACGCGGTGGAAAACCGTCCCGTCGTAGAACCCTTCCCTGGCCAGGAAAACGAAGTTATTGACCGTCTTGGGCGCATCCTTGGCAAACAGCTCGATCACGATCTTGCCCTTGGTCGTGTCCACCGTCGCCACATAGGACTTCTTCGGATCAATCTTCATCTCCGGCGGCTTGTCCCACTGCTTGCGCTTGCCCTCGTCGGCCGCCTTGCAGGCCACCGGAGCCACCAGCACCGCCAATGTCATCAACGCAGCCAACATCCTGACCATGTCTGTCGTTCCTTTCGGTTGAGTGCGGGCATCATACGCCATCATCGCCGCCTTGTCAGTCCCGATGTGACACGCCCCACGCATCGTCTTGGGATTTGATTCAAGGGATGCACGATGCGATGATAGGCGCCGATGCCTACGATGAGCATGTCCGTGCGTCCTTTCGAGCCCGGCAGTTACGGCTGGACGGCAGAAGACCTGGGCCATCCCGAAATCGCCCGCCGGTGGGACAACGGTGCTTATGAGATCATCGAAGGCGTGTTGGCCAGCATGCCCCCAGTGACCTTTGACGGCGGGATCTCGCTTTTCCGGCTCGTCAAGGCCATCGAACGGCACCTCGAACGGCAGGATGCCACGGGCGAATTCGCCACCCGCGCCACCCTCATCCTGAACGACACCCGAATCGTCAACGTCGATGCGCTTTTTGTCACCCCCGAATACGCCCGCGCCCAGCGCGAGGCCTGCGCCAGGCTTGGATCGGGTAACCACAGGTTCGGACGAAGCACGATGCCGCCCCCCCTCGTTATCGAATCGACTATCCCGGGTTACGAAAGCCACGATCGGGTAAACAAACTCGGCTGGTACGCCGCCGCGGGAATTCCTCACTATTGGATATTGGACGCCTTTCGGCAAACCCTCGATTGCCTGGTTCTCGATGGCGCGCAGTACCGCATTCACCAGTCCACCCCAGGCCAATCCACCATCCAGCCCGCCCTCTTTCCCAACCTGACCATCAGCGCCGCCAAGCTCTGGGCGGATTGATCGCTACCCCTCTTCCTTGACATCCTTGCCGCGCGCGTCATCGGCGTCATAGGCCGCGTCGGAGTTGCCACCGCACACCTCGATGCGCTCGACCGCCAGCGCACGCCCCGTATCAGGATCCACTTCCGCGTACAGGCCGCACATCCGCACATCCGCCGTCGCCACCTCGAAAGGAACGGGCATGCCCGTGGTCATGTGCTTCAGCACGCGGTCCTTCCGCCGGCCCAGCACCGAGTCATACGGGCCGCACATGCCCACATCGCTGATGTAGGCCGTGCCGCCGGGCAGGATCTTGGCGTCCGCCGTCGGTATGTGCGTGTGCGTGCCGAAAACCACCGACACCCGGCCATCCATCCAATGCCCCAATGCCACCTTCTCGCTCGATGCCTCGGCATGCACATCGCAGATGCACACTTTGACGCTCGCCGGCAGGTTGTCCAGCACCCAGTCGGTCGTCGCGAACGGGTCGTCCGAGGGCAGGTTGACGTAAATCCGCCCCAGCACGCTGAAAATGCCCACCTGCACACCCGAATTCGTCGTCACCACCGTAAATCGCCGCCCAGCCGCGCCGCGCGCCAGGTTGGCCGGGCGGACGATGCGCTCCGAATTCTGCATCGTCGGGATGATGTCCGCCCGCCGGTAGACGTGGTCGCCCAGGGTGGCAACATCCACCCCATAGGATCGCAGCTTGTTGAACAGGTTCGTCGTGATCCCGCTGCCGCCGGCAATGTTCTCGGCGTTGGCCACAACCAGGTCGATCTGTCGCTCGCGAACCAGTTGAGGCAGTTTCTGATGGATCACCTGCCGGCCAGGCCGGCCCACGATATCGCCCAGACAAAGTACGCGCAAAGCCATTCATGCCATCTTACGCGCTCGGGCGGAAAAGAAGAAACGACGGCGGCGCGCGATCGGCTGGCGGCCGTCAGGGAATCTGCGCCACCTTGGCGAGGCTGTCGTCGCTGCCGGCGACAAGAAGGGCGTCGGATTCCTTAAGCACCTCGTCCGGGTCAACGGCGACAATGATCTTGTCGGTCAGCACATCATGGACCGCCACAACCGAGACTCCGAAGTCCCGCCGCAGGTTCAGCTCGCGCAGGGTCTTGTTCTTCCATGCGTTCGGCAGTGCCATTTCCTGGATGGAGAAGCCGGGCCCAAGCCGAACATAATTCAGCAATGCCGTCCCGCTCATGCGGGTGCCGAGGGCGACGGCCGACTCGCGCTCGGGAAAGATGGTCTCCGTCACGCCGACGCGTTCCATGACCCGGGCGTGCTCGCGAGAGATAACCTTCACATAGACGTCGTCAACGCCGAGATCGCGCAGGGCCAGGGTGGCCAGGATGCTGGCGGTGATGTCGTCTCCGGTGCTGACGACGCCGGCATCAGCGCCTTTGGCGCCGGCGCGTTCGAGAATCTGGAGGTCGCGGCCATCGCCGACGGCGGCGCGCGTGACGCGGGGGGCGATGCGGTCCACCTTGGATTCGGCAGGATCGATCGCGACAACTTCGTGGCCGGCGGCGTAAAGCGTCTCAGCGACGCTGGTTCCGAAGTTCCCAAGTCCGATGACGATAAAGCGTTTCATCGAAGGCTCCAAAGCTTAACCGACCGCCACCTGTTCGTAGGCGTAACGGAACTCGCCGGCGGGCGTGGTGCGCGCCATGGCAAGGGCGGCGGCGAGGGTCAGGGGACCCACCCTGCCGAGGAACATCAGCACGGTGATCGTGACGCGCCCGATGTCGGACAGGACACCAGTCAGGCCGGTGGACAATCCAACGGTATTCACGGCGCTGATGGCTTCAAAGGCCTGGTCGAGGAAGCGGAACCTTGGCCAGGCAGCGCCCTCGCTGATCGTAAGGATGAAAATGCCGAGAACGACGACAGTGACGCTGGCAACAACCAGGCCGACGGCTCGCTGGATGGTCTCGTCCGGGACAGAGCGCCCCTGGAAACTGACGATTTCGCGGCCGCGGAAGCGTGCCCAGGCCAGCAGCGCCACCAGGGCCAAAGTCGTCGTCTTCAGACCCCCCGCCGTCGAACCGGGGGAACCGCCAACCATCATGAGCAGCATGGTGAGGAAACCGGTGCTCTCGCCGGTGCGGCCATAGTCGACCGAGTTGAACCCGGCGGTTCGCGGGGTCACGCTCATGAAAAGGGCGTTGATCGCCTTGTCGCCGGGGGTCAGGCCGTCGAGGGTCCGGGTCCACTCGAAGGACGCGAAGATGGGCCAGGGCGCGAGCACCAGGACGATCGTGGCGATGATGACGATGCGGCTGTGCAGGGAAAGTCGGAATCGGTGGCCGCGCCGCGTCGCCCGGCCGTGCAGATAGAGCTCTTCGAGTGTAAGGAAGCCGACGCCGCCCAGGATGACGAGCATCATGACGACAAGGAGGATGAACGGCTCCTTGCGGCAACTCATGAGGGAGTCTGAGAAGGTGGAGAAGCCGGCGTTGCAAAACGCGCTGACGGAGTGGAAGACGGCGGGCCAGGCCGCCCCCCGCCAGCCAAGGCGCGCTACCCAGCCGGCATAGAGCAGCACGGTGCCGACGAGCTCGACGAGGAGCGTGAATCGGACGACATCCAGAATGAGCCGCCGCGGCTCAATGCTGGCGGCGATTTCGGCGGATTCGCTGAAAAGAACCTCCTGCGAAAGGGAGAGTCGGCGTCCCAGGGCGACGATGACGACGCTCGTGAAGGTGATCATGCCGAGCCCGCCAAGCTGAATGAGCAGAAGGAGGAACGCCTGCCCCAGCGGTGTGAAACAGGTCGCGGTATCGACCACAATCAAGCCGGTCACGCAGACAGCGCTGGTGGATGTGAACACCGCATCCACCCATGACAAACCCGACCCGGTATAGAGCCCGGGAAGGTACCTGAGCCCCAGAGCACCGAGAAGAATGAGCAGTACGAAGGAGGCAACGAAGAGCTGGGCCGGAGTGAAGC
>CAZMXI010000033.1:13244-32705 GCA_964570205.1 uncultured Tepidisphaeraceae bacterium
AAGCGGAGGCGCACCCACGGCCCCGGTCGGAATTCGACATCCCATCGGCCGATCGGAATTCTGTTGGAGCGAGCCACTTTGGTCGTAATCCGAGAAGGTGACAAGGATAAGGGGTCGGTGTATCCCGGGCAACCGCCGGGCGGGCGTTGGGCATTGGCCAACACCGGTCATTTCGCATAACTGCGGTGCGGAACATGGCTCCGTTTCGCGCCCTTCGAGAGTCTTGAGGATGGGATGGGGCGACGAGATGGATGAAAGAGAGTCGCCAGGCGGCTGGTTGTCGTCGCCCGCCCTTGCCCACGAGATTCACAGCAGATACCTCGCCCGGTCCACCGCCCACTCGACGAACCGGTCCCACCTTGGCCGCCGTCGCCATTCGCTCAGCCCGATGCGCCGGGCGTATCGTACGTCGTTCTCAAACAGGTCGCGCATCTGCTGGCCGAAAGGCTGGTTGCGGATGATCACGGACAGTTCGCAGTTGTATTCGATGCTGCGGTAGTCGAGGTTAGTCGACCCGATGATTGTTGTGTAGTCGTCGACACACAGCGTTTTGGCGTGCAACACCGCCCCCTGGCGTTCGTAGATCTCCACGCCGGCCGTCAGCAGCTTCTCGTAGAAGGACCGCGCCGCCACGAGCAGCAGCTTGACGTCGATTCGCCCGGGCAGCATCAGCCTCACGCGCACGCCTCGCCTCGCCGCGCGGCACAACTCGTCGATCAGGTCGTCCGGCGGCGCGAAGTACGACATCGTCAGCAGAATGCTCGACCTCGCCTCGCGCAGCACGCGCCGCAGCGCGGTTAGCGGGCTGCTTCGTGTCGGCACAGACGCCAGGATGCCGAAATCGCCCTGATCCACGTTGTGCAGCAATTCCACGCCGCGCAGCTTGCCGCCGTGCTGCACGTATCGCCATGTGCGGGCAAAAGCCATCATCAGCAGCCGCGCCGCCGGCCCGCGCAGGCCGATCGCATTGTCTCGCCAGGGAGGCTCCACCGCCGCCGAATGCACCACCCACGACCCGGCGTATTCGCCCCCGATGTTCAGCCCGCCCAGGCCGGCGATCTCGTCGTCGATGATCAGCAGTTTGCGGTGGTCGCGATTGAACGGCCGCCAACTGTACTTGCACTCCCACGGCTTCACGGGATGAAAACACCCCAGCCGCACCCCGGCCGCCGACATCCGCTCGAACATCGCCCCATCGGACTCAAAGCACCCGACTGCGTCATAGATCAGATAGACCGGCAATCCCTGTTGCGCCTTACGGCTCAGCAGGTCGGCGTAGGCCCGCCCGGTCGGGTCGCTGCGGAAGATGTAGACCTCCAGGCATATCCGTCGCTTGGCCGCCGCGATCGCGTCGTATCCCGCGTGCAGCGCTTCGCCATCCTTGTAGAATCGCACGCTGGTGCCGTCGGCCAGCCGGATGCGCGGCGGCACAATCCAGCCGTCATCGTTGCTGCCGGGCTCTATGTTGATTCCAGCCGACGTGCCCGCCCGATCATGCGGCATCGCCACCGGCGGCTGCCACCGCCCGGCCACTTGACCGCGAGCCTGCTCGGCCGTGCCGTCCATCGGGCCTATCATAGTGCAACAACGAGGTTGCGACACACCTCGCGAGGCGGATTCCGCCGCCGCGGCGCCCGGTGGTCGGGCGGGCACCGCTCACGCTGGCCAGTTGGCCGCGCGAGGTGGCCGCGCGAGTTGTCACCCGCCGCCGTCGCCGGTACCCTCACCCCAGCATGCTGGAACGCGAACAGATTCTGGCCGAACTGACCGACGAGCAGCGAGAGGCCGTAGCCCACGTCGATGGGCCGCTGCTCATCATTGCCGGCGCCGGCTCGGGAAAGACGCGGGTCATCACGCGTCGCGTCGCCTATCTGCTGAGCCTGGGCGTCACGCCATCGTCCATCCTGGCCATCACCTTCACCAACAAGGCCGCCGGCGAGATGAAGTCCCGGGTGTCATCGATGCTCGCCAGCCCGCTGCGGGATTTCGGCCGCCTCGACCAGCCCTGGCCCATCATCTGCACCTTTCATTCGCTGGGGCTGCGCATTCTGCGGCATTTCGCCGCCGCGATCGGCCTGCCGCCCGGTTTCTCCGTTTATGACTCCTCGGACCAGCAGCGTCTCATCAAGGAGGCCATCAAGCAGGCCGACCTCGACCCGACCCACTTCACCCCCTCCGTTGTCCACGACAAGATCAGCCACGCGAAGAATCGCCTGATCAACGCCGAGGCTTACGCCATCGCCAACACGAGCTGGCCCGAGAAGCACTACGCCCGCGTCTACGCCAACTACCAGCAGCTTCTGAAGCAGAACAACGCCTTCGACTTCGACGACCTGCTTCTACGCGTCGCCGAGACCTTCAAGCAGTTCCCGAACACCCTGAAGGAGCTTCAGGCTCGATTCCAGTACATCCTCATCGACGAGTACCAGGACACCAATCACGCGCAGTACGTCATCGCCCACGCACTGGCGTTGAAGCACCGAAACATCTGCGTCGTGGGCGACCCCGACCAGTCGATCTACGCGTGGCGCGGCGCCGACATCCAGAACATCCTGGATTTTGAGCAGGATTACGCCGACGCCAAGGTCGTCCGCCTGGAGCGCAACTACCGCTCCACCCAGACCATCCTGGATGTCGCCTCCGACCTGATCGCCCGCAACACCCAGCGCAAACCCAAACGCCTCTGGACCGACAAAGGCGACGGCGAAAAGGTGCGCCTGCTGCTCTGCCTTGACGAGCGATCCGAGGCCCAGGCCGTCGCAGACCTGTTCCGCGAGTTGCACAGGCAGGGCCGCGACTGGAGCCAGATGGCGGTCTTCTACCGCATCAATGCCCTGTCCCGCGTGATGGAAGATGCGCTGCGACGTGCGGGCGTCCCCTACCGCATCGCCCGGGGCGTCGACTTCTACCACCGCAAGGAGATCAAGGATGTCCTTGCCTACCTGCGTGTTATCGCCAATCCCGCCGATGAACTGTCTCTGACACGCATCATCAATACTCCGCCGCGCGGCATCGGCGAGACCACCATCGGCCAGCTCCAGGCCCGCGCTATGGATCGCGGCTGGACGCTGTGGCAGGCGTTGTGCTCGCTTGACCAGCTCGAAGGCATATCGAGCCGCGCGCAGAAGCCCCTGCGGGAGTTCGTCGCCATGCTCCACCACTGGCAGGGCATACTGGATGGCAACCGGGCCACCGGCGCAATTGAGGCATTGCTCGAAGACATCGTCACCCGCAGCGGCATCGAGGCGCATCTCGAAAAAACCGGCGGCGAGGAACGCGCTGAGCTGGCCAACGTCGAAGAACTGATCACCTCCGCCGCCCAGTTCGACCAGGAAACGCCCGGCACGCTGGACGACTACCTCGCCCAGGTGAGCCTTGTGAGCGATGTGGATACCCTGGCCGAGAACGGTGGAGCGGTCACCCTGCTGACGCTTCACGCCGCCAAGGGCCTAGAGTTTCCCGTTGTCGCCATGATCGGCCTGGAGGAGATGATTCTCCCGCATGCCCGCGTGCAGGACCATCCCGATCAGATCGAGGAGGAACGCCGCCTCTGCTTTGTTGGCATTACCCGCGCTGAGGACCTGCTGTTCATGACCAAGGCCGCCCGGCGCACCCTTCGAGGTCAGACGCTGCCCACCGCTGGCTCTCGCTTCCTGGCCGAACTGCCCGCCTCGAAGCTGGAAGTGCTTGATGCCACAGGATTTGACGCCCCATCGAAGCGAGATGTCGAGCGTGTGCAGGCCCAGATCGAATCCGACGGTCTTGCCCGCCGGTTCCGCCCCGGACAACGCGTCCGCCACGATGCCTACGGCGTCGGCAAGATCATCGACATCTCCGAGATGGGTCAGCACACCCGTGTGGTCGTCCAGTTCGACCGCGTCGGCCGAAAGAACCTCATTCTCCCATTCGCTCGCCTCAAGCCCGTCAATTGATCAGCGGACCAATATCCTGAACACCACTGCGTGCTTGCAGGGCGGCTTCCCGGTCACTGGCGCGGGCACCGTGACCACCGTCCCGTTCGCTCCGGCCCGCCACTGCAGGGGCTCGTCAACGCCGAGGAGCGTAACCTGCGAACCGGCCAGCGGTTCTGGACCGGGAATAGTGAGTTCCGCTGGCAAGCCATCCTGCCCGTCATTCATCATGTAAATGGCATAAACTGCGCCGCCTTTGCTGGTGAAGGCGATCTGCCCCTGTTTGTAGGGCTCGATTGGCCGGGTGCCGTGAATAGCCTGCCCGTTGATTGCCATCCAGTCGCCAATCTCCTCCAGCCGCTGCACCGCCGGCGCGGGCAAGCGCCCATCCGGCTGCGGCCCCACGTTGAGCAGGAAGTTGCCGCCCTTGGCCACGATGTCGACCAACAAATGCACCAACTGCCGTGTTGACTTATACTTATCATCCGGTTTGAAGGACCACTGCTGGCCCATCGTCATGCATGTTTCCCACGTATAGGACAGGGGCTTGTCGGGCACTTCCTGCTCGGGCGTGCGATAGTTCTCGTGAATCGTCCCGGCCGTGCGGTCCACGATGATCAGGTGGGGCTGGTGCTTGCGCGCCATGGCAGCAAGGCGATCCATTTGGATGTCCTGCTTGGGCGGCCTGACCTGTCCCCCATCCAGCCAGAGGATATCGATATGTCCATATCCAGTCATCAACTCCTCCACCTGGCCATGGACGAATCTCGCGAACGAGTCCCACCGTTGTGGCTCCCTGGCGGTGTCGTAATTCGGATTGCGATCCAGCGCCGGCCGGTCCGGATCCCAATAGCCTTGGTGATGCCAGTCGCTCTTGGAGAAATACGCCCCGACCCCGAACCCCTCCTTGCGGAACGCCTCAAACACGGCCCTGGCGATATCGGGCTGCGGGCGCTTGACGTAGGGGCAGTCCGGTCCGGTGATGCGGAACTCGGTTTGCTTCGTGTCGAACATGGAGAAGCCGTCGTGGTGCTTCGTCGTGAACATGACGTACTTCATCCCCGCCCGCTGCGCAACCTTGGCCCAGTCCTGGGGTTGGAACGCCGATGGATCGAACGTACGGTTCTGGAGGAAGTAGACCTTGCGATAGGCAATCATCTCCTCATAGGTCCGGATGGCCGGGTTCGACCAGGCGCGGTCCTCCCACACCAGCGGCCAGGATTCAATGCACCCAAGCTGGCTGTAGATGCCCCAGTGGAGGAACAGCCCGAACTTCTGATCCTTGAACCATTCCAGCCGCTCCTGCAGCCGCTGCTCGGGCGATACCTGTGCCGCGGCGGGGATGCCGCCGGCGACCATCAGGAAGAGGATGGAAATGGCCGAAATCCGAAGGTGGGATGGAGTTGCCATACAGGCGAGGTTAACACGCGGCGTCGGTCGTTCAAGTGTTGAAGCCGCAGACGGCTGGGCGTCGATAGAGGTAATGGAACCGAGAAGCGGACAGGCCCAACCGCCCCTCGCGCGGCCCGGCGTGGTTGAGCGGGCCCGCTGGTGCAGCTTATTGAGGATTTAACACGCAGCGCTTGAACAGGCTGACCCGGCTTTCCATAATTCGGTCCGCCGCGTCGGAGGCGCTCGCGATTGTGGATGAACACGGATGGAGATGCAGTCAGCGGGCGACGGGGCGGGCCGACGGCGGCGGTTTCGTGCCGGGGCGGTACGAACCGGGGTACGTGGGCAGGAATGGACTTTGGCGTCTGAGCTCGGGCTTCTCGGTGGCGCAAGGCGATCGACGGCTTGATGGGCGGACTCCTTCCCGAATCCTGCCGGGGCTCTCCGTGTTCTGGATCATCTGCGGCTTGCGCCGCCAGCAGCGGTTTCTCGCCGAAACCGGCGTCGGTTTGTCCGTGCTGCCGTCATGGTCGGAGTTGTTTTACTGGCCAAGTGCCCGGAGACAGTAGTGGTGCATCGCCGAATCCTGCTCGTCCTGATCGCGACCCTGATCTCGACCGTATCCATCGCGCATGCCGAATCCAGGTCCATCCTGAATTGGCGGGCCCCGGCCGCGCCACTCCCCAAGGGCCCGGTCGATTCGCTCTCGGTAATGAGCATCAACCTCTGGCATCGGGATGAGCCCGCCCAGCTTCTTGCCATGGCGCGGCGGCTCCGTACCGACACGGTCAAGGTGCCGGATTTCATTGCCTGCCAGGAAGTCGTCTTCAACCGCGATTCCGATCTTGAGGACACCGCTCAGGTTCTCGCCAGCTACATGGGTTATTACTCGCGCGGCACCAAACGCACCAGCGATCGCGAAGGCATCGCGATTGTCAGCCGCTATCCCTTCGCCTATTACGCCGAGAAGCGGCTCGAGGCGCAGACCTCGCGACTGCTCGCGGGATTCAACCGCATCAGCATCATGGGCGAGTTCATGGTGCCTGGCCTCGGGCGCGTGCGCGTCGCCAATGTCCATTTGACCAACTGGGGCTTCGAGCACCACATCCGCCGGAAACAGCTCGACGAGACTCTCGACTGGATCGCCAGGCGCGAGCAGGCCGTCCCCGCCGCCGTCACCTTCCTCGGCGGCGACTTCAACGCCGAACGCCACGAAGACGAAATGGACCCACTGGCGACCTCGCGCGTGGGCGGCCGAATCCGTTTTTGCGACTTCAATTCTGATGAACCCTCTAAAGGCTCGCCCGGGAACCCCAAGAGGCGCATCGACTATGTCTTCGTTTCCGCCGCCCGGCACCCCGTTCGCCTCGTTCAGGAGAAACTGCTCTGGAAAGACGGGATTCGAGTCGGGAACAAGATCGTCCATCCCTCCGACCACCTCGGCGTGGTGCACGTGTACTCATTTGCGCATCCGGATGAACCCAAGGCCCCCATCCTGGCCGACAGCCACGTCCCCCAGGCCAGGCGCGTTGCCCGGGCAGATGAATAGCCGAGCATTCGCTGCTTTGTCACCGCCGTTGTGGCGTTGCTAGGCCCAGGATGACCAGCATGATCGCTCCCACCCGGGCACCCGCGGGAACGGGAACAACGGTCAGGCTCACGTTGTCAAAGAACGCGTCTCCGGTAGCTCTGCTGGTTGAGAAATCCTCGATCATCAGTCGCAGCGACATGTTCGTGTTCGGCGTGAACCTGATCACATAGGAGTGCCACGTGCCGTCATCATCGAGCATTCTGTCCGCCGGTAATGCCGGATCGAGTGTCAATTTGAGTCCCGACTCCCTGATATACTCCTCATGGGTGCCGGCAAGCCAGTTGGACCACCAGTACGGTGCTGCTCCGGAAGGCAGCCCTGTGCACAGTCCGATGAAACCGCCATTCCCTTCGGTCGTGGTCAGCGGCGGGCTGCCCAAGTAGTCAAAGGTGACAATGTAAGTGGTACCACCCTGAACGTTCAGACCGACTGCGCAGAATGCATCGCCGTTCGAATTGGTGTGCGTGAAGGAAAGCACACGATTGCTTGCATCCAGCGGGTCTAGGACGATCTGTCCATGAAGGCCGAGATAGGTGTCACTTCCGTCAGTGGTCCCATTCTTGCCGACCCAGACAGGATTGTTGACATCCGGATTCAGTTCGGCTCGCTCGAAATCGTCTGAAAGCAAGGAACCTGCAAACGACTGCTGGGTGGCTACCAATACCAGCGACGTCACTGCCACAGACCAGCAACTTGGGCCCATTGCCAATAGAAGTCGATCGGCGACCATCCTGAAGGCTCCCGACGAACCAGATCGTGGCCGTTCAAGCAAGCCCCACATGCGGAAGCCTGACCGGGACATCTGCTTCTCCAAACGCATCGCACACCTCCTGGACCACATCGCCCCAACGCCCATGCACATACAAACCACCGGTACAATCCCTCTCGCAAGTAGAGAGAACGGCCGCAACCAAACCGCGCATCACGCCTGGAACCCGGTCATGACGGCAAGAACCTTACCCTGCGCAGGCTAGCAGGCGGCACTGGAATTGATACGCAGCACACGGTGACAAACATGGTTGACCAACCCACGACCTCGCGCCGCTACCACCGACGGTGCAGGACTATATAATAATATCATTTCAGGCAGCAATCAAATAAAAACTGATGTCTCAAGTGCCTGTGCCTGAGGGCAGTCCTTCGCAAGTCGATGAAACTCCCACATAACGCCTTCACTCTTCGGAGCTTAAGTGAGCACGATCTTCTTTGTGTTCCTGCCCTTAGAACCAGCCCCAAACCAGCCAGCCAAATACCCAGGTCCCCACGGCGATCAGCGCCAGCACGATTCCGATCACCACCCACTTCGGCCAGCGCCATACGCCCGTCTCGGGGATGATGTAGCTACCGCATCGGGGGCAGACCTCGGCATCTTCGTGAATCTCCCTGCCGCAATAGGGGCAGGGCTTCGAGTCAATGGGCTCTTCCCCGTCTTCCCGGTCCTGATCGGATTCGTCGGGGTCCTCCCATTCATCCGGCCGGTCTGGATCCTCGTCGTCGGGTTCATCCCGCGAATCATCGTTGTTGTCCTGCCACCTGCTCATGCCATGACCGCCGTCCGTCACCTCTGATCCCGTGCCGCCTGCTCCGGCGCCGGCAGCGTGAGCGTCCATTGCGCCCCCGACGCCGCGTGCGTCGCCGCCACCCGGTTGCCATCCACCGTAAGCTGGAAGACATCATCCGGACCAGGAAAATTCCATGCCGGAACCGTCAGATATGGCTCGCCGGCAGCATTCGGAAACCGCTGCGACCACGCTTTGCGCTTCTGGTCGATGTAGGCCGCGAACGCCTCGTCGCTGCCCTGGCCGATTTCCCAGCGAAGTTCGCCCGCCTCGGCGCTCAGCGCCGCCAGCCTGATCTCCCGCACCGTCAGGTTCTTGACCTGGCCGGCCAGGTAGAAATACCACGACCGTCCGCCGATCTCGCGATGGCCCAGCAGCAGGCCATTTACATCGGTCGATTTGTCAGGCCAGCGATCCCCCAGCGCCGCAAACCCCTTGCGGTCACTGTTGGGCAGCGTTATGTCCCGCAGCGCATTGACGTCGCCATTGCCTTCAAATTCCACATATTCCGCAACCCGATCCTGCCACCTCTCGTACGACACCTTGTTGCCGCAGCCGACCATAGCCAGCAGCCCGAGAACGGCGATGCCCCGAGCAATCGTTCGTGTGCTTCTCATGTGTTTCAGTCCGTTATGGTTTGGCTCGACCCCCCGAGCATATGGGCGATGGCGTCATCATGCCGCGCCGCCGCCATATCCACCGGCATCCATCCGGCAAGGTTGGCGGTGCTCTTGGCGCCGGCGTCCAACAGCATTTGCACCAGCACCTTGTCGCCGGACGTCGCCGCCTCGTGCAGCGGCGTGCATCCGGCCGCGTTGGCCGCATTCACATCCGCCCCCTTCTCCATCAGGATACGCGCGATGCCCCGGCGGCCGTGCCGGCACGCCAGGTGCAACGGCGTGGTCCCGTGGCGGTCGATGGCCTTCACGTCGGCGCCGGCCGCGATCAACAGGACCGCCCCATCGTCGCCGCCCTTGCGCGCGGCCTCGTGCAGCGGCGTATAGCCGAAGTCATCCCGCGCACTGACGCTGGCCCGATTGCTCAGCAGGAGCCGGATGCCATCGGGCTTCTCGTTGGCCGCCGCCAGATGCAGCGGCGTCGTCTTGTGCTCATCCATCGCCGCCACCTGCGACCCGTGGCGGATCAGCTCGGCCGCCGCCGGGGCATTGCCGGCGACCGCCGCGAGGTGCAAAGGGGTTTGCTTCCGGTGATCGGTCGCGTTCGGATTGGCGCCTCGCTCCAGCAGAGAGGCGATCGACTTCGATCCGGTATCCCTCGCCGCCCAGTGCAGCGGCGTGCGACCCTCGACATCGCGGCCATCGGCTTTGGCTCCGCGGTCAAGCAGCGCCTCGGTCACTTCTGCGCTGTGTATGCCCCGGTGCAGAGGCGTTGCCCCCAAGAAGTTCTGCGCTGAGGCATCGGCCCCTTTCGAACCCAGCATCGCCCGCACGATTTGCACATCGCTTTCCGCCGCGGCGATGTGCAAGGGCGTATTGCCCCACAGGCTGGGATCCGGCCCGCCCCAGAACGCCGCTGCCGTCGGCTCCACCCCCTGGCTCAGCAGGCTTGCGGCCTGGCCCCGCTGGCCGAACTGAGCCGCCGCGTAAAGCTGCAAACGCCCCGCCTCGTCGCGGTCGTCGGTTCGCGCGGGGTTCTCAAGCGCGGGCAGGCACGTGTTCGTAATCGTGATCAGTTGCTCTTGCTCACCCATGTGGCCGTAATCCACCCCCCAGTAAGTGCGATGATCCGCCGCCTTCCTGTCAAAGTACTCCCGCGACGGAATCTGCCCGTTGACATCGCGGCGATGCTGCACCGTGAAGGCCGCCCGCTTCTCGATGTTCCTGCGGATCGCGCCCCGCATCAACGTCTCGTACAGGCTTGGGTTCAACGCCTCGTCCATGTGCTCCGAGATGAACCACTTGAAGAAATCCGAGTCGCGCCGGACGTGATCCGCGATCTTCCAGTACGGCCCCTGGCGAATCAGCATCGCCGGCCGCTTCTGCCCCTTGAGCATCACCGGCTCCGTCAGGTTCTGGTAGAACAGCATTCCCAGATAGTTCGCCGCCAGGTCGGCGTTGGAATACGACCCGGCCGACATGAACCCCAGCATCCCGCGTTCCGAGAAGATCAGCCCGTGCGTGCCTGTCTTAATCGCCAGTTTCAGCGATTCCTCCTCGCTCTTGCCGGCGCGCAGGGCCGATCGGTACTCGCGATAGTAGTTCATTCCCATGTCGGTGAAGTGCCCGATCTTGTCGGTGCCCAGGAATACCCCATGCACCTTCATCGTCGAGCCCAGGAAAAGCCGGAAGAACTGCCGCGGATCCAGCGGAAAGTGCGCTCCCTGATAGATGTTCCCAAGGCCTTCCTTATACCCGATCACCCGACCGGGATATCGCAGTTTCATCTCCCGCGACGACACCATGCGCTCCAGACCCTCGATCACATCCATCGCCCACGGAAACTCGCGGTTCACCGCCGTTGCGATCGTGTCCGGCGATTGAAGACGGTCCAACTCCTCTTGCGATGCCTGGCCCTCCACCGCCTGGCGAATCCGCCAGTTCGTGTTCTCCACCCCGGCCTCGATGCGTTGATAGAACCACCGCGTGAAGTAATCGCCCAGATCCGCGAACTCCCGGTTCGGCGGGAGCGTGTACTGGTCCGTCTCGTGACCCGATAACGGGACCGTGCCGGCCAGCAGCACCAGAACCATGATCGGCGTGCGCCATGGGCTCTTCATTCCAGTCAACCTCCCGATGTTCGGATTGCGCGAGGCATTGTCTGGATTCGCGCCCGGCGGGTCAATGCCCGGGTTCGATGGATGGACATGCCCGCTCATGCGGGCTACAAAACCGGATCGAGAGGTGATCATGATCAACCGATGGATCGCCGCAGCGATGGCTGTCGGCCTGCTCGGAGTGGCCTGCCCGGCGGCTGAGCCGGCGACCCTCGATTTTATCCACACCGGCTTCGAAAACGCCTCGCCCTGCCAGTGGGATGTCGATAAGGACGGCATCATCCACGTCCGTATGCTCTACGACTTTGAGCGCAACAGCCCCAATCGCGCGGCCGGCCATTGGCATTTCCAGGTCCAGTCCCTCAAGGGCGCCGACTTCACGCTCATCCTCCACAACTTCGACAACGTCTGGAATGGCCGGCCCGGTTCCGCGATCTCCGCCAAGACCATTTGCTTCGCCTCCGCCGATGGCAAGCAATGGAAGATCATCCCCACCGAGAAGGTTCAGGGCCAATCCGCCCTGCGTGTCAGCCTTCATATGGATGCCGACTGGATGTACCTGGCGCGCCTGGAGCCCTATCGCCTGTCCGACCTCCATCGCCTGCTGGATGAGGTTCGCGACCATCCCCTGGTTGAGATCGCCGAGATCGGCCGCACCGTCGAGGGCCGACCGCTGGAGATCGTCCGCGTCGGCAACCCCGCCGCCCCTCACCGCATCGTGTTGCGCGCTCGCGCGCACGCATGGGAGCCGGGCGGCAACTGGGTGGTCCAGGGGCTGATCCGAAGCCTGCTTCGCGACGAGGAACTGTCCAGGGAATGCCTGCAGCGAGTGTGCGTCTATGTCATGCCAGTGGCCAACAAGGATGGAGTGGCCCGCGGTCTGACGCGCTTCAACATGCTCGGAAAGGACCTGAACCGAGACTGGGACAAGCCCGCCGATGGAAAACTTGCCCCCGAAAACGCCGCCCTCGAGAAATGGATCGAGGCGATGATCGCCCGCAACCAGCGCCCCAGCCTCTTGGTCGACCTCCACAATGATGAGGGTGGCGGGCTGCACATCTCCCGCCCCCAGGTTCCGGACCTGGATCGCCATCTCGCCCGCATGAAGCTCTTCGAGCAACTCCTGCGCAAGCACACCTGGTTCACCGAGGGCAGTTCCGGCTCGAAATTTCGCAACCCAGGGAGCATCGGCGAGGGAATGCTCGAACGCTATGGTATCGATGCCTGCATCCTCGAATTCAACGCCAACTGGATCGCCGGCGCCGGGAAACACCCTTCCAGCGAGGCGTGGGAGCAGTTCGGCCAGAACCTGCGCAAGGTCCTGGTCGACTATTTCGCGCCGTAGATTGCAGGACTACTGCCGTTTTGCCCCCGCTGATACGCCCGGCGCGCCAGGCGATCGACCAGCGGGCCGAATTCGATCCCGGCATGACGCGCCGCTTCCGGAAAAAGGCTCACGGACGTAAACCCCGGCAGGGCGTTAATCTCCAAAAGGTGCGGACGATTCGTCTCGTCGAGCATGATGTCCACCCGCGCCAGGTCGCGACAACCCAGCGCATGGTTCGCTCTCTGCGCCAATTCGCGGCACTGTTCCAGAACCGGCTGCGGCACACCCGTGTCAAACCGGTGTTCGGTGCCCTTGTCGCGGTATTTCGCCTCGTAGTCAAAAAACTCGCGCTTAGGCACGATGCGCATCGGCGCCAACGGCCGCTCCTCCAGCACCGCCACGGTCAGTTCTGGGCCCTTGATGAACTGCTCCGCCATGGCCCGGCCGTGCCGCAGCACCACGCCGTCGATCGCCTCTCTCACTTGCTCCACCGTCTTGCAGATGAACACGTCGATGGAACTGCCGGAGTCGATCGCTTTCACCACGCACGGAATGCCCACCGAGATTTGCCGGCCGTTGGATGCGGTGATCACCTCGTATCGCGGCGTCGGCAGCCCGGCTTTGGCCCACACTTGCTTCGTCGCCGCCTTGTCCATCGCCATCCGCGATGCGCGGGAGCCTGACCCCACGAACAGAATCCTCCGCTGCTCCAGAATCTCCTGCAGTTCGCCCGATTCGCCAAACTGCCCGTGCAGCACCGGGAATACCACATCGGCCGGCCGGTCCAGCCCCGACAGGTCCGTCGGCGAGATATCCGACTCGTATACCTCATGCCCCATCGAGCGCAACGCGTCGGCGACGGCCTTGCCGCCAATCAGCGACACCTCACGTTCGGCGGAGGGCCCGCCGCGAAGGACAGTGATGTTCATAGCGTGTGCCAATCGTTAAATGCCGGGCGACGGGTGCGGCGAGGGGGCCACCGGACTCAGGGCCAGATCTGCACCTCGGTCTCCAGCAGGATATCGTGCTTGTCGTAAACCTTCTCGCGAACGGCCTTCATCAGCTTCATCACATCCTCGGCCAGACAGCCGGGATACGCGACGATGAAGTTGGCGTGCTTGGCAGAGACCTCGGCGCCGCCGATTCGCAGCCCCTTTAATCCCGCCTGGTCGATCAACGCGCCCGCGCTGTATCCTGGCGGGTTCTTGAAGATGCAGCCCGCATTGTGGGTGTTCAGCGGCTGGCTGTTCCGCTTGAACATCCAGATTTCCTTGGTCTTCTTCAGAATCCGGTCCGGATCTTCCTCCTCCAGGTCCAGCGTCGCCTGAAGGATGAAGCGCGCGCTGATGTTCGCGTACCGATAGCCAAACTCCAGGTCATCCCGCGTCCGGTCATAAACCACCCCGGCGGTGTCCATCACGCTGACCCGGCTGATGACCCTCCCGAAGTCGCCAAACTTGCCCCCGGCGTTCATGCGTATGCCCCCGCCAACCGAGCCCGGAATTCCCGCCAGGCACTCCACCCCGGACAAACCCTGCCGGACCATCTTCACCAGCAGTTTCTGCATGTCCACGCCCGCGCCCGCGGTCACGGTCGTGCCCTGCACCTCGATCTTCCTCCACTCATCCTCGCTCAGCCGAAACACCGCGCCGTCAATCCCCGCATCGCTGACCAGCAGATTCGCGCCCAGCCCCAGCACGTAGATCGCAATCCCGTTCTCGATGCAGCGAGCCACCGCTTCCTGCAATTCCTCCTGGGTGCGCGGCGTCACCAGCCACCTGGCCGGCCCACCAATGCGGAACCAGGTGTGTCGCGACAGCGCCGCGTTTTCCGCGACGCACGCCTCAAGACCCTTGAACGGACTGGCAATTCGCATCATCGACACGTCGATACCCGCAATATAGTACGCTGTTAGTACAAATTAATCCCTCTTGCCCACCAGCGCCCATCCGATGTCGCATACATTGCCAGCGCCCATCGTCACAATCAGGTCTCCAGCGCGCGCCTCTCGCCGCAGGTGCGCGATCACCTGCGGAAACTCCGGCATGTGCATCGCCGCATGCCCATTGTCCAGCAGTCTTTGCGCTAACTGGCTGCTCGCCACGGATCGCTTGTCGGCCTCGGTGTCGCGCGATGCATAGATGTCCGGCAGAATCACCAGCTCCGCATCGTCGAAACTCTTGGCGAAATCATCCATCAGGAACCGCGTCCGGCTGTGTTGATGCGGTTGGAACACCGCAATCAGCCGGTTCGGCGAGTATTTTTCGCGCATCGCCCGCAATGTCGTCTGGATTTCCGTCGGGTGATGCCCGTAATCATCCACCACGATGGCGCCGTTGCACATGCCCAGTTCGCTCATGCGCCGATCCACCCCCTCAAATCGGAAAATCGCATCCGCCGCCGCCTGTGGACTCACCCCGCACGTATGGCACGCCGCGATCGCCACCGTCGCGTTGAACAGGTTGTGCCGCCCGGGCAGGCCAAGCTTTAACTCCGCGACGCGCAATCCTTTATAGAACACGTCGCCCCGGTAGCATCCGCCCTCGATGCTCTTCAGACGCGTCGACCAGGTTTGCGTCGGCTCGTCTTCCAGTCCCACCCAGTCAATCCACTTGCCAAAGCCCACCAGCGCCTGGCGAACGTTGGCATCCTGCCCGTTGGCAATGATCCTTCCATCGGCCGGCACCCGGTTGGCGAAGGTCCGGAAAGACTCGATGATCTCCGGAAGCCCGCCGCTGTAGCAGTCCAGGTGATCGGCCTCGATATTGGTGATGATCGCGATGCGCGGACAGTAGTTGTGGAAGCTCCGATCGAACTCGCACGCCTCCACCACGAACGCCTCGCCCTGCCCCGACCGGCTTGAACCGCCAAGCTGCCCGACCGTGCCTCCGATCACAAAACTCGGATCAGCGCCGCACTCCAGCAGCGCGAACGCGATCATCGAGGTCGTTGTGCTTTTGCCGTGCGTCCCCGAAACCGCGATGCCGTGCCGTTCGGCCATCACCTTCCCCAGGAGCTGAGCGTACTTAAGCTGCGGAATCCCCAGCCCGCGGGCGGCCATGTATTCCGGGTTCATCTCCGAGATCGCCGCAGTACGCACCACCAGATCCAGCTCCGGCGTGAGGTTCTGGGCGGTTTGTTCCAGAAAGACCGTGGCCCCGCGCCTAGCCAGCTCGATCGTGGCGGCGCTGGGCTTGACATCCGACCCCGTGACGATGGCGCCGGCGTCGAGCAGCATCCGGGCCAGCCCGCTCATGCCGCATCCGCCGATGCCGATGAAGTGGACTCTTTTCCCGGCGAATCGACTGCTCTGGCGCGACTCCGTTCGCATCTCCGACTCCGCAAACAACGCACTCAGCGGCATGGTACACCTCGGCGGCCGACAGTCAAACCCGCAAAAAGGTTGGCGTGGAAACACGGCGGGACGGGATACCGTTCCACATGCATCATCGGCAATCCCCGCCCCCCGGACACAATTATTGCGCCACCCCGCGCAAGCCACGCCCATCTGAACTCAACCGTCGTATTTCGCTACGCGTCCGTGCGAGATTGCCCGGCCAACCGGCAACACCGGTTGGCCCGCTGCAAGACAATCTGCGTCTCGGAATGCTGCGGCGTCGCCGCCATAGTTGCCTCAGCAGCCGGATGGTGTCATACCGTCACCCGCCATTCCCCTCACCACCTTCGCCACCTTCTCCGCCGCATCGGTCAGTCCCAGACCCTTTGCCGCTGTCGCCATCGCGGAGCGCTTGGTTGCATCATACGCCAGCGACTCCAGCGCTGGCCGAAGCTTCTCGGCGTTCTTGCGGGCATCCTTCTCATCATCGATCAGGATCGCCGCACCGGCCTCCGCCAGCACCTTGGCGTTGTGCCGCTGGTGCTTGTCCTTATGGTATGGATAGGGCATCAGGATGGATGGCACCCCGCACGCCGTGATCTCGGCGCAACTGCTTGCTCCCGCCCGGCTGATGACCAGGTCGGCCACGGCCCAAACATCCGCCATCTCGGGCGTGAAGTCGATTACCCTCGCGGGCATCGACCGCTCGCGGTATGCCTGGTTCACCGCAGGGGCATGATCGCGCCCGGCCAGGTGCAGTATCTGCCATCCCTGGAACCGGATGGATTGCAGCACCGCCAGCACCGCCTCATTGACAGTCTGGGCTCCCAGGCTCGCCCCCGTCACCACCAGCGTCAGCAGCTTGCGCTCCAGCCCCAGTCGTTCGGCCGCGGCCGCCCGATCGGGCAACTGCCGGATTTCCGGGCGGATCGGGCATCCCGTGACCTGGAGCTTCTCGCGATGCTCGCGCTTCACATACCGTTTCGTCTGCTCAAACTGGCCACAGACCGCCGACGCATACCGCATCAGGTAAAGATTGGCCTTGCCGGGGATTACGTCGGGGTTCAGCAGCGCCGCCCCAATGCCTTTCAGGGCGGCCGTCTTCACCGCCACCCCCGCGGCATATCCGCCCAGCCCCAGGATGGCCGCCGGGCGTCTCTCCCGCAGCACCTTGCGAATCAGGTCCTTGGTCTCCCGCCAGCTCTTCCAGAACCGCAGGAGTCCGCTGATGCTGCGCACCGGCGGGACGATCGGCTGGGGGATGAACTCGAAGCCCGTGGGCTCCAGGATGACCCGATCAATCTCCCGAGTGGTGCATAGAAACACCGGCCGCGCCTCGGGCCAGAGTTGCTTCATTGCCAGGGCGACGGAGATGCCCGGATACAGATGGCCGCCCGTGCCGCCGCCGGCGAAGAGGATGGTTTTTGATTCTGACATTCCCGGAAACCGGATAGGGTATACGGGGCAACGCGGCAGGTCCATAGCATCGAAAGCGCACTGAGGAGGGGCTATTTGGGGTAAAAGGTGACTGTTCGGCCAAAGAGGTCGGCGAAGTAGCGTGCGTTGCGGCGGGCGGCCCACAGTTCCAGCTCGGTGTCGCCCTTGGCCTCGATGGTGACCTTCACGCTGTCCTTGCCAACGCGGCAGCGGACGGAGGAGACGACCTGGCAGTGACTGCGTTCGAGCGCATCGGCGATGCGCAGAATGGCCGACCCCACTTGCACGATCCGGCGGGCCTCCGGCGACAGGTCGGCAAAGGGCTCGTGCGTCAAGCTGGGCGGCGCTTTGCGGTGATACCGGGCAATGTTGGCGATGATCGCCACTTCTTCGGGGGCGAAGCTTTTCAATTCGCCGTGCACGATCAGGTACATGCTGTGTTTATGGTGGGCCTTTCGGCCGATGTACCAGCCGGTTTCGTGGAGCAGGGCGGCGTATTCCAGCAACTCGCGGCCGCGGCGATCCAGGCCGTGGAGGGCCTTGAGCTGGTCGAAGAGCTGGAGGGTGAGCCGGGCGACCTGTTCGCGGTGGGCCTGGAACCAGTCGCACTTTCGTGCCAGGTCGAGGACACTGCGGCGTCGGGGGTCGGGCACCGTCCGGCGGATTTCGAGCTCGGGCAGGTGTCGGGATAGATAGTCGATGAGGATGCCCTCTCGCAAAGCCGCCCGGCAGAGATGGATGCGATCGATGTCAAGCCGCTGGAGGAGCTCGTTGACCAGAAGGGCGCCGGCGAGGACCTGATCTCGGCGCTGTCCGTCGAGGCCGCGCATTCGGGCGCGGTCCTTGGAGCGACTTTCGAGCAGCTCGTTGACCAGACGTGAGAACCGCTTGCGTTCCAGGGCGGCGGACAACTGCCCATGGCCATCGGTGGCCGTCGTATCGGCCCCGCACATGGCGGCGAGGTTTTCGAGGGTGCCGCTGGTGCCCACCACACGGATGGGTTTGAGGGCGCGGATCGACTGGATGAGGGGGGTGAGTTCCCTGTCGTAATGCGCCAGCAGGCGCTTGAGTTCGCGCGGATTGATCGGGTCGGACCGGACGAATTGCGCCGTCATGCGGGCGGCCCCGAGCTTTCGGCTTTCGAGCAGGAGGGCGCGGTCTTTGTCGGCGACGATGAACTCGACGCTGCCGCCGCCGATGTCGAGGATGAGGTGGGGGCCGGCCTTGAGGTCAAGGACGTGCTGGACGGCGAGGTAGATCAGCCGAGCCTCTTCGCGGGCGCTGACAATGCGAACGGGAAGCCCCAGTTCGTGGCGGCAGCGGTCGAGGAAATCGCCGCCGTTCTCGGCCTCGCGGACAGCACTGGTGGCGACAGCGAGGACTTTTTCGCACTGGCGGCGTTGGGCTTCCTGCTGGAAGCGCCGAAGGGTGACGATGGCGCGGTCCATGGCGTGGGCGGAGAGGCGTTTGGAGGGGAAGGAGATGCGGCCGAGCCCGACCATCTCCTTGAGCCGCCAGAGGGTGGTGACGCCGCCGTCGGGGTCGGCCTGGGCGACAATCATATGAAGACTGTTTGAGCCGACGTCGATGGCCGCCATGCGCAGCGCCCCGGTGTCGTCGGAGGCGACAACGCGTCGTCGGGGTGTTGCCGGTTGTGCATGCGTCATGGTGATTTGCTTTCTAAGGTCAGGCTGAGTCAAATGATAGAGGGCCTTCGAAGGCGCGGCCATGGCCGGGGCGAGAAGACGGCTCTGGGCGGGAGCGAGGAGATGGGGAAGACAGGGCGATATGGGGAGATGTGGGGTTGAACCGCAGCGCGGAAGCACGCAGGCCGCCTTGGGGTAGGGAGTGGGGAGCAGCGAGAGCGAGAATGGAATTGGGGACATATTGGGACAAAATGGGACATGGATGAGGTGTAAGGGGTTGAGGGACAAGGGGTTGGTGGAAATGGGGGTATTGCGTGTTGCGTGAAGAGGGAAGTCGTACTGCCTTGGTGCGGGTTTTGGCTTGGGTTCGGTTGGGTTCGTTTTGGGGTTGGTCAGTTGTCAGTTGTCCGTGGTCAGTGGCGAAGAGCATGGGCGTCCCCTCCTTCGGGTTGTACTGAGGCGGCCGGGCACACCGCACTTGGCTGGTGCGGGATGGCGGGCGGGCTGACTGTGCCTGGGGTATTATA
>CAZMXI010000034.1:0-32158 GCA_964570205.1 uncultured Tepidisphaeraceae bacterium
CCTCCTTCCCTGGGTGGCGTGGAATGCCGAGAGGTCCACGCCACCTTTCTTATTGCCGCTGGCGGGGTCAAAAACGCGGTTTCAGAAATAGTTTGTGGGCAGTGTTTTGGGCAGCACAGTGGACGTGCTGGTTATTCCCGACGACGACCATCCCAGGACTCTGTTGGTTCAAGAGCGGTCATGCAGTCGAGGGTGCTCACTCCAGTCGAATGACGGTGAAGGAGCAGGGCGGAGCCACATAGGTTGCCGCGCCATCCTTCATGCCGTGCCGCCAGTTCAGGTCCCTTGGGACGAGCCGGGTGGGGTCCTGGCCGGTGTTGGTTTCGTGCAACAAGCCGGCAAGCATTTCGACCTTCGCCACGGGGTTGGACGGGGTAAAGCCGTTCACCTGGAGCCGGATCGGCCAGGGGCGGGAGTCCCGATTGACAACCTGAAGGACGAGCGTCTTGCCGTCGTCGCCACACGTCGCGGTCACGTTGATCGACGCGCCGGCACCCTCAATTCGGGTACTCAGCACCCGGGGCTGATGGTTGCGGGCGATCATGCGCGTGACGTAGCCGGGTGGCTGGAGCCAGACCCGGGAGGGATTGAGGAACAGCAGCCCCTGGTCCCAGCCGTTGTCGTTCTGGCCATCGGGCTGGAGGCAGTTGGCCGAGAGGACCACGGGCAGCCGGCCATCCTGCATGAGCGCGACGATCATGTCGGCGTTGGCCAGGGCCCGGCGGTGATCGTGGTTGTTGGCGTTGAACTCGAAGACGACAACGCGATGCTCCGCACCGTCGGCCAGACGCTCGATAGCGTCAATGAAGCTCTTGAGTGCCTGGGAGGAAGAAGAGCGGTTGGGTCCGTCGGTCCAGATGTGGACATCGAACCAGACCTCGCGGCCATTCTCCTTGGCCAATTGGAGGATCTTCTTCTGGCCGGCGAGGCTGGTGATGCCCGATGCCGCTCCTTCGATGCGCAAGGGGTCGATGATAGGCCGATCGTACGCGAAATCGCCGACGACGAGGATGATCTGCGGATCCTTCGCCCAGATCGCTTTGGCCAGTCGCGCGAACTTCTGGTAGTAGACCTCGTCGACCTTCTCTTCGTTTCCCAGTTGGATGTGGCGCAGGTTGTAGGGCGCTGGATGTCCATCGGCGACGCGGCGGCGGCCCCAGTTGCTGTCGGCCGGCCCATTGACGTACTCGATGAAGTCGACCATGTCCTGGGGTGTTTCGTCGATGTTGAAATCGGGGATAGCCAGGAACCCGGCCGCCTCGCACAGGTTCAGGAAATCGAGGATGCCCCAGCCATTGGTGGAATAGGGATACCATGTGCCCCGATACGGCGGGCGGCGATCGCGCGGGCCGATCATCTTCTTCCAGCGATACTGGGGCGAATTGACCATGCTCCCGCCGTAGCGCAGGACGGTGATGCCCTGATCGACCAGGGCCTCTGCCACATCGCGCCGAACCGGCAGGCCCTTGAAGCGGCCCCACTCGCCGGGCTGGAGGAAGGCGTGGCCAATGATGACCGAGCCGGGCGCGAGCAGGCGGATGGCGAATCGCCCGGCCGAGTCGGCCTGATCGGGCGTGAGCTTAAACTCGTATCGTCGCCACTCTTCGCCGCCGACGTCCAGCGTATGACGGGCATAGGTGCGCGTGCCATCGCGGCTCTCCAGTGAGACGGCCAGCTTCGCCGCCTTTTCCGTTCGTAGCCAGAGGTAACCTTCATAAGGCTTGTCCTTGACGAAGGCCATGCCCCAGCGGTTCAGACCCTGGTTCTCGATGCCCGCCTCGCCGGTGCCGCGGACGAATTCGATGCGCTGGCTCTGAGAGCCAATGAACGGGCGGTCTCTCACGATCGTTGCCTGCAACCCGGCATCGCCGGTGGTGAAATATCCCCACATGGCGCTGAGGGTCGAAGCGGGGCCGGGCACAGGCTCGAAAGGCAGGTTGACGCGCTGTTCGGCGGTCTTGACCCACAGGTTGCGGTAGCGGGCGGGGCGTTGCCAGTGGCGAAGGCCCACGGTGCCCGCCGGCAAGGGGCGGTCATCGGTCACTTGCGCCACGCGCTTACCGTCGATGAAGACCTCGATGGTCCGATCGGTCAGTTTAGCTGACAGCACGATCCAGCGGTCGGGGGCCACGTCGCAGGGCACTTCTTTCATGAGGCGGAAGTCATGTTGATGCCGGCCGAGCACCAGGAGCTTGCGGGCCGTGTCGATGGCGACTTCGTAGCCGTCGAAGTTGTCAGCGCCTGCGCCGGCCTTGGCGGTGCGGAGGATCAGGCCGCCATTGCCGCCGGCGGCGCCGGGCAGATAGACCTCCACGCCGGCCTCGCCGGCGATGAAGGGCGCTGCGGAGCTGAGCAGCTTGGGGCCGGCTCCGGCCTCGCCGTGAACCTGCCCATCGGCCACGCGCCACTCGCCTTCGGTAGCCATGAATCCTCTCACCGGGGCCGATCGCGGCGGCTCCTGGAAGTTCTCGCCGAAGATCATCTGGCTGTAGATGCCGCCGTAGATCTGGTGGTTCACATCCTCGATGCACGCGCCGGTAAGGTAGCGGCTGATGGGCCGGCCGGGCTGGGTGGCGTCGATGCGGATTGCGACCTGGCCCGTTTCGTCTGCGGCAAGGCGGGGGAGCCATACTTGCCAAGCGGCCGGGGCGCGGTTGGCGTTGACGTAGTAAGGGATGGCGGTGATCTCAAATGGCCGGGGCGAAGCTTCGCCAGCGACCGAGGCCAGCGCCTTGGCGCGGATGGCCACGATCCCGCCGAGCTCCTGCGGGCGGACCTCTGTGCGCAGCTCAGCCTCATCGGGCAACAGGATGTTCGCCAGGCGATCGTTGTTGTCGATGGATTCAAGGCAGTAGACGATCGGGCCGCGCATCAGGGCGACGCGCCCGGTGTTGGCGAGCACATTCGGATGAGCGAGCACGCGCTGGACCGGCATCTTCATCGCCACATGGACGATGTCGCCTTTCTTCCACGAGCGGCGGAGCCTGGCGTATCCGTTGGCAATCGACGGCGTCACGGGCTCGCCATTGAGTGACACGACAAACGCTCCATCTCGCACACGATTTGGGAGGGTGTACAGATCAATCGCATTCGCTGCTCCCTGGCACCACGACGGCACGCGGAGGTTGAGGTCAAACTCGGCTGGGCCGTCGCTCTCGATCGTCAGTGTGACGGCGCCGTCCCACGGGTACCGGGTGGTTTGGCGCAAAGTGACGGCGCTCGTCCCGGTCCGAGCCCGCACCAGCGACCCGGCGTACAGGTTGACATACAGACCGTGTTCGCTCGTGGCATAGATGTAGCCGGGCATCGCGCCCATGAGCTTCAGGAACATCGGCGGACAGCACGGGCACGGGTGCCATGCCCAGCGCACGCGATCCCTGCCGGCCTCCAGCGGGTTTTCGTAAAAGTAGCGATCGCCATCCAGCGACACGCCGACCAGCGCGCTGTTGTAGAGGACACGCTCCAGCTCATCGGCATAACGGCTGTCGCCGGCGTCGAGGTTCAATCGTTGATGAAAGAAGGCCGCGCCGACGGCGGCGCAGGTTTCCAGATATCCGTCGTTGGGCAGGACGTGGTCGCCGCCGAACTTCTCGTCATGGGCGATGGCCCCGAGGCCGCCAGTGACGTACATCCGCCGCGTGGCCATGTTCTGCCAGAGCCGGCGTGCGGCCAGGCGGTAGTCCTCGCGGCCGGTGACCGACGCCAGTTCCGTCAGGCCGGTCGCCAGCAGCGTCGCTCGCACCGCGTGGCCCTCGATCGTCTCCTGTTGAAGAACGGGCTTGTGGTCCTGGTTGTATGGCCCGAAATCGCGCCGGCCCTCGTGGTTGCCTCGATTCTCCACCCAGAACCGCGCCAGGTCCAGAAAACAAGCTTCGTCGATCTTAAAGGGCAGCTTCTGCTTCAGTTCCGGCTGCTCGCGGAACAACCGACATAGCTCGACGATCGTGGCCTCCGGCAGCGCGTGGCCGGGGATGACGTTCTTTCGTGGCGGCGGGCCCATCACCTCGCACATGTGGTTGGCCACGCGTGTGGCGACGCGCAGCAGTTCGGTCTTGCCGGTGGCACGGTAGTAGTGAATCCCCGCTTCGACAAGGCAGCCGGCGTTGTACAGGTCATGCTGCTCGCGGTCGTTGCCGCCGTTCATGCCCCAGCGGTGGTTGGGCTCCACGAGCTGAGTGTGGGTGTTGAGATAGCCATCGGGGTCCTTATCGGCCGCCGCGGCGATCCGGGCGATGTATCCGTCGATTCGCTGTTGAAGCCGCTCGTCGGGACGCTCGCGCAGGAAATCGGCCGCCCCGGTGATCATCTCGTAGACCAGGCCATCGTACCACTGCGGGCCGGCATGTGTGCCGCCCCGGCCATCGCGCACCTTGTCGAAGTTCGCAATTGCCCCGTCGCGCTCGAACTTGTCGAAGCAGTCGACGATCGTGACCCGCCGCCACACGTCACGCTTGGGCGACCAGAACGGATCGTCGATCTTCACCTGCTCGATTGCCACCGGCGCCAGCGCAGGGCCGCGATCGGCGGCGTGGGACTGAGTCGCCGCCGCGAGGAAGGTCAGCTCCGCCAGTACCGAGATGACACTGATGAATTGGCTGCGCATGTGGACACTCCTCGCCGGTCTCTGTTACCGATTGCCTCCAACGCAATACAGGAGCTTGCCGCCTCGGATGAACATGTGCCGGCCGCTGAAGGCCGGCGTTGCGCCTGAACCACCCGGCAGCGAGTTGAATCCGGCGATGGCGCCGCGGTCACCTGGCTCGATGAGGAGGGATTCGCCGGCGTCATTGCCGACAAACAGGTGCTTGCCGGCCAGGCAAAGGCTGGAATAGATGTTGGGGCTCTCACTGCGGCCAGCGGGCGGCAATTCCAGCGTCTTCTTCAAGAGCGTCTTGCCGGTGGCGGCGTCGATGACGTACAGGATGGCGTCCCGGTTGGCTGCGTAAATCCGGCCCTCGTGCACGATCGGCGAGGCGTAGAACTCGCCGCTGAGGTCCTCGTACCAGAGCTCCTTGCCCTCGAACTGGTCGGCCGGTTGCTCGGGCAACTGCACTGCGCTGACGCTCGTGTCGATGAAGTAGACGATGTGACCCTGCACGATCGGGCTTGTGTACATGCAACGGCCCAGGTCCGACGCAAGGATCTTGCCGTCGGCGAGGCGCACGGCATGGCCTGCGGGAGTGATGACGATGTCCACATCGCCGATGCGGGCCGGAGCGGGCGTTCCGTAGTTTGCCTCGGCGCTGTCGTTCTGCCACAGCAGTTTCCCCGTGGCCGCTTCCAGGCAGACCAGCGGGCCAAAGTGCACCAGAAGCCGCTGGCCGACCAGGACTGGCGATGCCGTCCGTCCGTACTCGGTGGTTCGCTCGACGTCAAACCAGTGGATCCAGCGCGGCTGGCCGTCCAGGCCATAGCAGGCCACGATGCCGGTGCCGAAGAAGGCCCATACCGAGCGTCCATCGCTGACGGGTGTCGGATTGGCGTCCCCGTATGGGTTGGGGCGCACGGGGTGCTTGGCCTTCAGCGCGGCCGGAAAGTCGGCGATCTTGTGGGCTCTGCGCCAGAGTTCCTTGCCGGTCTTGGCATCCAGGCAGATCAAGAAGTCCGGCTCGGCGGTGACAGTCCGGCGCGAGCCCACCACGATCGACGAGGAGGTCCCTGCGCCAACCTCTGTCTTCCACAGCACGTTTTCCTTGGGCGACCACCTGGTCACGGGCTCGGCGGATGGATACCGCCCGCTGCCATCTCCCCGCCAGCCGACGGGAGGCTCGCCAGCGACGAGCGAGCATGCGGCCATGAGGATGAATAACGATCGCAGGACCAGCGTCATCGGTGGTGTTCCTTCAGTTGCTGCCGATGCAGTAGAGGTACTCCTCGCCGCGCAGGTACATATGCGTGCCTTCGAAGAACGGCGAGGTATAGAAGCACTCCTGCCGGCAAGGGTTGCCGCCCAGGCCGGAGAGGTGGATGTTCTCGATGACGTTACGCTCAAGCTCCACAAGCCGCGTGCCGGGCTGGATGATGTGCGTGTGGCCGGCGTCGTCGGTGATGTAGATGTTCCCGCCCGCCAGCGTGGGGCTGGCGGCCACGCCGTAGAGGAAGCGGTTGTAGCGGTTATAGCCATCAAGGAACTGGCGGTAGAGCGGCTTTCCGGCGACGACATCCACCGCGGCCAGCCCGCCGCCCATCTCGACCGAATAGACCACGCCATCCACGTAGAGCGGGGACGCGACCATGAAGATGGGACCCTCCACGCGGGCGGGCATGGTGGCCTGCTTGCCATCGACAGCGACAGCGATCTGCGTTTTGGCGCCGGCCTCGACGCTTGGGGAAAGCTTCACTCCGACGAACGAGACCGGGTCCTTGAATCCGTGCCAGCGGCAGGGATTGTAGATCACGCCGTTCTCGACGATGGGCGTGAGCACGCCCCACACATCCAATGTGCTGGGGCAGACCACCGTTCCGTCGGAGGCGCGGTGGATATATCGGCTGGAAAGGATGGCGCTGGCATCGCCGATCCGGACGATGACAGGCGAGTTGCTGCCGTGCCCCTCGTTCTGCCAGTCATCGGGGTGGTTGCGCCACAACTCCTGGCCCGTCCGCGCATCAAAAGCAACGAGGGTGCCCGTGGCGGCGTAGATCAGCTTGCCATCGACGAGATTCGGGGAGATGTGATTGCCGTGCTCCGGTGATCCCAGGGAGGGATCGTGCCTGCTCCAGATGCGCTTGCCATCCAGGTCGAAGCAGGCGATGACCTGTGCGCCCGGGCCCTTCATGCCGCCGCCGCAAACCCAGTAGATGAACTGGCCGTCGCTGACGGGCGTGGCGTTGCTGGCCGAGACTTCGTTCTCATACATCGGCGGGTACTTCTTGCGATCGATGGAGCGGAAGGCAAGGTGCACAGCGCGCTCGGCGTCGGATTTGGCTTTGAGCACCTTGTCCAATTCCGCCTGCTGGATAGACGAAAGGCCCTCCGGGCAGACGGAGGCGTTGATCGCCCTCACCGCGTCATCATTGAGGGTATTGAGCAGGGCGACCAACGGCTCGACTCTTTCCTTAAGCCCTGGAAGGACAGCACGCTGCTCGTCCTTCATGGCGTCATAAGGGGTGTTGGAGCGGAGCCACAGTATTCTCCCGGTCTTCTTGTCGATGCAAAGCAGGTCGGTCATGCCCGAGCCAATATAGATGCGCTCGCCCACGACAATGGGCTGTGACATGCTTCGGCTGGTCAACTTGGTCATCCAGGCGATGTTGACGCTCTCGTAAGAGACGGGGAGCACGGGCTCCAAGTAGGCGGCGAATCGCCACTTGCTCACCCAGGCATTCTGCCCCTCGGGCACGGCGGCCTCACCGCTGGCGACCTTGACCAGCAGCCGGTTCCATCCCTGTTGCAGCGAGATTCTCGCCGGCTCGCCGCGCTTGATGGGAATCACCTGGCCGTTGAGATAGACCTTGATCGCGGCGGCCGTGTAGTTGATTCGCAGCATGACCTGGGCGGCCGAGGGCGAATGAACATACGTGTGCGCGTAGGCGAGCTTGTTGTTCAGCGCGGTGGGGGGCTTGATCATGCCGCTTTCGGGCAGGTTGCCGAAGACGTACACGAAATCGACGTTAAGATCGCCGCAGGTGCCCTCGTTGTGATAGTGCGTGCTCTGGGTGTCGATGCCGGTGCGCAGGGGCTTCCACATCGAGTTGCCGGCGCTGGCCGGCTCGACGCGGGCCTCGCCGCCAAGGAGGTCCCTGTCAATGTCCTGGGCGGGGTCTTCGACGGTGAAGGGACCAGTCACCAGCCACTGTTTGATGGTGAAATATCGCAGCGGATGGCTGTCGCCCGCGGGTTGGCCGGAGGGCCGCTCGGCCTGATACCAAAGCTGACCGGTGATGCCTTTGACCCGGCGGCTCCACTGCATCGGCGGTTTAGCGCCGGGGAACCGGCCGGTCCAATCGCCTCGCCAGCCGACCGGACGATTGGGCGTGGGCGTGAAACCCGCTGAGCCCAGTGCCTCCGGCTCGGCTGCGGACGCGGTGTGCGGCATGAGACCGGCCGCCGCCCAAGCCAGCATGCACAGCAGTGGTGCGGCTCGCATCAGAGGCCGCAAGTTGTCACTGACGATTGCTCTCGATGCTGGTGGCATTTCATGCTCCCATTGCTGCAATGTCCAACTCGACGGCCGACACCGACGCCGGGGGGAACGTCCATGAACCATTCACGGGTAGCTGCTCTTGCCGGGGTGCAATCGCCTCGGCAACAGCGCTCCATATCTCCAGTTCCGGATCGCAGGCGATCTCAAAAACCTGGCCCGCGCGGATGCCATGGCCCGTCACGGCCAAACGGGCCTCGACAGACTGCGTGCGATTGGTGTTGACAACGTGCAGGAAGATCCGATCGCCGGTGCGGCTGGCAGTCACGTCCAGGCCCGCCGGAGCGAGGGCCACGTTCAGGGCCTGCTGGCCGACATGGGCGCGGTACAGGCTCATCACCCGGGCCACGGGCATCATGAACGCCCTGCCGCCTCCGGCGGGAACCGGGATCATGATGGCATTGACCGTCCAGCGCGTGCCACAGAAGTCGGCGGCGGTGGCGATCTTCAGGACATCGCCATTGCGCGTATGGATATTGAGCAGCCGCGCCATGGATACGCCGGCCGCCCAGGTGGCCAGCACGCCACAGCGGTTGGGGCCGGGCAAGGCGAAGTGGCATTCCGTCAGCGCCAACGGCAGGCCGGTCCCGCTGGTCTGTTCCCGCATCTGCCGGATCTTGGCCTCGTGCGGCTTGTAAGCATCCATCAGGGCCTGCCAGGTCCGGGCCGGGTCCTTGCGGTACTCGGTGCCCTGCAATGGCGACCTGCCGCCGCCGGGATGGTACATGTGGTGGAAGGCGATGTACTGGAGGTGCTCGCCGGCCACCTCGACCATACGTTTTGCCCAGCCGCTGTCGCCCCACCCGATCAGGGAGATCTTCGAATCGGCCTTGCGCATGGCCTGCGCGAAAGCGATGGTCTTCTTCGCTGCTGTCTCGCAGTCGAAGCCGTTGCGGTCATAGGAGGTTTCGTTGCCGATCTGCCACAGGCGGATGGGACACGGCTCGCGCAGGCCGTGCGACAGGCGCAGCGGATTATCGGGGTTATTGCAGTAGTCCACCCACTCGGCTGCTTCATCAGGACCGGCGGTGCGGATGCTGCCCTTGGGCGAGGTCATCCATCCCTGGCGGCCATCGGACTCGAAGTTGACGCACATCAGCGGATCGGCCCCCACCTGACGGCAGAAGTCCACGAACTCGGCCGTGCCGACCTGGTTGCTCTCCATGCCGCCCCACAGCAGGTTCTGCATGGGCACGCGCTGGATCCGTGGCCCAACGCCTTCTTTCCAGCGATAGTACGAGCTGAAGCACCCGCCCCAGCGCAAGAGCGGCGGCGAGAGCTTCCGGGTGACCTCCACCACGTCCTCCCGCCAGCGGTCCCGGCCGCAATCCCAGGCTGCCTCGACTGAACTGTCGGTGGTGCCCAGCGGCTCCATGAACTGCATGTACAGATATGGCGAGAGGTCAAACCTCGGCTGTGGATTGACCGCCAACATCGGCCCCGGTTCATCCGCAGCGATGAGGCCCTGGCCCGCCGCCAAGGCCGCAGCCCCGACTCCCATCGCCTTCAGCAACGAACGGCGCGTGGTCTTCATGACCGGGATCCCTTCTTGTATTTGTATTGACGGCAGCCACGCCTGACACCAATCAAGGCCGCTTGGCATACTATACTTGATCCGACGTATGACCGTTGATCGGGAGGCATGCTGGATGGAGCCTGGGAACAATTCCATGCTGTTCGTCACGGCAATGCCATTTGCCGCAATGTCTTTGTCGCCTGCACGAAGCAGGTTTGCGATTTCGATGGCAAACTGAAGAAACTGCTCGATCAGCTACAGATCGAGGGCAATCTGGCGGTCAACGCCACCGGCACCAGCGCCGGCATGGCCAAGGCGGTGTCATTCAAGGGCTTTGCCAACCTTGCCGGTTCGATCGACAAGCCGATTGCGCTGCGATTCGATGTCAGCAAGGCTCAGATCATCTGGCCGAACTGGCGGGCATGGCTCAAGAAAGCGATACCGGAATTCCAGGAGATTCCGTTTGAGAAGATCGGGCTCTACCAGGATGCGCATCGTCCCATGCTGCCGCCTTCGTTGATGACCTCGTAGGTCTGCCGCTCGCCGCGTTGGGCGCTGCATCTTCGGCAGCAGGTCCGCCACGGCCTGGCCTTCGCGGCCCGCGCGGCCGCCATTGAGAATCGGTACAATGGCCACAGCAGCACGCCTTCCCTCAATGTCAAGACTGAACGGAGCCTCAATGCCGTGAACCACCCGCCCAGCCATGTTCGCCACCCCACCCCCGCCCTGGCCGGCATCCCCTCGCCCCTGCCCGCCACCGCGGACTCCCCCGACACCATCCCCCAAGCCTTGTCCCTGCTGGACGCCGGCCGCTTGGCCGAGGCCCAGGCGGTCTGCCAGCGCATCCTGCAACACAATCACCACCACGCCGCGGCCATCCACGCCCTGGCCCTAATCGCCCAAGCCACCGGCCAGCACGCCGCCGCATCGGACCTGTTCCGCCAGCCTCGCGGTATGGCATGAACCAGAATACTTCGGCATAGTAGATGAGCTGAGTGAGTGCATCGGCCAGGGAAACCAGGTTGCGGAACTCATCGTGAGGCGAAGTTGGCCCTCGGGTAGCCATTGACCCTCCAGGTTGCGCGCTCTGCGGCGGCGAGTTGGTCCCGGTGCAGCGATGGTCCACACATGCCATCGCCAGGCTCGGTCGGCCGCGGCCAAGGCAGGATACAGCGCGGCGGTGAAACCTGGAAATCCAAAGGCGAACCGAGACAAGTTGACGAGTTGACGGTATGAACACATGACCTGGAGAGACCTGGCCGAGTTGATGATTTCAGGCCTCGCGAGTTGACAATTGCGCAAGAGTACGAAATATCGCTTTGTCTTGCTGCTGCTGGCGCAAGTGCTGTTTCAGAAAGACTTTGTCCTGCGGCAACAAGGTCCGGAAGCGGTTCAGTTTCGCGGGCCCGGTCGGCTCAAGTGAATCCTCGTTCGCCGTTTGTCCGGAAGTGTCCTGTTTTTAAGCGGTTAGCCAAAGCAGGCTGCTTCTGGAAGGTCGGCCAAATCATCAAGAAACGCGGAAGCTGACACTTCTCGGGCCTTGGAGTTGATAATCTCGGCAGCGAAAGTCGGGGATTCGCGGCGGCAAGTTGATGGCCAAGCCCATTGCCCAGGGCAGCGTTACAGACCACCTCAAGACAGCTCGGCGTCTTGTCCGCTGGTTGCGCCGGACCGATGCGTTCGAGTGGACCAAGGCGCTGTCGCGTAACTGGAGCGATTCGATTCCTTGCCCGGCATCCTGGCTGGTTGCCGACCCTGGCGCCCCGTGACGTGACCTATCATCGTTAGAACTTCAGCACCGCAGCTCTTCACACTCCTGCGGCCAGCACGGTCCCGACGGCACCCGGCGTAGCCTGGCTTTCTGCCGCATCCTGCCTCATCAGCCTCCGGCGGAATCGCAGGTGCCGCCAGCGCGACCACTCCACCAGTGGCCGCCAGATCGTGTGCACCAGGCGATGGCGGATCAGCAGGCTCCAGAGGCTGTTGGATCGCTTGTAGAGATAAGACATGGCAAAGTACCCCGCGGCCGAGCGCCAGTCCCTGGGTCTGCGCCGCCAGATCGAGGTGTGCGAGAACAGCCGCCGATAGCACCAGGCGTACCCGTCCTGAAGCTGCCGTGGCGTCATGTGTCGCGGCCGGAAGACCACATGAGCCGTGTTGTACTGCGACCAGTCCCTGTGCAGAAGGCGCCCCTCCGCCTCCATCTGCTGGAACAGCGGCGTGCCCGGATAGGGCGTAAGAATGTGAAACGTGGCGCATTCCAGTCGATTGGCCTCAATCCACTCCACTGTCCGCTCAAACACGTCCGGTCGATCATGATCGAACCCAAGCACGAAGCTTCCATTCACCTGGATGCCATTGGCGTGGAACATCGCCACCCGCCGGGCATAGTCCTCCGTGCGGGGCGTCTTCTTCCGTGCATCGGCGAGGTTCTCATTACTCAAGGATTCGAAGCCGACAAACACCCCCACGCACCCGGCCAACGCCATCTCGCGGATGAGCGCTGGCTCGTCCGTCACATCGATCGATACCGCCGCCGACCAGATTATCTTCAGCTCTCGCAGTGAGCGGCACAACCGGCGCAGATAGTCACGGTCCGAGCCGAGGTTGTTGTCCGTAAAGACGGTATACGGCTGGCCATCGCGGCGGATCTCCTGGGCCACCTGCTCCGGATCGCGCACCATGTACGGCTGATGAAGCCCCTTGGTCGCCAGATAGCAGAAGCCACAGCGGTTATGGCATCCGCGTGTGGCGATGACGCTCGTGGTGGTCAGGAAACTCCGCCGAGGCAGTAGTTCCCGCCGCGGCGGCGGATCATCGCGGTAGGGCCTGCGGTAGTCGCCCCGGTAAATGCGTTGAAGCCGTCCTTGCTCAATGTCATTCAAGATCACCGGCCATAGGTGCACGCCCTCGCCGATGGCCAAGGCATCTGCATGTTTCGCCGTCTCCGCCGGGCACGACAGCACGTGTGGTCCTCCCAGAACGATCACGGCCCCGCGTCGGCGGTGCCAGTCGGCCAGCTCATAGGCCCGCTGGGCAAAGGTCAGATGCACCGTGATCCCCACCACTTGAGGAAATGGCTCACACGGAGGCGGACCTTGGAGCAGGTTCTCATCCCATAGCGCCACCCGCCAATCGGCCGGCGTCGTGGCCGCTATGCTCGTCAACGCCAGCGTCGGCGTCAGCACGTGTTTGCCAAAGCTGGCGTGCGGGTCTTTGGGATAGAACGGATTGATCAGCAGCGCATACCGCTGAGCGATCCGCTGCGGGTGGTAATTCACAGGCAATCGCGGCGGCACATGCATCTCTCGCGGCGGGTGCAGTCTCACCAGGTTTTCCTTTCCTTCAACAAGCTGTTTGCGACGCAAAGCGATCGCCCCAGCAAAAACTCCCCCTACACCGGCGATACCCCGCTCCTCGGCGAGGCCGACGCCTTGTGCTCCGGCGACGCGGCGGCGTCGGCAATGACCCGCTCCAGCACGCTCAGGTACTCCAGAAATCGCTTGCGCCCGCCAGCCGTCAGCCGGCAGAGCGTCTGCGGCCGATTGTTCTTGAACCCCTTCCACACCTCCACCAGTTTCGCCTCCTCCAGCATCTGCAAATGCCGGCTCAGGTTTCCGTCCGTCAGGGCGCACAGTCCCTTGAGGTCGCCAAAGAGCAGCCCCTGCGGATGCGCCGCCAGCGACGACAGGATGCTCAGCCTCGCCTTCTCGTGGATCACGCGCTCCAGGCCCTCATAGGCAAATCGGCCCGGCTCCAGCGGTTGCTCACCGTTCCTGCTCATGGTTACGCTCCAAGGTCCAGTACAATATCCCCGCACTCAAGAACTGTCCGGCGCCAAAGGTCAACCCCATTGTCCACGGCGACAGCGCCGCCTCCGCCTGCCCCAGCGCCAGACAGACCATTCCCGCCAGCATGTAAAAAGCTCCCACCCAGAAGATCGCCCCTGGCAGAAACCGGCGCGACGCGAACACGCCGAGGCTGAAGGCCATCGCCCACAAACCCGGTAGCATCCAAGCGGCAGACGGCGTAAAGCGCACAACGACCGCAGTCAGCATCCCCCCGGCGATCAGCGAGGGAACAAATTGCTCTACGACCAGCAGAGTCACCTCTCGCTGCAACTGCGAGGCGGATCGCCGGTAGCGCCACGTCAATTCCATTGCGTAGACCGACACGCTCACCAGGGCTGCCCCGATCCACAGTGCTAGGTACAGGGTCAACTGCTCGACGGGCCGGGGCGCCACCCACTCCTGAAGGCCGGCCGCCACCAGTGCCACGGTGCCGGAGAGTGCCGTGGTGGCCGCCCGGTACCCGCGGAACGTCGCCGCCTGGGCCATCTGCTGGCGGATCTCCGCCACCTGTGCCATCGCCTCGCGCAAGTCCATGCTGAGTTCCTCTCGACCAGTTACTTTACAATGCCAAGTAAATTCTGTCAACCCTTTTCTTGTGACGGTCGCAGTGGATTCACCGACCGCATGGATCATGTGGACCAGGGCATGGAGGACCTGTGGCTGCGAGTCGCAGCTCGGCCGGAAGACCAGCACAAACGGCACCTGAGCCGAGGCGTCACTTTACGACGTGGCCAGGTGTTGGTGGACGCGCCGGCGATCGTCGGCGGGCTGACGCTCAAGGCCGTCTACCGCCGCCTCCGATTTGGGAGCATCTTCCGCTGTCTTGCATTGCCGGCTGGATGGCTTCTCGCTCCGTCCATAGACTTACAGCCATGAGATATCCAGTGGACGACGTTTTCGCTTTGGCGGTGAACCTGCGGCACCGGTTGCATCAGATTCCGGAACTGTGCTACGAGGAACGCGAGACCGCAGCCGCCATTCGGCGGGAACTCGATGGGCTGGGGATCGTCTACCAGGCCGGCGTGCAGGGCGCGCCCACGGCAACGATCGCTGTTCTGGGTGATGATCGCAAGCCATGCATCGCCTTCCGGGCGGATATCGATGGCCTGCCGATCGCCGAACGGACCGGTCTGCCGTATGCAAGCGTGCATGCCGGGCGCATGCACGCCTGTGGCCACGATGGTCATGCTGCGGGGCTGGTGGGAACCGCGGCCGCGCTTAAGAAGGTTCAGGATAGGCTGCCGGTGTGCATCAAGCTGCTGTTTCAGCCTGCCGAGGAGAATGGTGGGGGGGCGGAACGGCTGGTCAAATCGGGCGTTCTCGATGGCCGGGTGGGCCCGAAGGTGCGGGCAATCTTCGGGATTCATGGTTGGCCGGCGATATCCGTGGGTCAGGTCGCGACCGGCGCTGGGCCAGTCCTGGCAGCCACGGACAACTTCACGGCGACATTCACCGGGCGCGGCTGCCACGGGGCTTATCCGCACCTTGGAAACGACCCGATAGCCGCCGCATGCGAGGCCGTGGTCTGCCTTCAGCAGGTTGCCAGCCGCGACATGGACCCAACCGAGCCGGTGGTGGTGACGGTGGGCATGATTCAGGGCGGTACGGCTGTGAACATCATTCCCGATGAAGCGTTGTTTTCCGGCACAGCGAGGACGCTCACGCAGGACGCGCGGAAGCGTGTTCACGACACGATCCGCCGGCGTTGCGCGGGCATTGCGGCGGCGAGCAACTGCCAACTCAACTTCGAGTGGCATGAGGGGTATCCTCCCACGGTCAACGATCCGACGATGGCCGGTCTTGTCGCAGCCGCAGCGAGAGAAGTGCTCGGGCCGAACCAGTTTGTGCCCATCGCCCGGCCTTCGATGGGAGGGGAGGATTTCGCCTACTACCTGGAGCAGATTCCGGGCTGTTTCTTGATGGTCGGGACCCGGCCGGCGGGCAGCGATGACTATCCGCCGCTGCACAGCGATCGATATGACTTCACCGACGAGGCGTTGAGAACCTCCATACACTTGTTTCTGGCGATCGCCGAACGGTTTGTCCCTTGATCGCCTTATCGAGCGACGATCGTTCAATCAGCGTTGTGCGCGCGCGGTTGGCCGGTATAATCGGTTCTTCGTTACACGTCGCGGTCCGTTCTGTTGAGGTCTCAGATGCTGGTGGATACGTACTCTCGCCGCCGGGGGTTTACGTTGGTTGAGCTGCTTGTGGTGATTGGCATCATCGCCCTCCTGATCGCCATTCTCCTGCCCGCGTTGTCGGCCGCCAAGCAGCAGGCCAATACGCTTAAGTGCCAATCCAATCTCCGGACCATCGGCCAGATGATGAACCTGTATGCGCAGGACAACAAGGGCAAGATACCGATGGATTACTGGTATGACGACGCCAACCTGCAGTACAGCAAGCTGGGCCACATCTTCTGGGCCGAGTCGTTCGCGCCGCTCCTGAAGAAGCAATTGCCGCCGGTCTCGCCCACTCGAACCAGAGACAAGACGCTTGCGCCTTATCTGGCGAAGATCGAAGTGTACCAGTGCCCGAGCAATCCCAATGAACTCCAGCCGCTGGACTTTGCCATCAATGGCACGTGGAAGAGCCTGTCGTCGGGCATGATCCAGATCACGAAGATGAAGCGGGCGGCGGAGATCATCTACCTCACCGAGGCCAACATCAGCCGCCCTGTTGATGACTTCATGCAGTATGACATCTTCGAGGTGGGTCACCTTCCCTGCAATCCTCCGGGCAGCAACAACCTCAACACCGGCGCCCGTATGATGAATGACAACCGCCATCGCGGCAACGCCAACGCCCTGTTTTTTGATGGACACGTTACCGGCAAGCCGTTCAAGCACTACACCCTGAAGGACTTTGACCTGTCGCTGGCCAACTGAAATCCGGTCCGTCTACGCAAACGTCGATGACCGAAAAGACCAGAGCCCGGAAACCAAGTCTCCGGGCCCTGTCACGATGCGATATCGGCGAGCAGGCGATAACGGGCATCACCCCGTCTTGCGGGCCTTCAGGCCCGCCGCCTTGGCCAGCGCTTCGGCCTTGTCCGTCTTCTCCCAGGTAAACAATCCGTCGATAGCGATGCGACCGAAATGCCCGTGTCGCGCGGTTTGCTTGTAGATCGGCCGCAACAGGTCCAGATGCTTGATGATCGCCCTCGGCGTGAGCGGGAAGTGCCGCTGGACCAATTCGGCGATCTGATCTTCCGGCAACACCGCTGTGCCTTCGGTGCTGACGGTGACGCTGACCGGCTGGGCCACGCCGATAGCGTAGGCGAGCTGCACTTCGCAGTTGCGGGCGAGACCCGCGGCAACCACATTCTTGGCGATGTAGCGGGCCATGTAACTGGCCGAGCGATCGACCTTGGATGGGTCCTTGCCGGAGAAGGCGCCGCCGCCGTGCGCCCCGCGGCCGCCATAGGTATCGACGATGATCTTCCGGCCGGTGAGCCCCGAATCGCCATGCGGCCCTCCGACGACAAACTTGCCGGTGGGATTGATGTGGAACGTGATGTCATCGTTCCAGAATTTCCGGGGAATGACGGGGCGAATCACCTGTTCAATGATCTGACGCTTGGCTTTTTCGGTGATGCTGTCTTTCTTCCGGTCAACCACGCTTTCGTCGTGCTGCGTCGAGACCACGACCGTATGCACGCGAACGGGCCGCTCGTTTTCGTACTCCACGGTTACCTGACTCTTGCCGTCCGGACGCAGCCAGGGGATTCTGCCCTTGAACCGAAGTTCGGCCAACCGCTCGACGATTCGATGCGCCAGATGGATCGGCAGCGGCATCAGTGTATCGGTTTCGTCTGTGGCATAGCCGAACATCAGGCCCTGGTCGCCCGCGCCCTGCTCGCGGGCATTGTCCTCGGCGCGATCAACGCCGCGGGCGATGTCCGGCGACTGGCTGTGAATGGCAGTCAGCACGCCGCAGGAGAAGGCGTCAAAGCCCAGTTCGGGATGGATGTAGCCGATGTCGCGGATTGTGTCCCGTGCCACCTGGGCGGCATCGACATAGGCCTCCGTCGTTACTTCGCCCGCGAGGATCACCTGGCCCGTGGTCACCAGCGTCTCGCAAGCCACTCGGCTGCGCGGGTCCTGTGCCAGCAAGGCGTCGAGGATGGCATCGGATATCTGATCGGCCACTTTGTCCGGGTGGCCCATCGTGACGGATTCGCTGGTAAACAGGTGCTTGGTACGACGGAATTGAGGCGACACGACCGCTCCTTCCAATGGTTCAGGATAAGCGAAGGTAGATGACTCAAGAAAGCAATGGTCTAATCCGAGACGGGTGCGCCGCCGGAGAGCAGCCTGACCTGATCGCCAGAACCGAACGCTTGGCTCCGAACCACACGCATCCATGTATGAGGATAATCTAGGCAAACGGGTCTTTCCTTGCAAGCGAATCGCGTTTGGCACGGCCCTTGTCAGCGGACACGGTTGTCCTACAATCCGGCAATGATCCGCCGGAGCGTTGGCGAGCAGTTCCTTCTCATTCCCCAGCATGAACATGCGCAACTCAGCGGGCGGCTGGCACAGCACCTGGGCAATGCCGCCTTCGATGAGCCGGACCCCTATGAGCCGACCATCCGCGCGACGGGCGACCACGATTGCGGATGGCCCGTTCACGATGAACAGCCCACCCTGAACAGCAACGGCCTGCCGACAGACGTATTCGAGAGTCCGCTGCCCATGGCACTGAGGCTCTGGGCCGAGGCAGTCAATCGAGTGGCCGGCGCAGGGGCTTATGCGCAGCTTCTGGTGAGTCTCCATGTCCTGAGCCTGTCGAGCTATGCGGCTCGGAACCCCCACACGCCCAGGGAGATTTTTGAGCTCAACCAGTTTCAGCACCAGCAGGTGGAGATACAGACGACACTTCGCCGTCAATTGGGATTGGCGACGGACATCCCCGTCCGGCTGGGCTTGGCGGTACGCGAAGACTTGCCGGCCGAACAACAACTCAAGAGAAACCACGGGATCCTTCAAGCGATGGATCGCGTGAGCCTGGCGCTGTGTTGTTCCCATGTTCCATTTGATGGCGTCGACAGCGTTGTCTTCCGGAACGGCCAGTCGCCCAGGCGTCTTGTGTTCAGCCGGCCTGATTCGCGGACGCTGGCGATCAGCCCCTGGCCATTTGACCGGTCGCCGCTGACGTTCGCCGTTCTCGGCAGGACGGTCCCGGCGAGGCGTTACGACAGCGACAGCGCCTTCTGCAGGGTCTATTCGGCCGCCACTACGCAGACGCTCCGGTTGACCGTTGTCTCGGCCGATGGACCTGCCCATGCCGCCAATTCGTAGCTCTGGATGTCATTTGGCGGCCTTGAGAAGCGGTCGCTGGGGCTATTCCACCTTGACAGTGTACCCGGCCGCTCCTAGCTTTATGTGCGATGCAGCGGAGATGAGCTTATGGCCGTCCAGATGGAACTGTCCAGAATCGTGATCAGCGAGATGCAGGACAGGCAACTCATCTGGCTAAGGGAAGTCGACGGCGAACGCACCTTTCAGATCGTGATTGGCGCCTACGAGGCGATGGCCATCGACCGCCGCCTTAAGGGCAACCCGATGCCTCGTCCGATGACGCACGATCTGTTGGCCAACGTCATCGAAGCGCTGGGCGGGCGGATCGAGAGAATCGAGATCAACGACCTTCAAACCGGGACGTTTTTCGCCAAGATTCACATCCGTCAGAATGGGCAGCTCGTTCAGATAGACAGCCGGCCAAGCGATGCGATCGCGCTCGGCATCGCGTCGATGGTCCCCATCTACGTTGCAGATCACGTCCTCCAGGAAGCTGCCGATTAAAAAACAGGCGACGATACGCTTCTCGCTGCCGCTTGCCGCCTAATCGCGCAACATCGGAAGGGGTTGTGAATGGGCTCGCCAAGAGTGTGGCCATGTGACTATCCCATTCTTCTATAATGACTTATGTCGTATTCCAGGAGATTCGGATCATCTGGCACAGCAGTTGTTCTAGCCATAAGCGTTGCAGTTGGTGGCGGTTGTGGAACCGCCGTGGATCGACAGCCGTTGGCCAATGTCAAGGAGTGCCCGCCATGCAGATGATCGAAGCAGTCATCAAGCCCCATAAGCTGGACGCCGTGAAGACGGCGCTGGCTAAGTTGGGGATTCTGGGAGTCACGGCCGTCGAATGCAAAGGCTTCGGTCGCCAGATGGGGCACACCGAACGTTATCGCGGTGCCAAGATGGATGTGGGCTTCGTCCCCAAGGTCCTGCTCAAGATATGCGTCAAGTCCGCGGACATGGAGAAGGCGATCAGCACTATCGTCGAGGCCGCCCGAACTGGCGAGGTGGGCGATGGAAAGCTGTTTGTCTATCCGGTTGCCCGGGTAGTCCGCATTCGTACCGGAGAGACGGACGAGCAGGCGCTCTGAGGCGGGTACCTGCGTTCCTGGAGGCATTTCCTCACGCATTGAGGCATTGATTACACGACCATACGTTCGGCCGGATGAGGCCGGCCGGCGAGGAGGAACAGGTATGTTGCGCGCATTGCCTTTGTCTGGACACGCTGTGAGCCGGCTGCTGGTGTGCGTCGCCGTCCTGGCGCTGGCGCCCGCGGCGCAGGCCGGCGTGGCGCCACTGGAGTACAAGACCGTTGCAGACATCAGCGCCGGTGACACGGCCTGGATGCTGACCAGCGCTGCGCTGGTGCTGATGATGACCGGGCCGGGGCTGGCTCTGTTCTATTCTGGCCTGGTGCGGCGAAAGAACGTGCTGGCAACCATGATGCAGAGCTTCGTTCTCATGGCGGCGGTAAGCGTCGCATGGGCCGTGGTGGGTTATAGCCTGGCGTTCGACACGGGCAACCCGTTTATCGGCGGGCTTGACCTGATGTTCCTGAAGAACGTCGGTTTCGAGCCGGTGGAGTATGCCGGCACCGTTCCGCACACGACCTTCATGATCTTCCAGCTCATGTTTGCGATCATCACTCCAGCGCTGATTTGCGGCGCGTACGCGGAGCGGATGAAGTTCAGCAGCATGCTGCTGTTCTCTATCCTCTGGCTGCTGGGCATCTACTGTCCGCTGGCGCATATGGTGTGGGGCAAGGGCGGGCTTTTCAATGCCTTCCTGGCAGACGGGCTGAACATCCCCGCGTTGGATTTCGCTGGCGGCACGGTGGTACATATCAGCTCAGGCGTGTCGGCCCTCGTTTGCGCCCTGGTGCTCGGCAAGCGTAAGGGGTACGGCAGCGTGCCGATGCCCCCGCACAGCGTGGTCTTGAGCGTGATTGGCGCGGCGCTGCTGTGGGTGGGCTGGTTTGGCTTCAATGGCGGCAGCGCGCTCGGTGCCAATGCCCTGGCATCCAACGCCTTCGCGGCGACGCATTTCGCCGCGGCTGCGGCTGCGCTGAGTTGGATGTTCATCGAGTGGCTCAAAACCGGTAAGCCGACCGTCCTGGGCGCGATTTCCGGCGCAGTGGCGGGGCTGGTCGTGGTGACTCCCGCCAGCGGCTTCACCACGCCAATGTGGGGGCTTGTCATGGGCGCGATCGGCGGCGTGGCCTGCTTCTTTGCCGCGACGAGCCTGAAACATGCCCTGGGCTACGATGATTCGCTGGACGCGTTCGGAGTTCACGGCGTTGGCGGAACCCTGGGCGCGATCCTAACGGGCGTGTTCGCCGTGGGCGCGATCAACTCCGGCAAGAGCGGGCTGATCGAGGGCAACACAGTGCAGTTTCTAAATCAGCTCATGGCGACTGGACTCACATGGGTGTTTGCGGGCGTCGGCACGCTGGTGATCCTGAAAGCGGTTGACTTGACATGTGGCCTGCGGGTGGGCGAGTCCGAGGAGTACGACGGGCTTGATCTCACGCAGCACGGCGAAGCCGGCTACAACTTCGAGGAAGCGTACAGCTCGACGAGCCTCGATACCGTGGTTGCCCCCTTGCCCGGCAGCGCCCCGTCCACGGCAGATGCGAAAGTCTCTCATGCGTAGGGTCGTTCGGAAGTAGGCCGGTTCCGCGGCCAGCTCTGACTGTAGCGGGTTGAGGCTGCGGGTGTTCAATTGCCGCGGGCCGGCCCGGACGACCTGCACCACTCGTGCGGAGCGCAGATGCTCACCGGTCGTCCGAATCCTCAGCAGGCACCGGCCAATGCGCCGCCCTCGGGCGCATTGGCCGTTCTCTTGCGCCAGGTGGAGCGGCAGCGCCGCATCGTGCAACAAAGCGGCGCGATTCCCCGGTGCTGCGTCTCTCTGTTGACCCGCATCACGCAGGCGAGCTTTGAACTGGAAGACCTGTGCATCACCGCGCAGGAATTGGAACTGGCCCGCGCACCCTCGACACAGCCTCGGCGTCTGCGGCCGCTGCAGGTGCTTCGCTTCCGCAATCACATGGCGATTCTGCGCGCGATCGAGCGAAGCACGGAAAGACAGGAGCCGATCGGACCGGCGGCCGTGCTGCGCTGGTACACATCCATCAGTTGCGGGCTGTCGATCGCTCCGGTGGATGAGCCCCGCACCGCCAGGCTGGAACGGGTGCTCCGCCGGATCAACTCGCCCAATCTCCGGATTCAGCAGGCGGTGCCGGATGCATGCGAGCTGCATGTGTGCCTGATGGCCGACCCGGTCTTTCCCGGTTTCAACGGGCTGGTGTCGCGGCTGCTGCTGCAATACAGCCTGCTGCGGTGCGGGCTGACGATGGTGGCGCTGGACCCGGCCCGGGATTGCTTGAGGCTGCGGGATCCGGCCGCACTGGCGCCGCGACTGCTTGAACTCGTGCTGCAAAGCTGGGATGGGCTGCGGCCGGAACCGAAGTCCCGCCCGGTTCGTTGACTGCCGGTGCTTCCCTCGGGGCGGCCGGTGGGTACACTGTCATGCAATGCGCGAAGGATGGATGAGGTTCAAGTCACTAACCGAGGCCCTATGAATCCGAACAGCCTTCTTGATGCGTTGCAGAGCCGGTTGCTATTGTGCGATGGGGCGATGGGCACGCAACTCATCGCCCGCGGCCTTCAACCGGGCGCGTGTGGCGAGAAGTGGAACGTAGAACGGCCGGACGCGGTGGAAGACATTCACCTCGCGTATCGCCTGGCGGGCTGCGACCTGATCACGACCAACACGTTTGGCTGCTCGGAGCCGGCGCTGCTCAGGCATGACCTGGCCAGGGCAGTGCGTGAGCTGAATCGCGCCGGGGCGCAGATTGCCGCCAAGGTGGCCGGGAGCGACGCGTGGGTTCTGGGCGATGTGGGGCCATTCGGCGGTTTCCTTGAGCCGGTAGGTGACATGGATGCCCGGATGCTGCAGGAGATATTCCGCCAGCAGTGCTCGGGGCTGTACGAGGGTGGGGCGGACGCAATCATTGTCGAGACGATGTCGGATCCGATGGAACTGGCGATAGCGGTGCAGGCGGCGCGAGACATCAGCAACTGGCCGATCATTGCGACGTACTCGTTCAACGCGGCCGGGCCGGGGGAGTTCCGGACCATGATGGGAAGCACGGTGGCGGAGGCGGTGGAGATGGGCCGCCGGGCGGGGGCGAACATCATCGGGGCCAACTGCGGGACGGGGATCTCGCTGGAGGGCTACGTGCGGCTGGCCGAGCAGATCGTGAAGGTGGCCGACGACACGCCGGTGATCATGCAGCCGAACGCGGGGCAGCCGGAGATGGTCGAAGGGAAGCTGGTGTACCGAGCGACGCCGGCCGACATGGCCGCGATCGTGAGGCCGCTGCTGGACCTGGGGGTTAAGGTGATCGGTGGATGCTGCGGGACATCGCCGGAACATCTGCGGGCGATGCGTGACGTGATGAGATGACGGGGGGAATACTGGGTATCTGGCGCAACACTGACATGGCTCCGCGCGGTTCCTGGCGTTTCTTGCTGCGGTGGCTGAGTGCATGCGATGTCATTTGCGTCGGTTGTATCGGCCTGTAGTTTGCAGTTCACCGGCCATGCACCGCATCGAAGGCATACTGCGACGGCCTCAGGTTGGCTCGCACCTGCGGGTGTAGTACCATTCCTGGCGTTTCCATCCTGGCATTCCTTACGCCCTGTTAAGAGCGAGGCCATGAACCAAAGTGGACGCCTGTGTTATCACGCTTTCGAGATTCGTTGGCCCCTGATTGGAATGCTCCGCCTCGTGCATCCAGCCATGCGCTGTTCCTCGTATGACATCATCGACCATGACAGAAAACACCGATCGGGAGTCACTCCGCCAACAACTGGAGGCCATTGCACCTGGCCAGCTCCGCTTCAGCCGCCACTATCAGATGCTTTATGCCACCGATGCCTCGAATTACCAGGTGGAGCCGATCGGCGTGGCGGTGCCCAATGACGTTCACAGCATGCATCGCCTTGTCGAGTACTGCGGCCGGCACGATGTGCCGTTGCTGCCTCGCGGTGGGGGCACGAGCCTCGCCGGGCAATGCGTGAACCGGGCCGTGGTCATTGACCATTCAGCCTGGTGCCGGCGCGTGATCGAACTGGACGCCTCCCACCGTATCTGCCATGTCGAGCCGGGCGTCACCGTCGATGAGCTGAATCGCTGGCTCGACGAGCGGCAATGCGGCCTGTTTTTCGCGCCCGACCCGGCCACCAGCGCCCAAGCCACCATCGGTGGGTGCATCGGCAACAACGCAGCCGGGGCGAGATCCATCCGTTATGGCAGAACCGTCGAGAACCTCGCAGGATTGGATGTCTGCCTTTCCACCGGCGAGCGTCTCTGGCTTGAGCCGGGCGCCGGCGCACGCGATCCGGCCGTGCGCCGGCTGGCCCGGGGCGTAGCTGAGGTCGTCCGGGGGCATCAGGATGAAATCCGCCGGCGCTGGCCGAAGACCTTTCGCCGCAATGCCGGTTACGCACTGGACCTCATCCTTAGTCAGCTCGATCAGGGCATCGCCCCCGATGACCTGAATCTATCCCCCCTGATCTGCGGCAGCGAGGGCACGCTCGCCGTCATCCTCGGCGCAAAGCTGAAGCTCTGGCCGCTGCCGCGGGCCAAAGGCCTGGCCATTGCGTCATTCGCCTCGGTCGAGGAAGCGATCAACGCAACGGTCGATATTCTCAGAACCGTGCCCGTGGCCGTCGAACTGCTGGATGACGTGGTCCTGGAGGCCGCACGCGGCAACGCGCACTGTCGCCGTTACATGGAGGTGCTGCCGCTGCTGGATGGCTGCCCGCCGACTGCCGTGCTCTATGTGGAGTACCACGAACCGGAGTCACTCGACCAGGTCAAGGGCAAATTCGAGTTGTTGCGCAAGGTCATCCCGAGCGCCGCCGTGGCCGGCTATGTTGGACCCGAGCCGCTGGCCAGGGCATGGGCGCTGCGCAAAGCCGGCGAGCCGCTTCTTCACGGCCTGTCCGCCCATCGCAAGCCGCTGACGTTCATTGAAGATAACGCCGTCCCGATCGAGAACCTTGCCCGTTTTGTCAAGGAGCTGAAGAGGATCGCTGCTCGCCACGGCACAAAGGCCGCGTACTATGCCCACGCATCCGTGGGCGTGCTGCACGTCCGCCCGATGATCGACCTGCACGACGCCGCCGACCGCGAGCGCATGCACGCCATGGCCGTTGAGACGGCGGAACTCGCACGCAGCCTTGGTGGCGTCATGTCGGCCGAGCACGGCGACGGCCGCGTCCGCGGTCCGCTGCTCGAATCCTTCTATGGCCCGCAAATCATGGAGGCCTTCCGCCAGGTCAAGCGTCTCTTCGACCCCTCCGGCGTTCTCAACCCCGGCATGATTGTCGATGTTGGCCCGACGCGGGGCATCATCGAAAATCTCCGCGTCCTGCCCCGCGGCAGGCAACTCCACTGGCCTGATGTCCAGACGTATTTTGATTACAGCGACCAGGAAGGCTTCGCCGGCGCTGTCGAAATGTGCAATGGCGCTGGCGTATGCCGCAGGACCGCCGTCGGCACCATGTGTCCCTCCTATCGTGCTACGATGGATGAACGTCACAGCACCCGCGGCCGGGCCAATGCTCTGCGCCTGGCGATCACCGGCCAGTTGCCCCTCCACGGCGCTGGCGAGAGGGCTGCATGGGATGACCGCGAGACGATCGAAACCTTGCGCCTCTGCCTGAGCTGCAAGGCCTGCAAGAGCGAATGCCCCAGCAATGTGGATGTCGCCCGCCTCAAGGCCGAGTACACCGCTCAATGCTACAGGATCGAGGGCCATGTGCCTCTTCAAGCCCGGGTGTTCGGCCATATTCGCCTGCTCAACCGACTCGGGTCCATCCTGCCCGAAGTCTCCAACTGGCTGGCTTCGGTTCTGCCCGTTCGAGCTGCGATCAACGAACTGTTCCACATCGCCCCCCAGCGAAGTCTCCCCCGGCTCGATCACTCTCTTTATCGATGGTTCCGGCAGCGGCACCGCCCGAAATTCGATGCCCGTCGTCCCAAGGTTGTGCTCTTCGCCGACTGCTTCACCACCTTCAATGAACCGGGCATCGGGCGCGCCGCCGTCGCTGTTCTGGAACTCCTCGGCTACCAGGTTCTGTTGCCCAAGGTCGGCTGCTGCGGCCGGTCGATGATCTCCGTCGGGCTGCTGGAAGACGCCATTCGAACCATTGACAGCACATTCAGCCAGTTGCTTCCGTATATCCAAGACCCGGACGTCGTCGCCATCATTGTCTGCGAGCCTTCGTGTCTGGCATCGTTCAAGGATGACTGGCTACAGCTTCGCGTGAAGGCCGATAAGGCCCTCCGCCGCGAACTGGCCGACAAGGCCATGCTCGCCGAGGAGTTCGTCGAGCGATTCTGGGACAGGCACCCAACCCGGCCGACTGTGCCTGTCGCCCCCGGCGGGCAGGTCCTGCTGCACGGCCACTGTCACCAGAAATCGCTCTGGGGCGATCAGACCAGCTCAGCCCTGCTCCGCCGCCTTGTCGGTGCGCGGTTGACCGTGCTTGGCACCGGCTGCTGCGGCATGGCTGGGGCGTTCGGCTTCACTCGCGACCGCTATGATCTATCCATGAAGGTTGGCGAGATGTCTCTCCTGCCCGCCGTTCGTCAGGCCGGCGAGGATGCAGTCATCGTCGCCCCTGGCACGAGCTGTCGCCACCAGATCAGGGATGGCGCGGGCCGCAGAGCCCTTCATCCGATCGAACTGGCCGCCGAAATCATGATGCGGTGAACCTTGACCCTGAAAATCGGCCACATTGAGCTGAAGACCAACCTCCTGCTTGCCCCCATGGCCGGCTACTGTGACCTGGCCTTTCGGCTCATTCCCCGTTCGCTGGGCGGCGTCGGCCTGGCCAGCACCGACCTGCTCTGCTCGCACGCCGTTGTCCGCGAAACGCGCAAGACGCTCGCGCTGGCCGCCACCTGCGAACAGGATTCGCCTCTGTGCATCCAGCTCTTTGGCTGCTGGGATGATCCGCTGCCCGAGGCCGCCCGCTGGGCCGAAGATCACGGCTACTCGATTATCGACGTCAACATGGGCTGTCCTTCGCGCAACATCACCAAGCAGGATGGCGGCTCAAGGCTGCTCTGCGATCCCGATGCCACGATACGCATGATCGAAAAGGTCCGCGCGTGTTTGAGGCACACGCCGCTGACCGCCAAGCTGCGCCTGGGTTGGGATGACTCGAAGATCGTCGCCCCTTACCTGGCCCGCCGCCTGGAGGAAGCCGGCGTCGCCGCCATCACCATCCATGGCCGGACTACCGAGATGAAATTCTCCGGCGAGGTCCGCCTGGATGGCATTGCCGAGGTCGTCGCGGCTGTGAAGACCATTCCCGTGTTCGGCAATGGCGATGTGCGGGTGCCCGAGGATGCCCGCCGGATGATCGAGAAAACCGGCTGCGCCGGCGTCATGATTGGCCGGGCGGCACTATCCGCCCCCTGGATCTTCCGCGATGCGCACAGCTATCTGACCACCGGAACCATTCCCCCCGAGCCGACGATTCAGGAAAAGTGCCACTACATGCACCAGCACTTCGAGAATGCCGTGAAGTACCGAGGTGAGCGCTCTGCCGTGCTCGAATTCCGCCGCCGCGCAAGCTGGTATGCCAAGCAGATGCAGCCCTGCCGCATGCTCAAGGATTCGATGCTTGCCATCAACTCGGCCGCCGACTTTGATGATGCGCTGCGGCGATTCCTTGACTGGCGGCAAAAGCACGACGAAGAGCATGGTGTTGCCCGTCCGCCCGGGGCCTCGTCGGGTCCGCAATCCGCCTCAGCCGCCGCTACCTGAGCTTCCACCCTGTTTCGTCAACCTCCAAAGCGGTCTTGCCGGCGTGCGCGTCATATACCTGGTTCATCTCATCGATCGAATCAAAGAATCCCACGATGAACGCCGCGCTGAACGACTCGCCCGCCTTGATTGGTCGGCCTCCAAACTCCTCGATCATGCAAACATATCCGCGCTGGTGGCACCACGCCTCCGAAACCACATCGGCCTTGAGCGTCATCCCCGCTAACCAGGGTCCATCATTGCCCGTCTTCGGATCGCGCAGGTGATAGGCACGAATGAACCGCTGCGGCGTCTTGTCTCGCCCGCGCGTGTAGTTGAACTTCTCGTCGGGTGCGAAGTCATTCAGAAACTCCGATGAGGGGACTATTCCACGATAGCTCAGGTAGACTTCGCTGAAGGTATCGCCTTTGTTGTGCTTGATGTGGCCCGGCATGTCCAGCCGCAGGAACATGCTGTCGGAACTGTTCACCGCGTCGATGCGGTCGGATGAAACGAAATATCGCTTCCCCTCCGGAAACACGATGGTCTGCGTCCACGTCGAGCCCGTCTTCCTGCCCGGAGCGGCAGTCTTGTAGGCGTAATCCTGACGAAACGCCAAGAAATCCCGGCCGGAGATGATCTCTGGAGCAAGCGCCTTGGCCTGCGTGCAGATCTGCGGGCCCTCGATGGATCGCTTGGCCGTCTTGCCGTGATAGGCGTTCCCGAAATGATAGATCAGCTCCTTGTTGATCTGGTCGCGATATGCCTCATCCGACCCGTTCTCCATGATCCAGTCCACGATGTCCAGGCCGAAGCCGGCATCGCGGAAGCCGGTCTTCCGGTCCAGGAAGCTGCCCCCGGCGATGCCGCTGACATAGCCCTTCTTGCGGATGGCGGCTTCGAGTTGCGGCGTTGAAAGGCGGATCTGCTCATCCGTCACCGTGATGACGGGCAGATCCACGGCGCGCGCCAGAAGTGCGCTCCCCAGCAGTAGGGCCGTCGCCACTGCGATCCTCATGCCTCACCTCAGCTTTTGGGCGCATGCGGCTTGTACGTCTGCACCCAGTCGTAGTAATCCCGCATCTTCAACTGTCCGGCCGCCGCCTCATCCAGGAATACCATCACCTCCGGATGCATCTGCAACGCGCTGGCCGTTACCATTCCCGCGACCGGTCCCTCGACTGCCGCCGCAATCGCCTCAGACTTGTTCGCGCCGTTGGCCAGCATGATGATCCGTTTGGCATCCAGGATCGTTCCCACGCCCATCGTGATCGCATAGATGGGAACATCCTTGCGGTCGGCGAAGAACCTGGCGTTGTCGTCGATCGTGCTTTTGGCCAATGTCTTCAGCCGCGTTCGCGATGACAGCGAACTGCCCGGCTCGTTGAAGCCAATGTGCCCATCCGACCCGATCCCCAGGATCTGCAGGTCAATCCCTCCCACATCCCGGATACGCTGTTCATACCACTCGCAGAACGAGCGGTAATTGTTCGTCGTGCCCGAAGGAATGTGCACATTCTGCGGCGGAATGTTGATGTGCTTGAAGAAACTCTCGTGCATGAAATGGTGGTAACTCTGCGGATGCGTGATCGGCAGCCCAACATATTCGTCCAGGTTGAACGTCGTCACGTGCGAGAAGTCCAGCTCCCCTCGTTTGCACATCTTCGCCAGTTCCTGATACAGCCCCAGCGGCGTCGACCCCGTCGCCAGCCCCAGCACGGCATTTGGCTTTGCGTTCAGGACGTCGGCCACCTCTCTGGCTGCGGCCAGGCTCATCTCTTCGTACTTCTTGAATACTGCAACTTCCATCCGGTCTCCTTCCCTGTTGTGTGCCCTCATTCTACCGAAACGCGGCTGACAGTGTGCAATCGGCCCGTTTCCGGCACGTCGATCGCCAGCCGGATGGCTGGCCTGCCCGTCTGCGGATCGATCAGCGCCACGCCCAGCCCGTACTCCCCGGGCTTCATGCCGGCCGGCGGAATCAGTGTGGCGGCCACCGCGTGGTCCCCCGGCAGCCACGTGGTCGGGTCCACGTCATCCTGCGGCGTGGTCAACACCGCCTTTCCCGCGGAATCCAGCAGATACAGCGCCAGCGCGTGCCTTCGATACAGCTTCCCCACGCCCACGTTCGACCATTTCATCGACATCGTCAGCTTCTGCCCGCGCGCAACCGCCGCCGGATGGGCGGCCTCGCGCAGCACGAACCGATATCCCGACAGCCGCGCCAGCTTCTCCACCTGAGGCCATTGGTCCTTCGGCACGTTCCCGATGTTGTCGTTGATGTACGTGACGTGATTCTTCAGCATGAACTCCACGGCCCGGTCGAACGACCATTTCCGGCCCTGCAGGTACTCGTAGTTTCCGAACCACTCGAACACCACCGGCGCCTTCTTCCACTGCTCGGCGAACTCCGGCACCTTCGCGTACTTCTCGTGCCCGATCCAGCGCTCTTCGTGCCAAGGCGACCCTACGCCATCCCGCCGATACCCCGCGCCCCGCGGCAGCGCATACGCCATCGCCTCCGCGTCATCCGACATCTGCATGAGGTGCGTCTGCTTGAAGCTGTCGAGGTACATGTCGATGATTCGCCGGCGCGTCTCCCACGGCTTGCCGTTGGGCGTGTGCCATTCGCCCCAGATGCCGTACGAGCCGATGTCGATGAACTCGATCCCCGGGTGCCCGTCATAGCGCTTGCCCAGCGCGGCGAGGAATGCCGCGTGCCTGGCCAGGTATATCGGATCGGCGTAGTCCGGCTCGATCCGCTTGATCGCCTTCCCGCCCGATGTCGGGTCGCCGCCGCCCCGGTCGTACTCGTAAAACCTGCACCCCGCGCCAAAGAGCCACTTGGGCGAGCAGTAATACGTCGCCGAGTGGGCGTTGGTCGTCATGATCCGCACCGCTACCCGCCCCTCGCGCTTCGCCCAGCCGTTGATCGCATCATCAATCAGTTTCCACTGGTATCGTCCCTCCTCCGGCTCCAGGTCGCACCAGTTGTATCGAACATACGCCACGCGCGTTGGCAGGCGCGGCTCGCGCGCATAGCCTCTTCCCCCGGCCATCCAGCCCTTGCCGGGATTGGCGAACAGCGTGTCGATTTCCTTGAACCGCACAACCGTCTGTTCCGCGGCGCTGGCCGCCGCGCAGATCATCAGCGCTGTCGCCCCGATCGCACAGGTCCATCGCATGCTTCACCTCGCGCAGCTTTGCCTGATCACGCGTGCCCGGCTACCTGACCTTCGCCGCGGCTTGCTGCTTCGCCTTCGCCAGGACGCTCTCGATCGTCACCGGTACGCCGTTCTGCCGTTTGCTCTCGTCCGCGGCCTCCATGAACGCGAACAGCTCGATCGTCTCCTCCGCGTTGATCGGCGGCTGCCCGGTCTTGAAGAACGTTGCGATCTGTTCGCACAGGGGCTTGTATCCCTCGTATTTCCCGCTGGGCGCGATCCCCCTGGCCCCGAAGACCATCGCCCCGTAATCGCTCCTGCCCGCGCGGATGCCGCGGAATGTCCCGATCCGCCCATCCTTCCACCTGCCCACCACCAGGTCCGTGCCCTCGCTCCGGACCCGCGTCACCGTCTCGCAGCCCGGTCCCATGATCGTGTACAGGATCTCCACACCGTGAACGCCGTACCAGAACAGGTCTGGGTGCGTTGGGTCCAGCGAGCACGGGCTCCAGGCGTCGCACCCGGTCACCTGCCCGACCCGGTCATCGTTTCGCATCCCGAAGATCCCCGGGCTGTACCGCAGCGATGAGCTGCTGAACCACGGCACGTTGTGCTTCCTCCCCAGTTCGGCGATCGCCACTGCATCCGCCAGCGAGCCCGCCAGTGGCTTGTCGATGAACAGGGGCTTGCCCGCCTCGAACACCGGCCGAGCCTGCTCCAGGTGCGGCCGGCCATCCACGCTCTCCAGCAGCACCACATCCACCTTCTTCAGCAGCTCGGGAATCGTATCGACGATCTCCACCCCCATCTTCCTCAGTTCATCCGCATAGCCCTGCACCCGGTCGCGGCTGCTCTTCAGGTCCGGGCTGCCGCCCGGATACGCCGCCACCACCTTCACCAGCGCAATATCTCCCGTCGCCTTCGGGTCGTTGAACAACTTCGTGAAGGCAGGCACGTGCGATGTGTCCGTCCCGATGATCCCCGCCCGGATCACCTTCACCGGCTGCTGCCCCTGGGCGCCTGCTGTCTGGGATACGAGTGACGCCAATGCCACTACGGCGGCGATTCGCAGGACCATGAGCTCTCCTTACGCAAGAGGATGAGATGTCTCGCCTGGGCTCGAATGGTCCGCCCCATCTTCAAGAAGGTCTGCCGCCATCCGCCAGGCTGCGCCTATCATGCTGGCCGGCGGCCGGCCTCGTCAAGTCCGCCCCGCCAAAGACTCAATGCCCCTTGCCGAAGAAAGCCTTAATCGAATCGTAGATGTCATCCTTGCTGTTCACCCGGCTGGTCAAGTGTGCTGGTTCAGCCTGAACTGGAGAACGAGTGCGGGTGCCTTACGCACTC